>CAYTUV010000007.1:0-134461 GCA_964441505.1 uncultured Melioribacter sp. | reverse complement strand
AAGATAATGTTTCTACGCCGCAAGCGGCGGGGAACTTACCCCGTAGCGAATTAGATTTTAACCTATAATAAGTTTTCGTAATTTTCCAGCAGTCGATATTAGTTTGGCAATTTTCAGAACTTCTTATCAGGACCGATTATGAAAGTCATAAAACTGCTTATTTTTCTTTCCTTATTCGCAGCTTCATTTTTATCTGCCTCAACAAAAGAAAAAATTCTTACAGCGGCAGAGAAATCCAACTTTGAATCAACTTCCCGCTACAGCGAGGTAATAGATTTCTTTAATCAGCTTAAAAAGATTTCTCCCAACATTCGAATTGAATCAATGGCCAAGAGTATAGAAGGAAGAGATGTTCCTCTTATCATTATGAGTAGACCTCTTGCAAGAGCTTCAAAATATTTGAAGAAGGATAAGCGACTAGTAATTTATATTCAAGCCAACATACACGCCGGCGAAGTTGAAGGTAAAGAAGCCGTGCAAATGCTTGCCAGAGATATCTTGCTAAAAGAAACTCCGAATTATCTGAAAGATATCGTCATTCTAATCTGCCCGGTCTTCAACTCGGACGGCAACGAACAAATCAACAAACAGAACAGAACAAATCAGAATGGACCATTGAATGGCGTAGGAGTTCGTCACAACGGACAGATGCTTGATCTGAACCGCGACGCGATGAAGGTTGAAACTCCCGAAGTTTACGGAATGATCACAAACGTTTTAAACAGATGGGATCCGGCAATTATGTTGGATCTTCATACAACAAACGGGTCATATCATACAGAGCCATTAACATATACATGGATGATGAACGGCAACACAGACAGAAATCTTATCAACTATATGCGCGATAAAATGATGCCGCTTGTAAAAACATCTCTGACCGAAAAATATAAGACACCAAACGTTTTTTACGGCGAGTTCAGAGACATGCGCGATCCGGGTAAAGGATGGGATTCGTACGCATTCGAACCGCGCTACATTGTAAATTATATCGGTTTGAGAAACCGTCTATCTATATTAAACGAGAATTATGTTTACGCGGATTTTAAAACTCGTGTGCTTGGTTCATACAGTTTATTGAGAGCAGTATTAGATTATGCTTCGGCCAACAAAGACGAAATAAAAAAAACGTTAAAAGATGCTGACGAAAGGACGATCTCACGCGGAATGAATCCAACCGAGAAAGATTCTTTCGCTGTTGAGTTTATTCAAAAGCCAACTCCGGCTCCGGAAGTTATCAACGCTTATGAAGTGGAATCCTATAAAGACGCAAACGGACGCGATCTGCTGAAACCGACTGCCAGAGTAAAACAAGTTACAGTTCCTTACCTTGCTGATTATTTTCCCAAACGGAGTGTACAATTTCCTTATGCGTATATAATCACGGCACCTGATCCGCAGGTGGTTAAACTTCTAAGAGCCCACGGAATCAAAATCGAAAAGCTTGAGAGTATAACAACACTTGATGTACAAACGATAAAAACAAAAGAATTGAAACCCGCAGCAAGATTGAATCAGGGTCATTATAACAACTCAATCAAAGTTGAATACATAAAAGAGAAAAGAGAATTCGCCGCAGGAAGTTTAATTGTTCGAACTGCACAGCCGCTTGCTAACGTTGCGGCTTATCTGCTTGAACCGGAAACAGATGACGGTCTGCTTCTTTGGAATTACTGGGATAAATATTTAGTGCCGCAATGGGGCGGAGCGTTTTTACCCTATCCGGTTGCCAAAGTTCTTAACGCGGTTGGAATTAAATCAAAACCTTTTTGAATAGAATAAGATAATCGAAGTTAAGATTTACCATTTCTTTTCTTCGCACAGATAAATAAAAAATAATTTGGAGAAGGAGTTTTTATGAAGCGGGTTATAATTATACTAATAGTAATTTTGATAAGCTTAACGATCTCCGCTCAAACTATAAAATCACCCGGCGGAAATTTGGCTCTTCACTTTTCGGTTAATCATGAGGGTATTCCAACTTATCAACTTTCATACGAGAAACAATTCATCGTAAATGAAAGCATGCTTGGTATTGAGCTGTTTGATCAACCCTCATTCATTAAGAATTTTTCTGTAGTTAAAGTTGATTCCTCAATTGTTGATGAATCATGGAGTCCGGTTTGGGGCGAAGTAAAAACAATCCGCAGTAATTACAGAGAGCTTGCAGTTACTCTTCAGCAGAAAAATGTAAATAATCGTGTACTGATTTTACGTTTCCGATTATTTGATGACGGGCTTGGTTTCCGATATGAATTTCCGCTACAGGATAATCTGAATTACTTCATCGTAGCCAATGAATTAACCCAATTCAACCTGGCGAGAGATCACACAGCATTTTGGATTCCGGGAGATTATGATTCAAATGAGTACTACTACACAAAGTCTAGTTTAAGCGGCATTGATGCAACATTCGGGAAAAATGTGAATGAAATTGGTGTTAAAACCTTAATCGGTAAAAATTATGTTCAGACACCCTTGCTGATGAAATCCGATGATGGATTATACATCAGCATTTTTGAAGCAGCTTTGATTAACTATCCCGCAATGCATGTTGAGGTTGATCAATCAAAATTTATTTTGACTTCACAACTTGTCCCCGACGCTGTGGGCAATAAAGCATATCTTCAGGCTCCGTTCTACACACCATGGCGAACAATTATTGTTAGTAATAAAGCAGAAGATCTCCTCTCATCAAAATTAATATTGAATCTTAACGAGCCCTCAAAAATTAAAGATGTTAGCTGGATAAAGCCGATGAAGTATGTAGGCATCTGGTGGGAAATGCACATTGGAACAGCAGCATGGAATTATACCGACACAAAAAATGTGAACCTGCTAACAACTGATTGGAAAAACATTAAACCCAACGGCAAACATGGAGCGACAACCATTAATACAAAAAGGTATATTGATTTTGCTGCCGAACATGGATTTGACGGTGTGCTTGTTGAAGGCTGGAATGTGGGATGGGAAGACTGGTACGGACAATGGAAAGAAAATGTTTTTGATTTTTTAACTCCATACCCGGATTTTGATATTGCCGGACTTTCGAAATACGCTACAGAGAAAAATGTTAAGCTAATTATGCATCATGAAACTTCTGCCTCTGTAACTAATTACGAACGCCGGATGGATGAAGCCTATGTCTTAATGAAAAAATACGGTTATAATTCGGTTAAGACCGGTTATGTTGGAAGAATTATTCCGCGCGGTGAATCTCATGACGGACAATGGATGGTTAATCATTACGTTCGTGTTGCCGAAAGACTTGCCGAAAACAAAATAATGTTAAATGCTCATGAACCGGTTCGGCCAACTGGGTTGAGCCGCACATATCCTAACTGGCTTGCATGCGAAGCTGCGCGCGGAAATGAATTCAACGCATGGAGTGTTGGCAATCCTCCGGAACATGAAACGATTCTCCCGTTTACACGATTACTGGGCGGACCAATGGATTACACTCCCGGAATTTTTCAGATCAAAATGGATTATTACGATCCAAACAAAAAGGAACAAGTTCATACCACACTGGCTAAACAGCTTGCTCTTTATTTAACAATGTACTCACCACTTCAAATGGCGGCTGATCTTCCGGAGAATTACGAAAAGCATCTTGATGCTTTTCAGTTTATTAAAGATGTAGCGGTCGACTGGGATGATACAAAATATCTCGAGGCGGAGCCGGGCGATTACATCACCGTAGCAAGAAAAGCCAAAGGCAAGAACGATTGGTTTGCCGGTGCGATAACAGATGAGAATTCCCGCACCGCCAACCTGGATCTTTCCTTCTTGGATGAAGGGAAAATATACTCGGCTGCAATTTATGCCGACGCGGACGATGCGCACTGGGAAAAGAATCCTATGGTGTATAAAATTCACACACAGCAGGTTACATCAAAAGATATACTCAGAATAAAACTTGCAGAGGGGGGCGGATGCGCAGTCAGTATTAAACCTTTATAAGTTTTCTGTTTTATTACATTCTGATAGATGAATCTCCCGGACCTTTTTTTTATCCATTTTTTTCAGAAGTCCGATATACAATCTATTTGGCTGAATGCCTGGAAATCTCCTGAATAGAACTGTTGCTTCTTTCTCAACATCATTTCATAAGCAACATTTTTTTCGATTGAGTGTAATTGCCTGCGTTAATAGTGCAGATATAAATGCCGCTTGTAAGTTTAACCGCTTCGAAATTTACCTTATAGTATCCGGGCGGTTTGTTCTCCTTTACCAATGTGGCTACCTCTTTACCCAGAATATTGTAAACCTTCATTGTAACAAAAGTATTCTCCGGTAATTGATAGTTTATGGTTGTTGCCGGATTGAATGGATTCGGAAAATTTTGATATAACTCATATTTGTCCGGAATGTTATTTTTTTTTCATCAACTCTTGTTATTAAAGGTGTAGTTGTTCTGGTATAATATTTATATCCTTTCATACCGTCAGCAAAGACAAGATGAAGAAAATTAGAATTATCAATTTCTATTGCTGGCATTTGAGCATCAGTCAAAATTTCTTCAGGAACACTCCAATTTGTACCATCCCAGTATGTATAACATAATTTTACCGGCAATTGACCAAAACCCTTCCGCAAATCATATACTAAATGAATTTTATCATTTTTATCAATTGCTGCACTGAAATATAGTGTTCCATCAAGCACTTGAGGAGTAATAGCTTTAGGTTGATTCCAAGTTACACCGTCAGATGAGAATGAATGATATATTGTTTCTGCTGCAACCTTTAGCCCGGAAAGATTTTTGGTCCATATTATATGGATTTTATTTTTTTGATCTATAAAAAGTTGTGCTCTAATCGCATTTTGACTGCCGGATTTATGCACCAATACTGAATCAGACCATGATTCACCATAATTATCCGAATAACGGTAGTATACACTGTTTTCATCATATCCACCGCTTAGTTCCGGTCTAAAATAGACCATGTGCATTCTATCATTTTTATCAAAAATAAAATCATAATCGGCTGTTCTAAACAATATCTCTTTTGTCTCACTCCAGGTAAAATTTTGTTCAACTTTATGATAAAAATGTTCACCTGTTAATTTATTTTCTCCCTTCCATAGTAAATGCAAACGGTTTTGGGAATCTATTTCTAGTTTTGAGGCTCTATAAGCAGTAAGACTTTTTAATGAATCTAAATGAAAAATATTTTCCGGAGAAGACCAGATACCATTATTATAAAAAGAATAGTAGATATCTTTAGGATTTATATATGATGACGAACTTGGTGTAAGAAAGCTTTGTCCCCAGATTAAATGCGTAATCCCATTTTTATCGGTTTTTATTATGGGATGGGATGAATTATAGATGCTGTTTGTTAAATTAATAGCATTTGAAAGAATTCCATTTTTAAATTTCCTAACATATACATTAATATTATTAGCATCTTTTATAGGTACAGTAGTATCCATTGTGCTCTCTACGTATGGAAAAATAATATGTTCCTGCGTTATTATAGAAAGCATCGAATAATCAAATTGTATATGTGTACTGTCTGAAAGTCTTAAAGGAGTTTGCCATTTAATACCTTCAGAGTTAAAAATTGATTTTTGAAGGCTGAAGGAAGTACAAACAAATAATAACAACGAAAAAATAAAAACAAAAATTTTTTTCATAGTATCACCTATTAAATCTTTTAACCGGTTTTTCAATAATAAATGTTATCCAAAAAGTCCCGAATATTCTGGGACCTTTTGGACCAACTTTTTTAAATAAGAAAGTATTTAAAATTTTTCTCAATCCTTATCTTAAATATCTCCATCATAAGCATAACTTACAGTTTCGATTTGGATCCAAGGGCTATAATTCCAACCATAATGATATCCACCAACTTCCCAGAAATACGGCCATTGTGCTTGTTCATGCCAATCAGAAGCTTCTATTGATGAAACATCATAATCCTCGGCTTCCACATAATCTTGAAGGGAACTATTAAAGAAATGATACGACCTTACATACATATCATCCATTGGGAATGGACTTCCATTATATTTAAGTTCTTGACCAGATCCCATATATTCAAACCATGGTTTTTGTGGACTCGGATAAGGTATACACCAGCTATAATAGTCAAATGTAATAAAATCATTTTGTACTATGCTTGGCCCAGGAGAAGATTTACCCGTCATGGGAGATGCATCTTCAATTTGTTTATAATTATGCCCGGAAAAATATTTACCGTTTCCTTGATATAATTTTTCAATTTCACTTAGTGCTGGAATAACTATACCCGGAATTTTTGTTATATCAACTCTTTGTGACTTTTGGGGTTTTAAATTTGGACTATATGTTATTCCATACTCTTTCCTTTTCGTCTCCATAAATTTTAAAACTTCGGGAAATACCTTTTCGTGGGTTATTTTACCAGCACTTATTTGTTTAGGCAGGGTTTGGCTTTTTACTGAGGTATTATCCTGCGGACTTGTTGGATTTTCGGTTATATCAGCGCTGCAACCAACAAGAATAAAACTATAGGAATAAATAATTTTTTCATGTTCCAACTCCTAATAATTACAAATGAAATTTTTTATAAAGTTTCAGTATTCGATGTCGGCAAGAAATTAATAGAATTTGAGACCTCTCTAATCCCTCATCCAATTTGTCTGCTGATAGATTAGAGTAAAAAATTTCATCAAATAAAATTTTTTAATTTTTCCCCATAGAATTCTCCTTAATAGTTTTAGAAATTGTTGTTTATAAACCATCTACCCCCAGCATGAGAAACAAATTATAGCTGTATTAAAGTACTGTTGAGTATATACTGGATCCGCAAAATGAATAATATCAGAATAAGAAATTTATTCAGGAAGAATAGGATTTTCGCAACGGGGAATTAAAAGTTTCAAATTTTCTGAGTGTAATTTATAATTTTTTAATTAATTATCAACTTGAGTAATTAAAATGAGTTAATAACTGAATTTAACCAGCCTTGTCAAGGGGAAAGCGGAAATCAATCATAGAACTATTGTCTAGAAATATTACACAGCAATCCCTTGCCGGGTGAATTTAGTTGAAGAAGAAATAAACATACTGGGGTGGAATATTATCCTCGTAAAAAGTCATCATGAGAAACATCTGAAATCTTTCTAAATTCAAAGACTTCTCCCTTCGGTCGAAGTGACAAAATGTATTTTTCAGAGGGTTCCATGACTTTGAAAAAATCATTTTTGTCTGAATATTTTCTTTAAGGTACTTTAGAACACTATAGAACTTTTTTATCAGTTGTTTGGAGTTTACTAAGAGGCAGAGACAATTCTATATCAGCGCAAAGCGAGCACATGTTTGTTAAGTCTGATTGTTTCAAACCAATCAATGGTATTGATAATACTTGGCAAAGCTGTTGAGGTATGTGTCCCGCCGGGAATAGTTATTAATTCAACAGTTGCACCTACTGATTTAAAATAGTCGCGCGCATTAGTAGAGTTTTCATACGGGACATATTCATCAGCGCTGCCGTGATAAAACCGGAGAGGTGCCGACGGAGTCCAATTCAACAAACTGTTATTTGTAAAAGCGGTTGTAAGATCCGCCTCGCTTCCGTTAAGGTATGCGTTCAAAAAATTTTGTTTAAAGAGTTGGCTGATATTAGTTGTCAACTGCACGTTGATTTCCGTTGTTATTTTGGTCCCATCAAAGAGAGAAAGCATTTTTTCGGCATATGGAGAATTGAACGCTTCACTCAATTTGTTCCATCTATAAATTTCATTGTAGGCAACGACAAAAAAAGAAAGGTACGACGGCTGATTGTACGTTTGTTTCTGGAGAATAGTCTTAGCAGTTAGGTTGAGATCATACGCCTCCGCCATCGGCGCACAGGCAGCAATTTTTATTTCACCGCTGTAATTTTTTTCTATCTCTTTATGAGCGGCAAGAGTAACGTACCCGCCTTCGGAATAGCCGGCAAGAAAAACCTGTCCATTTAATTTTATATTAGAACTCCGCGCGAACTCTCTGCCTGAGCGAATTAAATCAATCACACAATCGGCTGATGATTTTGCATAATGATACGGGTGAAGCAATGTTGATTCGCCTAAACCAAGATAATCCGGAACCAAAGTATAATAGCCGAGCGCAGCGGCGGTGAGACCCTCAATTGAGTAAAGCGGATTTACAGAAGCTACTACATTTCTGTTAGTTTGTGTCCCATGCTGAAGACTTATCAAAGGAAGATTATCTTTTCCTTTGGGAATAAAAATCGCTCCTGATGCGATAACAACATTTCCTTTCGGATCGAGTGTGCGGTATACTATCTTGTAAGCATCAACATCATACTTAAGAGTAACATTTATCTGCTGACCGGCGGCAAGAGTTATAAAAGTCTGAACAACTTGTCTGCTGTAGTTTGTAATAAAATTTGTACTTACAATATCACCACGTTTCTGCTCTACCGGTTCAACCGGCGAATCTTCACTTTTGCATGAAACGAGAGAGATAGAAATAGTAAGAAGAAGCAGATAAAAAAACCGCTTCGAAAACACAAACATATTTTTATTTAACCTATAATTCATATTTTATTTTGTTTCCCCGCAAGCCATTCATATAAACTATTTGGCAGAAACCCAACAAGCCTTGTTACGAGAACAATCTGCCATGGAAATTGAATAATGTTTTTTTCTTTTTTAATTCCTTCTGTAATAATCTGCGCTGCCTTTTCCGGTTCCATTAGCATCGGCATTTGATATTTATTTTTTTCAGTCATTGGGGTTCTAACAAATCCGGGCTTTACCGTTATAACTTTAATGCCTCTCGGTTTTAATTCTATCCGTAACCCTTCAAGATATACAGACGCCGCTGCTTTGCTTGCACAATAGAATCCGCTGCCGGAGTATCCACGGTTATCGGCAAGACTTGATACCCCAACAATCACACCCTCCTTCTTCTCAATAAATCTAGGAAGAAGCTGTTCGACCCAATATACAATACCAAAAATGTTAGCACCGAATGTGTCTTCTGCAAATCTGGAATTATAATTTTGAACTGTTACTTCGTGACCGTAGCCGGCGTTAAGTATTGCAATATCAACACCGCCGAATCTTTCTTTTATCTTTTCATAAGCAGAAGCAACTTCTTCTTTTTTGCCAACATCACATTTGATAATTAGAACTTTGTCATCGGTTAGCTGCAATTCCTTGTTTAAATGTTCCAGTAATTCAATTCTCCGGGCAAGTAAGACAAGTCTGCAATTTTCTTCTGCTAATTGACGTGCTATTGCTTTTCCGATTCCGGAAGAGGCACCTGTTATTAAAACAACTTTGTTCTTGAAATTCAAGAAGTCCGCCTTTTTATATGCAATTTACTGTTTACAATTTAATTCTACACGTTCAATCTGCCTGGCGAGCATGTTGCAGAACTCCTTTCACTGTCATTTCGAACCACGTTTTTTGTGGTGAGAAATCTTTATGTAACATTATCGTAAGATTTCTCAGTCGTTCCACAAAACGGCACTCCTTCGAAATGACATGCTTCCTTGTGCAACACACACGGCAGGTAGGTTCTTAATTATAGCTGAGCGGGGGTTTATTTTTTTTGCTATTACAAAATTTGTATCTTTTCGCAAAAATTTTTAGCCCATTAGCGTTTAGAGCCCTTACCGGCAAAGAGAGGATATGAATCCCGAATTTATTGAAGTAGAAGACGTGTATGTTAACAGAGAAATTGCTAATGTAAATTTCACTTGCGATCTTTCAAAGTGCAAAGGGGCTTGCTGTACCATGGAGAGTGAGTTTGGCGCACCCATCACGGGGAATGAGATCGAAGAAATAAATAAAATTCTTCCGGTGGTAATGGAGTATTTACCGAAAGAACACCGGGAAATAATTGAGAAGAACGGATTCTGGATTAACAAACAGAACGAACTTATGACCAGAAGTTTAAACAACAGAGCCTGCGTTTTTGTAACTTGGGATGGAGATATTGCCAAGTGTGGTATTGAAAGAGCTTATCGTGATGGAAAGATTGATTTCATCAAACCTGTTTCTTGTCATCTGTTCCCTATTAGAATTTCGAAATTTGGCGGAGATGTTTTACGGTTCGAAAAATATTCCGAATGTCAACCGGCGCTTGAAAAAGGGAATATTACACAGATAAAAATTTTAGATTTCTGCCGCGAATCTCTTGAACGCGAATATGGCAAAGATTGGTTTACTAAAACAAAAGGGTCGGTCGATAAATAATTATGCTATCGCTTCAACATAAATTATCATTACAACAAAAACTTTCACCTCAACAGATTCAATATCAGAAACTGCTCCAATTAAATACGCTTGCTCTCGAACAGCGCATTAAAACCGAGCTCGAGTTGAATCCTATCCTGGAAGAAACTCTTGATGAAGAGTACGATCTTGAACAGGAAAAGGATGATGATACAGACGAAGTAACGACCTCCGATGACGAAGAAGAGAAATACGATAGCAAAGATGATGAGTTCGAGATAGAAGATTATATGAACGAGACCGAATCCGAACATGAATTCGACCGTTTGAACAGAAGCCGCGATGAAGAAAAAGTCCAGCCGATTGCACCGCAAAGAAAATCAATGAGAGAAAATCTAATAGATCAGCTGCATATGCTCGATTTTACAGAAGAAGAAACTATTCTTGGCGAAAACATTATCGGCAGTTTGGACAAAGACGGCTACTTCAAAGCAGATCTGGCAAAGATTGTTGATGAATTGACGTTGTTTGAAAAAATCGATGTTACATTAGAAAAAGCCGAAAAGATTCTGAGACAGATTCAGACACTGGAGCCTGTTGGCGTTGCAACCCGCAGTTTGCAGGAATGCCTGCTCGTCCAAATAAAAAATTCCTCATACGATCCATATTATTCTTATCTGGCAGAAAAAATTATTGCGGAACATTTTGATGATTTTGCCAACAGGCGTTTCGATACGATTCAGAAAGAAATGAATCTATCGAAAGAAACTTTGCGCACCACAATTGATGTAATTCAGAAGTTGAATCCCAAACCGGGTGAAGGGAATATCGATTCCGAAGAGATGAATCAGATCACCCCGGACTTTCTGATAGAAAAAGTTGAAGACAATTATATTGTTACATTGAATGACAGAAGCGTTCCGTCAGTTACAATCAGCCGTACATATCTTGAAATGATCGATACGAAAAAACATAAGCGAAAAATTTCTCCACGCGAAAAGGAAACCTATAAATTTCTGCGGGAGAAATTCGAATCCGCAAAATGGTTCATCGCATCATTGCATCAGCGCCGCAATACTCTTATGAAAATCATGCGCGCCATTCTTGAAAGACAATATGAATTTTTTGAAAGCGGCCCCCGTTTTCTAAAGCCTATGATATACAAGTATATTGCCGAAGAGATCGGAATGGATATCTCGACTATCAGCCGCGTTGTCAACGGAAAATTTGTGCAGAGCCCTCAGGGTATTCATGAATTGAAATATTTCTTCAGCGAAGGTTTGTCCACCGATTCCGGGGATGACATTTCGAATAAACATATCAAAGAACTTATTAAAGAAATTTGCGATAACGAGCCCAAAGATAATCCGTATAGCGACGACAAAATTGCAATCATTCTTCAAGAGAGGGGAATACACGTGGCGCGCCGGACAATTGCCAAGTATCGCGAAGCTCTTAAAATACCTGTCGCACGCTTGCGAAAGGAACTATGATCTTTGTTGAAGTAATTTCCATTATCCTGCTATTTACACTTTTTGCCTACTCTCATACATGGCTAGCTTCTTTAAAAATAAAACGGGCTCTTGCAGAAAAGTTAGGGAATAAGATTGCGTTCTATCGCTTATTCTACAATGTCTCATCCGTAATTTTTTTCATGGCGTTTTACGCTGTTTCGCCAAAACCAGATATAATAGTTTACGATTTACGCTTTCCATTCGATATCATTACATTTGTACTGTAGATTCTTTCACTCGTTGGATTAGTCTGGGCTTCACGTGGAATTGACTGGAAAGAGTTCGTTGGAATTGCTCAAATCAATCGCTATATGAATGGCGGATATAACGTAAGCGATCTGGATGAAAAACAGACATTTAAAATTTCAGGCGCATTTAAGTTTGTGCGTCATCCGATTTACCTGTTTTCGATTTTGTTTTTAGGATTTCGGCCAACGATGACTGTGTTCTATATAACTATGTACCTTTGTATAATTGCTTATTTTTATATCGGCTCTATTTATGAAGAGCGAAAACTAATTGAAATGTTTGGTGATGAATACAAAGAATATCAGAAGAGAGTACCAAGGATATTTCCGGTAAAAATTAAATAGCTCTCCCTTTATCCTTAGTGTTGCCAGGTTAATGAGTATTTGAAATAGGTTGTAAAAAAATAGCACACAGATAAAACGGATTAAACGGATTTACACAGACCTGCCTGCGGTAGGCAGGTTAAATCCGCGAAAATCTGTTGAATCCGTGTCATCCGCGTTCCATTAAATTTTATTCTGAAAATATTGTACTATGAGAGTGGTTAGAGAAAAATCAAAAGGAACTTAAAATGAAAATACGATCAACAACAATTATAGGAATTATTCATAACGGGCAGACTGCTCTCGGCGGGGACGGACAGGTAACGCTCGGCAACACTGTTATGAAACATAACTCGATGAAGATCCGTAAACTTCTTAATGGAAAAGTTATTACCGGATTCGCCGGCTCTACCGCCGATGCATTCACATTACTTCAGCGTTTTGAAGAAAAACTTGAAGCATATAGCGGCAACGTTAGTCGTGCAGTTGTAGAATTGGCAAAAGACTGGCGCACGGACAAATATTTACGAAGATTAGAGGCTATGCTTGCAATAGTTTCTGAGGAGAAGGCATACGTTGTCTCCGGAACAGGAGACGTTATTGAACCGGAAGATGGAATTGTAGCAATCGGAAGCGGCGGTATGTACGCCCTCGCTGCAGCAAAGATGTTAAAGAAATATGGTAACCTTTCCGCTAAAGAAATTGTAGAAGAATCATTAAAAGTAGCCGCAGACATCTGCATCTACACAAACGATAAAATTACTGTTGAAGTAATCGACAAATGAGGAAACTAGTAATGAAGAACAATATCACAAAAGATCTTACACCTACGCAAATTGTAAAAGAGCTGGATAAATATATTATAGGACAAGACGATGCAAAACGCGCTGTTGCTATTGCGTTGAGAAACAGATGGAGACGCCGCCAGGTTGATGAGAGCATGCGAGAAGAGATTATGCCGAACAATATAATATTGATTGGACCGACCGGCGTTGGCAAGACTGAAATTGCCCGTCGCCTTGCAAAACTTTCCGGCGCACCGTTCATAAAAGTCGAGGCTTCTAAATATACAGAAGTTGGTTACGTCGGACGGGATGTTGAATCGATGATTCGTGATCTCGCAGAACTATCTGTCAGCATGGTTCGTTCTGAAAAGACTCTTGAAGTACAGGAGAAAGCAGAACGGATGGCAGAGGAAAGAATCTTGGATCAATTAATTCCTCCGGTAAAGAAAGCAAATACGGTTGAAGAGGAAAATAGCGAAAGCGAAGAATTGAGAAATGAGAAAACCCGTGAATGGATGCGCGAGAAACTTCGCAACGGTGAAATGGATGATAAACTGATCGAATTTGACACAACCGCCCCGGCATTTGGAATGCAGGTTCTCGGACCAATGGGAATGGACGATATGACCATGAATCTACAGGAAATGATGAGCAGTATGGTTCCAAAGAAAAAGAAGAAGCGCAAAACTCCAATCCGCGAAGCGAGAAAATTAATTGCGCAGGAAGAAGCTGAAAAGTTAATTGATATGGAAGTTGTTCAGCGGGAAGCTGTTCAGCGGGTGCAGGAATCCGGAATTGTTTTTATTGATGAAATCGATAAAATCGCCGGAGCTAAAAGTCAGCAGGGGCCTGATGTCTCACGTGAAGGCGTTCAGCGCGACCTTCTTCCTATAGTTGAAGGATCAACCGTTAATACAAAATATGGACCCGTAAAAACAGATCACATTTTATTTATCGCATCGGGCGCATTCCATGTTTCGAAGCCGAGCGATCTGATTCCCGAACTTCAAGGACGTTTTCCTATCCGAGTTGAATTGAAAAGTTTAAACGAAGAGGACTTTGTAAAAATTCTAACCCTTCCAAAGAATGCTTTGCTCAAACAATATTCTGCATTGCTTCAAACAGAAGGTGTTGATATTTCATTCAAGGAAGATGCTATTAAGGAAGTAGCGCGCACTGCCGCTGTTGTGAATGATCAGGTGGAAAACATTGGTGCGCGAAGACTGCACACAATTCTCACAACTCTTCTTGAAGATATTCTATTTGAAGTACCGGATAAAATGCCGGAAGGAGAAATTGAGATTAGCGGTAAAATGGTACACCAAAAACTTGATAAGATTGTTAAGAACAGAGATTTGAGTAAATATATTTTATAGATTTCAATAGAAAGGTTGCCTCAAAATGATCTACAGTCATTTCGAGCGAAGTCGAGAAATGGAATTGTGCCTCGTCTCCGCTCGGCATGACGACGCTTCGTTGAGCCCGCCTGCGAATGGTCGGTTTATCACGACGAAAATCGTGAATTGGTTTGACAATAAAATTATTTTTAGTACAATCTTTTTAGAATAAACAGGGGTTCAACAAATTATGACCTCATTTACCAACCTTATATTATTTCTCGTCACAATTTTCACAATCGCGGTTCTTATAAATATCTTAGCCTATTTCAAAAAGAGAAGACTTCTCAAAAAAATTAATGCCGACTGGGGCAAGTTTCCAGAATCCCCATATGATTTGGAAACATCAAAATTTTATTCCAGATTTAATAAACAAAGAGAAGCAAAAGATTTTTATTCTATAGACGAAGAAACCTGGAAAGATCTTGATCTTAATGAATTGTTCGAAGTGATTAACAGAACAATTACTCCAATCGGTTCTCAGATTCTCTACGATATGCTAAAAAATCCAAGAACGGATTTAGAGGAGCTGAACAAAAGAGAAAAGTTCATAACCTCAATTGCCGAAGATATTTCTTTACGCCAGAATATCCAGGTTGCACTTTTAAGATTAGCGAAGTTGCCCGCTAAATATCTTGCTTACTCTTTATGGCATCCTCTTCCGGATAAACCGCGTTATGCTTTTCTGTTTTACTTTCTATCAGCTTTAAGCTTTTGGGTGCCAGTATTATTTCTTCTCAATTTTATTCATTGGGGATTTATTGCTCTTGTATTCGTGGTCAACTCGATAATTTATCTGTTGTATGAAAAAAAACTTACCGAGTTGGTGGTTTCTTTCAAATACTTAAACACGCTAATAAGCATATCTCACAAAGTTGCCAATTTATTACCGACCCGATTTGCCGATATCAAGACTGAGCTTAAAAAGGAGCTTAAATACGCCAAGTCCATCGGGAAAAAAGTTTATTCACTTCAATTCGATGATTCAACGAATGTTTTTATGATATATTATAATATGTACACTCTCTCTTCGATAACCACATTTTTTTCTGCAGTTAATAGTCTCACGAAAAACATAAAAAGTTTGCAGCGTATTTTTGAAATTGTGGGATATATCGACGCACTAACTGCAGTAGCGTCCTATAGAAAACAATTTCCTAATTATTGTCATCCCATATTTACCGATACTCCAAAATTTTGTGTAGATAAAATTTCCCATCCTTTAGTTGTTAATCCAATTCCAAATGATTTTACCTTCGACACAAAATGTCTGATCATCACCGGATCAAACATGTCCGGCAAATCTACCTTTTTGAAAACACTAGGAGTAAACGCAATTCTTGCGCAAACTTTTAATATGTGCTATGCCGAAAAGTATGAAGCACCTTTTCTCAAAGTGGTTTCATCAATAGAAAGAAGCGATGACCTGATTAATGGGAAAAGCTATTATATGTCGGAAGTGGAATCAATTTTAAGAATTATCAATTCGTCAAAAACTGAGGGCGTTCATTTATTTTTAATAGATGAGATTTTCCGCGGAACGAATTCTATTGAGAGAACCGCCGCTTCAATTGAAGTACTCCGCTTCTTAAATAATCAAAAAGACTTTGTAATTGTGGCTACTCATGACTTGCAATTAACCGACATTCTAAGTGCAAGCTATCAGAACTTTCACTTTAGAGAAACAATGACCGAAACCGGATTAGTTTTTGATTACAAGCTTCATTCCGGTAAATCCAGCAGCAAAAACGCGATTGCTCTTTTAAAATACGTTGGTTATCCCAATTCGATTGTTGACGGGGCAACTGAAAGAATAGTTAATTCATAAGAATCTCGTCCAAACAGCGTTTTGCACGTTCAAACCAATCGGATTGAACGCTTTCCTTACTGTATTAATATACTTTTACCTCAAAAATCACAAATCTTTTGAGGAACACATGAAAGCAAAACACTTATTTATTCTCTTTTCTTTTTTAATCACTCCTTTTTTAATTGCACAGGAAACTCAACCAATTGGCAGCATTAAAGGAAATGTTGTAGATGGAGAAGGACTTTTTCCATTAATTGGAGTAAATGTAATTGTAAAAGACAAAAACATTGGCATGGCTACTGATTTGGAAGGAAAATTTGAATTACGGAAACTCCCCGTTGGCAATTATACTTTGGTATTCAGCTATATCGGTTACGAACAGCTTACCAAGACGGATGTTATTGTTCGCCCGAATAGAATTACTTTTGTTGATGCGGAATTACAACAGAGTTTAGTAAAAATGAATGATGTTGTAGTAAACGCCGGTTATTTTTCACGCATTGATAATCTGCAGGCAAGCTCTGTAAGTTTTTCTTCTGAAGAAATTAGAAGATCTCCCGGTTCTGCAGGAGATGTTAGCCGAATACTATTTGGTCTGCCAAGTCTTGCAAAACTAAATGATCAGAAAAATAGCTTAATAGTCCGCGGCGGAAGCCCAATTGAAAATTCTTTTTTTGTTGACAACATTGAAATACCAAACATAAATCACTACGGAACACAGGGCTCTTCGGAGGGACCAATCGGTTTAATCAATGTAGATTTTTTAAAGAATGTAAATTTTATTGCCGGCGGATTTGGGGTTAATTATGGAGACCGGCTTTCTTCAGTTATGGAGATAAAATTCCGCGAAGGAAACAGAGAACAATTCGATCTTCAGCTTGATGCGAGTTTTATGGCAATTGGCGGACAGGTTGAAGGACCAATAGCAAATGGCAAGGGCTCTTATCTAATCTCCGCTAAACGCAGCTACCTTGATTGGATTTTCAAATCAACAGAAATCAACGGACCGGTTCCAACTTATTACGATTTCCATTTCAAAGTTGTGTATGATATTTCTGATAAACTGAAGCTCTCTATTTTAAGCATCGGCGCAATCGATAAAAGCTATCAGTCATATGATGAAGGAATTAAATTTGAGGATAATTATTTTGGCGGTTATAACGGAAATAAAAATACAGTAGGAGTCAATCTATTGTCTTTATGGGGTACAAAAGGATATTCTAATTTTACTTTTTCTCATACAATATTAGATATAGATAATGATGTGTCCGAAGTGAGCACTCAAAACAATTTGTATAAAAACAATTCTGTTGAACAAGATTTTTCCTTTAGAAACAACAACCACTTCAAACTCTCTAATAAAACTCAAACACAATTTGGTTTTGATTTCAAATACACAACAAATGATTATGATCATCACTACTTTCCTTTTACCGATAGATTTGGTTACACTACACCGGAGTTAGTTGTAAATAAAAAATTAAACGGCTTAAAAGCGGGTGCGTTTTTTAATTTAAGTTGGAATCCTATAGAAGATCTTTCCATCACACCGGGTGTTAGAATTGATTACTTTGGTTTTAATAAACGAACAAATATTTCTCCGCGCTTAAATATTTCATACAACATCAATGAAACAACTCAAATTTATTCTTCGGGTGGATTGTTTTCTCAAACGCTCCCGTACATCGTTCTAAGTCAAAATAAAACTTTTGCAGAGTTGAAAAATCCTTTTGCCCTTCATGTGATTCTTGGATTCAGCCACTTGTTAACTGAAGACACAAAATTTTCCTTAGAGCTTTATGATAAGGAATACAGGGATTGCCCTATCAATCCAAATCAACCAGAAGCATTTGTGTTAGACCAGGCAGTAGAAAATCCTGTGTTCATGAGCAATGAGAAATTAAATAATACCGGCACTGCTTACAGCAGAGGTGTTGAAATCATTTTGCAAAAGAAACTTGCCAAAGATTTTTATGGAATGGTTAGTGCTTCATACTTCCGAAGCCGATACAAAGACGGGCTTGGCATTTGGAGAGACAGAGCATATGATAATAAATTTACCTTTGCAGTAGAAGGCGGCTACAAACTTAATGAAGAATGGGAGTTCAGCTTACGCTGGATTTACGGCGGCGGAACTCCATATACTCCTTTCGATTCCAAAGCTTCTCGGGCGGCTTCAAGGGGTATTGTTGATCTAACAAAAATATACGGCGAGCGTCTGCCAGAGTATCATTCTCTAAATTTACGTGTTGATAAACGTTTTCACTTTTATAATTCCAGCGTTGTATTATACATCAGCGTTTGGAATGTTTACGGAAGAGAAAATATTTGGGGTTATGCTTGGGACGAAACGAAAAATAAACTCAAGGCATTAAAATCTTGGTCAACATTACCTGTATTTGGAATTGAGTATGAGCTTTAAGAAACTTGCTTTATATATTCTGAAGGTGTTTGATTTGTAAATTTTTTAAAAATAGAATTGAACGATGATTTAGAACTGAACCCCGATTCGAACGCTATGGCCAACAAACTATAGTTTAAGAACTCGGGGTTTTTGACTCTCTCTTTAAACTCTTCAACTCGATATGCGTTAATGAAATCATAATAATTTTTTTTGAACGATGTGTTAATAACTTCCGAAAGATTGTGATTAGTAACTCCCAATTCTTTTGATAGCTGCGCCAAAGTTAATTCGCTGTTTAGAAATAATTTTTTAGAATTCATTAGCTTTAGCAATTCGGTTTTTATTTTTTGAATGTCCGTTTCGTTCAAAGTTGATTTTTCATATTTCTCTTTTGCTAATTCCAACTCAGCTTTTGTTTCATCTATGAATTCTGTTTGTGTAAATACTTCCGGCTGATTTAGGGCTCCGTAACCAATCGCATAAATCAATACCGACATTGAAAGGTATATTATTGGATCAAATATTGCAGCGGATTCTGTAATAAAAAAATTCATAAAGGAAATTATTACAACAATCCATACAACCGTTGTTGATACAATTAAATATTTCAGCCAGTCTAAATTGATTTTATCAATATTTGAAAAACCTCTTTTAATTTTTTTACTGAAACCCTCCAAAAGATTTAAAGAAAGTGCCGTGTACACCAAGCCGTGAATTGGCTTGAGTATTCCGATAACTAGCATGTCTGTCTGAATCTCTGTTAAATACTGATTGATTCTAACTAGTTTTTCTTGATGAGACAATAAATAGAAAGGAGAGACATATAAATGAGCCATGACAAATGGAATAAGGTGAATCAGGTATTTTAGCCTGAATTTTTTTTCATTCCCTGAAAGAATTTTTGTATATAAATAAAAGATAGGGCCATAAATAAACGGAAATGCGTGTGTCGCTCCAAAAATAGAGGGATTCTCTTTGTATAATCCCATCATAGTTGAGTAAACACTTAATAAGTCCAACGATAGACAAAGTATTGCAACTGCCAGCGTTCTATTTGCATGTTGGTTCTGCTTTTTAAAAAACAAGGTCACTGCAAGCAACAGCCCTTGAAGAGCTCCGAATAAAAGAATAAATGTTAGGGTGTTTGGCATTTCGTTTTCTTTTGTTGGTTCAAAATTTATGCAACTGCTTTATTAGATTCTATTTTAAAAAACATAATATTTTATACACCTTCGTGGAGACGTGTAAAAACTATTTCTTTAAATAGAATGCTGAAAAGCAAAGGCAAGTAGATTAACATTGCTACTTTTTGTGGTTCAAAGAAGTCTCCTTAAGTGTATATTTGATTGTTCGTTAATATAAACACGAGTTTTAGATGAAATATTTTTTCCTTGTATTCCTTTTTATTATATCTGCATGCTCTTCTTCAAAATCAGAATTAACCAATCTTGATACTGCAAAAAGACTGGTTCAGAATTACTATGAGTCCGGTGAACTTGACCGCGAGAGTGAAAAAATTATTGATGATGCAATCCGAACAATCGATGAGATGAAGCTTACTAATAAATCTGCCGTTGTGTTTGACATAGATGAAACAGCTCTCTCCAACTATAAAATAACAAAGGAGATCGGATTTGGTTTTATCCCCAAATTATGGGACGAGTGGCAGCTTAAAGGAATTGCAGAAGCACTGCCTCAGACGAAACATTTTTATGATTATCTTATTTCGAAAAAAATTCATGTAATTTTCCTTACAGGCAGAGCGGCATTTACTCTGGAATCAACGCGCAGAAACCTTATTGAAAAAGGTTTTGTAAAATTCGATACACTGATTGTCCGCGATGTAGATGAATCCAAAATACCTGCAGGAGAATTTAAATCCCACAAAAGAGACAAGCTCGTAAAAAACGGCTATGAAATAATTGCTTGCATAGGCGATCAGGATAGCGATTTTACCGGCGGAAATACCGGATACAAAATAAAACTTCCTAATTATATTTACTTTATAAATTAGACGGAGAATTGGAATGAAAACAGTTAAAAATGGTTTCTTGTTTGTATTACTCTTCTCGGGATTCGGATTTCTTATTCTTCAATCCAATGAAGTTAAGCCTAAGATAATTTTTCCAAGTGAGATGAAATGGATTAAAAGTCCCGATCCTAACTATAAAATCTCAACATCTCTCCTTTCCGGAGACCCGAAACTTGAAGGTCTATATGCTACACAAGTAAAAATAAATCGAGGGACAGAACTTCTGCCACATACTCATCCGGATAGCAGAGTGGTTGTAGTTCTTTCAGGAAAATTTCTCTACGCATATGGGGATAAGTTTGATGAATCGGCGATGAAAGAGATGACTCCGGGCACTTTTTTTACAGAACCGGCAAACCAGCCGCATTTTGCTTGGGCGAAAAATAGTGATGTTCTTCTTCAGGTAACGGGCAACGGTCCAAGCGGAACAAAATATGTTGAATCAAAAAAAGAAAACAAATAAAATGAAAACTGCTATTATTATCGGCGCTACAGGTCTTATCGGACGATTTCTAACAATAAAATTATTGAAAGATGTTCGTTACGATATTGTGAAGGTATTTGTTTGCCGCTCTATGGGAATAACTAATCCGAAACTGGAAGAGCACATAGTTGATTTTGATAATATCGAATTATGGAAAAATAAAATTGTCGGTGATGAATTATTCTCTGCCATGGGTACCACAATCAAGAAAGCCGGGAATAAAGAAACACAGTATAAAATTGATTTCACCTATCAATATGAAGTTGCCATAGCGGCATCCGAAAACGGAGTGGAAAAATTTCTTCTGGTTTCATCCGTGGGCGCAAACCCAATTGCTGGTAATTTTTATCTGAGAATAAAAGGAAAGCTGGAAGAACGTGTGTTAAAACTTTCATTCAAAAAAATTTTTATTTTCAAGCCATCCATTCTTCTTGGTAAACGGAATGAAAAGAGGAGTGGGGAACAGGTAGGAATATTTATTGCTAAAGTAATTACCGGTCTCGTTCCTTTTATAAAAAAATTCCGCCCAATCGATGGTGAAACCGTTGCCGATGCGATGATTAATTCAGCAAATGATATGACTCACGGCAAAGTTATGATTTACAAATTAGACCAGATATTTCAGATTGCTTTATAACCGCATACTTTAATAAATAGAGGAATCAAGTCATGGCAACAACAAAAGAAAATCTGAAAGAAGCATTTGCAGGTGAAAGTCAGGCGAATCAAAAATACCGCGCATTCGCCAGGAAAGCAGAGAAAGAAGGATTTGTTAACATTGCAAAATTATTCAAGACCACTGCAGAAGCAGAGAGAATTCATGCAGAGGGACATCTCGGTTCTTTAGATGGAATAGGATCTACAGTGGAAAATTTAAAAGAAGCTATTGAGGGCGAAACCTACGAATTCACGGAAATGTATCCTCCAATGCATGAAGAAGCTGTAAATGAGAATCACAAAGCTCAACGCATGTTCAAATATGCTCTCGATGCGGAAAGAGTTCATGCAGAACTTTACAAACTTGCACTTGAAACCGCAGAGCAGGGAAAAGACCTTGATGTAACCGAAATTTACTTGTGCCCAATCTGCGGACATATTGAATTTGGAAAACCCGATAAGAGTTGTCCTATCTGCGGAACACTTGCGTCTAAATATGTTATTGTCTAATTAGAATGGATAGATCAACCTTCGGTAATTTTAAAAGAGCGATAGTCATTTTGATTATTGTTCTCCTTCTAGATATTTCTATCCGGGTGATTTTCCATTCCGATTTTAAAGTCGTTATCTCTTTGGAGGCTCTTTTATTCATATTCATTTCTGCTCTGCTGCTGTTTGCGGCAAAGAAAGATAAATCGGTTTCGAAAAAAGATTATTGGGCTGCGTTCTTTTTTATTCTTGGCGGAATCCGCGCCGGGCTATGGGCATTAGGTATTGATGTTTACAAAGCAAATATTGTTATTCTTCTGCTTGGAATTGTGTTGTCCATGATTTTTATCAGATGGTCAAAAAAACTTCACCTTGGAAGGATGTTCAATAAATGGAAGGAATAGACTTGTGAAATTTTCCCGGGCAATTGTTTGTTCTCCCTCCTCCAGTATAATAACCGGATTAACCACTGCAAAATTAGGCTTACCTGATTATGATAAAGTCCTCCATCAGCATCAACAATATATTGATGCTCTTAAAGATTGCGGTCTTGATGTTATCATACTTGAGTCAGATAACAACTTTCCGGATTCAACATTTATTGAAGATACCGCACTGCTCATACCCGCTTGTGCAGTCATAACAAATCCAGGAGCTCCTTCGCGAAAAGGTGAGATTGTAAAAGTCGAAAATGAGTTAAATAAATTTTATTCCGATGTAGAAAAAATAGATGCGCCGGGAACTTTGGAAGCCGGTGATGTAATGATGGTTGGCTCTCACTGTTATATCGGATTGTCACAACGGACAAATGAAATTGGCGCCCTACAGCTCATCGGAATATTAAACCGGCATGGACTAACCGGCTCAGTTATAAAACTGGAAAAGGTGCTTCATCTTAAAACAGGCGTTTCATATTTAGAAAACAACAACCTCCTTGTATGCGGAGAATTTATTTCCCACCCTGATTTTCAGAAATATAATCTCATCAAGATTGATGAGGATGAAAGCTACGCAGCAAATTGTATCTGGGTTAATAAAAAAGTACTTGTCCCCAAAGGATTTGCCAAAGCAAAAAACCGGATTGAGAATGCCGGTTATACGACAATTGAAGTTGATGTTTCGGAATTCAGAAAACTTGACGGTGGTTTAAGCTGTCTGTCTTTAAGATTTTGATCTTCGATTTAGTCCATTATATTCTGTTCTTTAAAGAATGCCTTCCGAATTAGATCCAGGCACCGATGGAAGAACCTCTGTGCATGCAAATTTTACGTGGAGATATATATTGCTGCATAAATGTTATTTGTATGACTTATTACTATTCTGGATTTTTATCAATTCAGATTAACCTTCCCGCATAAGAACTTAGGGCTGTTATCAAGCATCCCGCATCAAGTTTTTTTATATTTGCACTCAATTATTAGAAAATTCAGAGTAATAAATGCATCCGAAGAATCTTGAAGATATTCCAAAAGCATACAATCCAAAAGACGTTGAAGACAAGTGGTATAAATACTGGGAAGATCGCAAACTCTATCATTCAGAAGTTGATGAGACAAAAACTCCATATACAATTGTAATTCCTCCGCCAAATATCACCGGCATTCTTCACATTGGGCATATTCTCAACAATACGCTTCAGGATATTTACATTCGCTATAAAAGGATGAAAGGATTTAACGCCTGCTGGGTACCGGGCATTGATCACGCATCAATCGCAACTGAATCTAAAGTTGTTGCTCTGCTGAAAGAAGAGGGTATAACAAAAGACGATATCTCACGCGAAGAATTTTTAGAACACTGTTATGAATGGAAAGAAAAATATGGTGGAATGATTTTCCAGCAGCTACGGAAAATCGGCGTCAGTTGCGATTGGGAACGCGAGCGTTTCACAATGGATGAGCATTATCACAAAAAAGTTATAGAGGCATTCGTTCATCTTTATAAAGAAGGATTGATCTATCGCGGTTATCGAATGGTAAATTGGGATCCGGCCTCAAAGTCTGCAATCTCAGACGAAGAAGTTTTCTTCAAAGAGGTACAGGGCAAGCTCTGGTATTTCAAATATCCGGTAAAAGATTCTAATGAATTTGTGGTTGTTGCAACAACACGCCCGGAAACAATGCTTGGCGATACCGGAATTGCAGTCAACCCGGAAGACGATAGATACAAACACCTCATCGGCAAAAATATTATTCTTCCAATTGTCGGAAGAGAAATTCCTCTCTTCGCGGATGAATATGTGGACAAAGAATTTGGAACCGGTGCAGTAAAAGTTACTCCTGCCCACGATGTAAATGACTATGATATGGGAATGCGTCATAAGCTCGAGATAATAAATATCTTCAATGAAGACGCAACTACAAACGGAAATGTACCAAAAGAATTTCAAGAGTTTGACAGATATGAAGTTAGAAAAAAAATAGTAGCCCGGCTGGAACAACTTGGGCTTGTTTATAAAATCGAAGACTATACAAACAAAGTTGGCTACTCTCAGCGCGGAAATGTTCCAATTGAACCGTATCTCTCAGATCAATGGTTCATGAAGATGGATGATCTCTGTAAACCAGCGCTTCAGGTAGTTCTTGACGGCAAGGTAAAATTTCATCCTGAACATTGGGTAAAAACATATGAACATTGGATGAGCGGAATCCGTGACTGGTGCATCTCCCGCCAATTGTGGTGGGGTCATCGTATTCCGGTTTGGTATCACAAACAGACACATGAAATTTATTGCGCCGTTGAACCACCTGCTGACATAGAAAACTGGCATCAGGAAGAGGACGTTCTGGATACATGGGCATCAAGCTGGTTATGGGCACAGGATGTTTTTACAAATGAACGCGATCAAAATTATTATTACCCAACCGATCTTCTCGTAACAGCCCCAGATATAATTTTCTTCTGGGTTGCCAGAATGATTATTGCCGGACTCTATTTTAAAAATGAAATTCCATTCAAAGATGTTTACTTCACCAGTCTTGTGCGGGATATGCAGGGCAGAAAGATGAGTAAATCGCTCGGCAACTCTCCCGATCCGCTTGATCTGATTGATGAGTATGGCGCCGATGCACTTCGTTTTGCAATTATTTATATCGCGCCGCTGGGACAAGATGTTCTGTTCAGCAATGATAAATGCGAAATAGGAAGAAACTTTGCAAACAAGATGTGGAATGCCGGAAGATTTTTATTGATGAACGCACAGAACATCAAGGTTGATCAAAGATTGAAATTCAAACACATTGATTTCACCGATAAGTGGATACTATCCCGCCTCAACAAAACCATAAAAGAAATTAATGAAGCGTTTGACCGGTTTGAGATTAACGCCGCATCAAAAATAATTTACAGTTATGTGTGGAATGACTTCTGCGATTGGTTTATTGAGCTGGCGAAAAACAGGTTGTATCATGGAAGCGATGAAGTTAAATCTGCCGTGCTTACACGGGCAATTTCATTATATGAAGAGATGCTGATGCTTGTTCATCCTTTCATGCCGTTCATAACTGAAGAGATTTGGCAATTACTGGACGAACGCAAAAACGGCGAAAGCATTTCAATTGAGAAGTTTCCGAAATTTGATGAAAAAATGATTGACGATACTGCTGAGAAAGAGATCTTCTTTGTTCAGGAAGTTGTAACGGCAATACGAAACATACGGGGAGAGATGAATATCTCGCCGGCTAAACCGATAAATGTTTTTCTGAAAAGCAGTTCAATTACAAGTTCGCAAGAGCGGTATATTAAAACACTTGTAAGAATTGATCAGCTTATGGTTGATGAAAATCTTGATAAACCAAAAGCTTGCGCTTCTGCCGTTGTAAAAGGCTGTGATATTTTTATTCCGCTCGAAGGTTTGATAGATATATCCGTTGAACACGCCCGAATTGAAAAAGAAATTGCTCGCTTGTTGTCTTCCTTTGAAGGTGTCCGCAAAAAATTGGAGAATGAAAATTTTGTTGCCAAAGCACCGGCTGAAGTTATTGAACGCGAAAAGATAAAGCTTGCAGATTGGGAAAAAACATTGGTAAAACTTCAGTCAATTTTGGAAGATAATTTTGGAAGATCTTGATTGAGCAAATAAAAAAACTAATTAGCTTTCTTCTAACCAAAATTTCAATAGCTTCCATAATAAAGTCCATATTTCTCTAAATAGATTTTTCTTATTCGGAAAAATTAGCAAAATACTGTGGGCTTGCCCCCCGTATCATATTACTCACCACAAGTCAGTTCAAATGCTGGCTTGACTCAATTGCATTCCTAAGAGATCAGAACGACGTAGTACTTTCGCATTAGCATACAATCTGTTATATTGTGAACGAGTGTTCATTAAAAATTGGCGCCCATGAAATTCCCTGATACGAAAAAGAAAATACTTGTTTCCGCTTTAGACTTTTTCTCTCAATATGGTTACTCCGGCGCATCCATCCGGCAAATTGCTCGTGCAGTCGGAATACGGGAAAGCGCCATATACAACCATTACAAATCGAAAGAAGAAATTTTTCTGGCGATACTTTCATCTTTCAAATTAAGAACGATCAGCAAAGAAATATTAAGCGATGATCTTCTTGATGAGGTTGCCAATCCGGAGAGGTTTCTAAAAAAATTCGCTTCGAGATTAATTGAACATTGGAGTAAGCCGGAAGAAAGAAAATTTATCCGTGTACTTTTAATGGAACAGTTTACACACATCGGAAATATTGAATTATCTACAGCCGATTATTTAAGCGAGCTGAGAAAAATTTGTCAGCTGATCCTCGGCGAAATGGTCAAAACAAAAATTGTTAAAGAATTCGACCCGGCTCTTCTTGCCGATGAATTTACAGCATCCCTCTTTTTAATTAGAACAGAATTATTATCTTCCGATGATCATAAGAACATTAGTGCGGTTCACGAAAGAGTTACTAAACACGTTGAGTTTTTCTGGCAAGCTATTAAATCAAATTGATTTTTATTTATTGATTCATTTTTCTCATTATATTAGGTGGCAAGTGAAAGGCAAATAATGGCTACAAGGGCAACTATAGAGCTTAACAAGGGGGAATACGTTTCGTTATTAAGGCGTTTGAAATTCTTTCAGACAATTACAAGGGACATTTCCGAAAGAAAGCCGCTTCAGGAACTTCTTGATGAGATTATTGCAGCAAGCAAAAAATTGCTGGAAGCGGACGCAGCTTCTCTCCTCTTGTACAATAAAGTTGATGATGACTTGTATTTTCATACCATTTCCGGCGGTACCGGTACATCTTTGAAATCAAAACCGCTGAAAGTCGGCGAGGGTATTGGGGGATGGGTTGCCCAGAAACGAGAGTCGTTAATTATTGACGACTGCTACACAGATCCACGCTTCAACAAAGAGTTTGACATCTCTACCGGCTTTCACACCAGGAACATGGTCTGCGTACCGATGATTAACAAAAACAATTTGGTGGGCATAATACAGGTAATTAACAAAAAGAGCGGATTGAATTTCGGCAGAGAAGACCTGCAGCTCTTCGAAGCACTTGCCGCTCAATGCGCAGTAGCTATTGATAACGCACGATTGATTGAGATTGAAATCAAAGCTGAACAAACCAAGTATGAGTTGGAAACAGCTTTCAAGATTCAACAAAGATTCCTGCCGGAGATTCTTCCCTACGTAAATAATGTTGATTTGTGTATTAAGCTAAAATCGGCAAAGGAAATCGGAGGAGATTATTTTAATGTGATTGAAGTTGATGGTGAAACGACTTTATTCTTCGTCGGCGATGTATCGGGTAAAAGCATACCCGCCGCGCTGATAGTTTCTACTCTTTATTCTTTTCTTAAATTTTATTTTATTATCAGTAAAAATAATTTTGATACTATAGAATTTGTACAATCTTTTAATAAATTTTTGATTGCCTCAACCACTCCGGATAAATTTGTTACGGCGTGGTTTGGATTTTACAATTGCAAAAGTAATAGACTTACGAGTATAAACGCGGGACATAATCCGATCTATTTTTTCAGGAATAATTCAGATTCGTTTGATAAACTTTCAGTCGGCGGATTAATGCTTGGCAGTCTTGAATTTCCTTACTGCTCCGAAACAATTGAATTGACAAGCAATGATATGATTGTATTTTATACGGATGGAATTCCCGAGGCGATGAATAGAGATAATGAAGAATTTGGTGAAAATCGATTTGAGAAATTGCTCCTTACAAACAGAAATCTAAATGCGAACGATTTATCAAAACTTGTTTTTGATGAAGTGAAAAAATACAGGGGCGATGCCGAACAAAGTGATGATATAACTCTTGGAATTATTAAAATAAAATGATGTGTGGCTTTCTTTCGAACCGCTGTCTAAATAGATGATAGAAATTCAGCACAAATTATGTGGAATTATTAAAAATCATAGTAATGAATGGTGGAGGTAATATGTTCCTACAATACGAACCCAGCAAACATAACATCATTCAGGCGAGTGAGTGGATCCAGAAGATGATTCACCACACTCCGATTCTTTCCTCAAAATCATTAAACTCAATTCTCGAGTGTAAATTATTTTTTAAATGTGAAAACCTGCAAAAAGTGGGAGCCTTTAAATATCGGGGTGCCAGCTTCGCCGTCCTGTCTCTTCCAAAGATTGATTTCAAAAAAGGAGTAGCTACACATTCATCCGGCAATCACGCTGCGGCACTGGCCCTTGCGGCCAAAACAAGAAATATACCTGCGTATATAGTAATGCCCCGCACAGTTCCTCAAATAAAGAAAGTTGCCGTTGAGGGGTATGGAGCCAAAATAGTTTTCTGCGAACCAACCCTTCAGGCGCGTGAAAAAGAACTGGCAAAGGTGGTTGCCGAGACCGGCGCTACTTTTGTTCACCCATATGATAATTACTCCGTTATAGCGGGACAGGCAACTTGCGCAAAGGAAATTTTTGAAGAGTTGGGTGAGTTGGATTACTTGATCTCTCCGGTTGGAGGAGGCGGTTTGTTGAGCGGTACATGTCTGAGCGGAAAATATTTTTCACCAAAGACAAAGATCATTGGTGCTGAACCAAAGGCTGCCGATGATGCATTCCGTTCTTTGCGAGATGGTTCAATTCAGCCATCGGTAAATCCTCAGACAATTTGCGACGGACTTTTAACACAGCTGAGTGAAAAAACTTTTTCCATTATAAAAAATAATGTTAGCGAAATAATTACATGCAGTGAAGAAACAATAATTGCTGCGATGCGTATGATTTGGGAAAGGATGAAAATTGTTATTGAGCCTTCTGCAGCCGTTCCCCTGGCGGTTGTGTTAGAGAACAAGAAAAAGTTTATAGGCAAGCGGGTCTGCCTAATTCTTTCCGGCGGAAATGTTGATTTGGAAAAACTGCCCTGGTAAATTCTGTCGTTGAGTTTCCATAATAAAAAAGCTGATTCCGTTTAACAGAATCAGCTTTTCATATGAACATTTATTTTCTATCATTTTCCGGCATCATTCATTCCCAGAGTATTAACAGTCCCCTGTGTGCTGGCTATAGTTGCAAAAATTGGTTTTTCAAATGCTTCCCAGTTAAACTCTACCGATTCAATTGATTTACCATTTGCCGCAGGTTTGGTGACTAACGCTTTTTTAGTGCCGTCTGGATATTTAATTACAATACTCAATGCCTTGATCGCTTCGGCATCAATTTTCTTGCCGAATGTTGCCTTGACAAAATATGTACCTGCTTTAGAGACTTTGAATCCGCCGGCTCCGGTTTTGTTAACCGGTGCTTTGGAAAGTTCGGTCTTGTCGGGCAAAGAAAAAATACTTAACTGAGCGCCAAAGATTTTAACAATGGTTGGCTGTGCCGGGGTCGTTTGAGTCTCGACTGTTGGAGTTTGTGTTTGCTGGGCTTCCGGTTGTTGCTGTGCGGATAGTGAAGAAAAAATTAGTAATGCGCAGACTATTATTGCCGTAAAAATATTACGGAATTTTAGCAGGCTCATAATAACCTCATATTATTTGTTTGTGTATTGTTGTCTATCTGATTCAGTATTCTGCAATAAGATATTACATAAGAAACTTAATATCTATGCAAAATTTTGAGTGCTAATATAAATTGCCCGATGATAACCTGCCTGGAAAAAATGCATCCGGATAAAATTATTTTACAAAAATCTCAATCGCCTGCGGAATACATTCTACTTCGATCGGTGTGGTGCCCACCAATTGTCCGTCCGGCGTTAGTAATTTGGGCGATCCGGTTTCAATTTTTAAATGTTTTGCCTGAAATATTTCTACTTCTTTCATGTGGATATGTGTACCTTTGAAAATCTTTGGGAGACACTGAAGTACTTTTGGGCGGCTCAGTTTATTAAGAAGAGTTACATCTAAAAGCCCGTCATCAAGTTTTGCCGAAGGAGCCATAAGGAAATCTTTTCCGGTATATCTTGTATTGGAAATTTCTACAAACACATTTTCGCGTTCTATTATTTTCCCATCGGCTTCAATTCTAAGATCGTATGATTTCAAAGTTGCCGTTCTATAAAATACGCCCAATACATAAGAAAGATCTCCAAACATTCTCAGTTTATATGCGGTGCCCGCAATATCTGTGACAAAACCAAAGCCGAGAATATTTATGAAATAGTATTTCTTCCCTTCGGTTGTGAAAACTCCGACATCAGTCTTCTTAGTTTTGCCTAATGAAATCGTGGCTATCGATTCCTTCCATCTTTCCGTAACAAGATCAAGATCCCGGGCAAATGCATTTCCCCTTCCAACGGGGATAACCCCAACCGGAATTCTTTTAGAAGAGTTGTTGGCATAGTAACCGTTGATTGTTTCGAACAAAGTACCATCACCGCCGGAAACTGCAATACCGTCATATTTTTCAAAATCGAGCTTTTTGATTATCTCAGTACCATGTCCGGCATATTCGGTTTGAACCGATTCGCGTTCAATATTCCATACATCGAATTCTCTATTTATTAATGGGAAATATTTAGCACCATTTTTATTTCCAGCCGCGGGATTGTTTAGAAAAAAGATTTTCATGTTAAAAGCTGATTTTTTTATTGATGATTAATTGGATTTGAAATTAGCTGATAGTTGGATGGCATTCAAGACTTGATAAATAAAAAGGCTGAGATAAAACCCGGCCTAAAAATTATTAGTTCTGAATGGAAGTATAAATAACTGAATTTGGCCCGGCAAACATTGTTATTTTTACAAAATTTTTCCCATCAAAACCAAGAGTAACTCCTGTTCCTACCAAAACAATATGCTGCGGAGACACGGTAGCACTATATCTTCCATAATAAGAAGCGGAAAGAGCGGGGTGCATCGTCCATCCAGAAAATGTATATCCGCCGCCACCCATGTTGGCAGCTTTTTTATAATACGCTTGCGCATCTTCAACAATGATGCGCAAACCGCATATTATTTTCTCTCTGTTAATAACATCTAACAATTGGTTTGTGGAAGAACAAGAGATAAATGTTATAACTGCAAATGCAACCATAGCCGAGTTGATTCTTCCTTTTCTCATATTCCCTCCCTTAATTAATTTCTATTCCGCAAAATGGTTAATTACCTTCGCAATATGCTGTTCGCAAACTTTACAAAATGGTTTTGTTCCTTTAGAGAACATCAGGCAATCAAGCATGGAACGGTACATTCCTTTTGCCGAATACCCGGCGCCTTCAAACGCACCGACTTTTTCCCAATACTTACTGCCAATTAGATATTTATCAACCTCATCGCTGTGCATTTTGTCCTTTATATTATACTCATTTTGAGAGGCGTCAATTTCTTTTTGCGCCACGCGGTTTCGTTTTAAGTCTGCTATTTTCTTGTTCAATTCCCTGCGTTCTTTCTGCCAGGTATAATCCATTTTATCATAATTCTCTTTTCCCCAAGGTGTTGGAATATCTATCCCGGATGTAATCCGATCCTTCCATTTTAAATTGTTTTTCTCAAGCAATCTTGTAATATTCGGCTCAACCGGTTCCTGTCCTTGCGGATAGAACTCGTTGTATGCAACATCGGAGGTGTAATACTCATCGGCTAATCCGCCGAACGAATGACCGAACTCATGCAAGAAAATGTAATTACTGAATTGATTATCCGAAACAAAGGTGCAGTAAAAATTATATATTCCGCCGCCGCCGTAACGTGAACTGTTACACATAATATAAATAGCGTCGTACGGAACATGGGCAGCAAGATCACGCATGGTTTTATTTTCTTCGGTTAGTACATAACGTTCCGAGCCGAGAGAATAAAATGTTGTACCAAGTGCTGTCTTCTTATAAATATTTGCACCGGGTTCATCAATACCGCTTTCCTCAGATGTTTTAAACACGCCGTAAATGTTAAATTTATTCTGCTGTGATTTGAATGGTTCCTGATTAAAAAAAACATTCGTAAAGCGTTTTAAATCCTTTTCAAATTTCTTTTGTTCATTTGCGCTGTATCCGTCCCCGAGAATCACAACATCAACTTTGGAGTGGGCATCGCCGCTAAAATGGCTTTTGTAAACCTTTACAGCTTTGTCTTTAACGGCATCCTTGATAATGTAAAGATCCGCCGGATCAATCTCGGTTGAAAAAACATCATTCAGTGCGTTCTGTTTATCGCGTTTCTGCAGTACAAATCTAATTTTGTTTTTAGGAAACGGAACGATGGCGCTCTCATGATAGGTCCGTTTGATTCCTTTTGATGCTTCATCGCTTGTCTGGTATTCTTTGAAATAACTGTCGAATCCGCGGGAGAAAATTAATTTGCTGGAAGCTAGGTCGAAAACCTTGTAGTAATACGCGCCGTTGTTAAACTCATCTATCAGATTTTTCATACTGCCCGCCCATATTCCCTGTTGATAAACATGGTCAACCGTTACAAGTTCACTTGTCGCGTCACCGATGTGAAAGTAATCAATCCGCATAGTTTGATCTGTGAAATAGTTATTAAAACTGGCCTGTTGAGCTTGGGCAAATGAAAAAAGGAAAAATGAAATAATGAAAAGACGACTAAACTGTTTCATGGCGGTCTCGTGGTTTGTTTTTCTCTTAACAAAATTACGATGCACAAAATCTAAATACGAATTTTGCCCTTCAATATTTTTGCGAGCCATATTTGGATTTCTGAATGTGGGCTGGATTTGTCTCTACAGACTTAAAAATGAAATGGTTATCTTCAGCATGCAAATTAACCATTAAACAATGAAACAAACGAATCACATAGTATTACTAATACTTCTGGTTGCGTCAGTTGTCCTGGCTCAGGATGAAAGCAAATTCAAAATTGTAAGGCTGAAATATAACGGCGGCGGAGACTGGTATAACGATCCCTCTGCGGAAGTTAACCTGTTGAAATTCGTGGCGCAGAATACAAACATCAAAACAAATCCTGTGTATGAATTTGTTGATCTGACAAGCGGAAATATTTTTGCGTACCCGTTTTTATTCATGACGGGACATGGTAATGTTGTGTTTTCCGATGACGAAGCAAAGAAGCTGCGCGCGTATCTTGAGAATGGTGGATTTTTATATGTTGACGACGATTACGGTTTAGATAAAGCCTTCAGGCGTGAATTAAAAAAAGTTTTCCCGGATAAAGATCTGACAGAGCTTCCATTCAGTTACGGTTTGTATAATTGCTTTTATAGTTTTCAGAATGGAGTACCCAAAACACATGAGCACGATAATAAACCACCTCAAGGTTTTGGTGTGTTTGTGAACGGACGGCTGTGTGTTTATTATACATATGAAAGTAATCCGAGCGACGGTTGGACTGATCCGGAAGTGCACAAAGATCCACCGGCTAAAAGAGAAGAAGCCCTGAAGTTTGGAACAAATATCGTTGTGTGGGCGTTGATGAACTAATGTTCTAATCCGAACGGGCGAAGAAATAAATGAATAGTTATTTGAACGAAATACAGCAAAAACTTCGCGCAGTTATTGAGCGGGAAAAACGAAGAGACGGTTTAAAACGACTTTTTGTTTTTGTGGCAGTTGTGTGCATTGTTTCGCTCGTTCTTGTCCTTCTGGAAGCCTTTGTTAAATTCGATTCCGGTGTCAGAACAGTTTTGTTCTGGGCAGTAATCACATTATTCGTCCTCGCATTTTGTCTTTATGTCGCACTTCCCTTTTTAAAAGATCTACTCTACTATGTTAGTCCGGATTATGTTAATGCCTCAAAAAAAATTGGTGCACATTTTCCCGGAATTAAAGATGAGCTTGCAAATACTGTCCAGCTCTTATACGAAAAAAACAACAACTATTCCGGCGAACTTGTTGACGCTGCATTTCAAAATGTTTATAGCAAAACAAAGAACTTGGATTTCACCAAGATTGTTGATTTCACTCTGGCAAGAAAATATTTCAGAATCGGTCTGATCACGTTTGTTGTCAGTCTCGTCGTCATTTCATTTGTCCCGGGATTAAGTTCCGCGGCATTGCGATTAATAAATTTCAATAAAAAATTTTCCCCTCCGCCGAAATTTGTGTTTGAAATTACCCCCGGCAATATTGAAATTGCCAAAGGCGAAGATGTTGCCATAAGGATTAAGGCCATTGGAGAAAAACCCGCAGAAGTTGTTCTTTCAACCAAATATTCTGAACAATCGGAATCTTCCGAAAAGATATTATTACCCGACTCACTCGGTTATTTTGTTTTTGAGGTACGATCTGTAAAAAGCTCATTCGAATATTTCGCTTATGCTGAAAAAATTACCAGCGAGACTTATAAGGTTTCCGTTATCAATCGTCCCATTATCACGGGATTTGAGTTGGCTATCTCTCCCCCGGCTTATTCGCGCTTGCCGGATCAGACACAAAAAGACAATGGAAACATTACAGCTCTTCCGGGCAGTAAAATTAAATTGATGCTGAACTCTTCGCGCGAGCTTTCAAAAGCAGCGGTTTTATTCAGCGGCAGCACAAATAAAAAAATGAATGTTGCCTCAACAAAGTCTTGGGTTGAATTTATTGCCACGAAAGAAACAGATTATCAGATTCTCATCGAGGACGGAGAGGGCTTTACAAACATTAATCCAATTGCATATTCAATCAAAATTTTGCGTGATGCCGCTCCAACAATAGAACTTATCTCTCCAACTCAGAACATAAAGCTAGGACAAGAATCAAAGATTTCACTCATTTCTAAAATCACGGATGACTACGGTTTTAGCAAAATGAATCTTAATTACCGGCTTACTTCATCGAAATACCGGCAGACAACCGACGAGTTTACCCAAATTCCCGTGACGATTTCAAAACAACTAAAAGAGGATGAAATTTATTTCGTTTGGGATCTTGCACCGTTAGTTCTCGCAGAGGGTGAGGTTTTATCTTATTATTTAGAAGTATTCGATAACGATATAATAAATGGACCCAAATCTTCCAGAACTCAACAATTCACAATCACCGTTCCATCGCTTGATGAACTTTTTGCCGATGCCCAGAACAAACAGGAAGATGCTGCAAAAGATTTAACCGAAACTCTGAAAGAAGCCGAACAGTTGAAACAAGAGATGCAAAAGATCAGCGATAATTTAAAGCAAAACTCTAAAGATATTTCCTGGCAGGAAAAAGAACGCATTGAAAGAGCTCGAGAGAAATTCGAGGAGATTGGAAAAAGGGTAAATGAGATTTCCCAAAAGCTATCTGAAATGAAAAATGATCTTGCAAAGAACAACCTCCTTTCGGAAGAAACGCTTCAAAAGTACAACGAGTTGCAAGAACTGCTTGAGAAAATGAGCAGCGAAGAGATGAAGGAAGCAATGAAGCGGATGCAGGAATCTCTAAAAAGTTTGAATCGTGATAATATTCAGATGTCAATGGAAGAGATGAGGGCAAACGAGGAATACATTAAGAAGAGCATCGAACGTACACTTAATCTTCTTAAAAGAATTCAAGCTGAGCAAAAAGTAGATGAGCTGTTAAAACGAACACAAGAACTTGCCGAAAAAATTGATGAGTTGAAAAGTAAAACCGATCAATCCAATCTTTCGGATAAGCCAAAGCGGGATGAACTTTCCAAGCGTCAACAGGATATCACAAAAGATCTCAAGAATCTTAATGAAGAAATGGATAAGCTGAACGACAAGATGAGCGGAATGAAGGATATGCCGAAAGATCAGCTCGATAGACTTCAAAAAGAATTTGAAAAGCAAAACAACGAAAAACTTTCTGATGAGGCGGCAAATGATCTTCAGAAGATGCAGAAACCTGATGCATTGCAGAATCAGCAGCAGCTCTCACAAAACATGAAGAGTCTGGAGAAACAGATGCAGGGACTACAATCAAGTATGCAGCAGATGAACCAGATGCAAACTTTTTATGATATGATGAAGATACTGAATGACCTGCTCTCACTTTCGGAGGATCAGGAAAAACTGAAGAACGATACCGAGCAATTGAGTCCTTATTCAAATGAATTTTCAAAAAATTCCCGCGAACAAAGTTCACTGCAAAGCAACCTGGGTAGATTACTCCAAAAGATGAGTGATCTCTCCCAAAAAACTTTTGCAATAACTCCCGAAATGGGTAAAGCCCTTGGCAAAGCACTATCAGAAATGCAGCAATCAATCAACATGATGCAGAACCAGCAGGGCCCGACTTCCGCACAAATGCAGAAAAATGCAATGTCATCATTAAATGAAGCGGCAAGTCTTATGAAGGGCGCAATGGATCAGATGATGAGCGGAAGCGGGCAAGGCGGCGGTATGATGAGCCTGATGCAGCAGCTTCAGCAGCTTTCTCAACAGCAGATGAATCTGAACCAGCTTACTCAAATGCTGAATCGGGGGCAAATGTCGCAAGAAATGATGGCACAGATGCAGCGGCTTGCTCAGCAACAGGAAATGATTCGCAAATCGCTCGAGCAATTGAATGAAGAAGCAAAGCAAACGGGACAGTCGAAACGGTTAGCGGGAAATCTTGAAAAGATTTTAAACGAAATGAAAGAAGTTGTTACGAATCTACAATCGCAAAAAATGAATGATGACATTGTGAAACAGCAGGAGAAGATTTTAACAAAACTTCTTGATGCACAGAGATCAATGAATGAGAGGGATTATGAGAAGGATAGAAAATCCGATACCGGTAAAAATTTTACTCGCTCTTCGCCTTCTGAATTGAATTTAGATACAGAAGAAGGAAAGAATAAATTGAAGGACGAGTTGATGAAATCGATCCGGGAAGGTTATAAGAAGGATTACGAAGATCTGATACGAAAATATTTTGAAGCGCTTCAGAACGGAAAACGTGAAAAGTGAAACGATAAACGAAAAAAAGCCCCTCTCCTTTGGGGGAGAGGGATTAATACAGCTTATTTGAGGATTAGTATAGTTTATTCCCATCTTAAATATTTTGAATCGCCAAGCATCTCTTGAATTCTGCGCTGAACAATTTCATTTTTGTTTTGCTTGCGCGCTTGCAGAGATTCTTTTAATTCCTGCAGACGTTTTTCAAGCTGCTTAACTTCTTCTTGCTTTTGAAATTCACGAATATCGAACAGTTGATTAAGCGCTGATTGAAGTTCCGATTTGATTTTTTGCTGGTTTGTGTTGTCCGCAGTCTTGTATTTAAGTGCGTAGATTTCTACATCAATCTCAAGCTCTTTCTGTTTCTTCATCTGTTCGGTTCGTTCCTTTGCTGCCTCCTCATAAAGAGAGAGCGCACGGCCAACATTATAACCGCTTGTGCTACCGGAATAGCTGTAGAAATTTGACAGATAAGAAGTACCTCTCAATAGCTGGTAGTATTTATTCTTGTTCAATTTTTTCACTTCTTCAAGTTTTGCCTTCATCTCCGGAGATAAATTTTTCAGTAAGCGTTCCTCTTCTTCTTTCGACATCTCCCCGCCCTGAACCTGGGCAAGAGAATGCTCAAGCTCCTGATATGTAGAGCTTAATCCGCTTGAATTGCTTGCAAATTGAGCATTAGCATTTGACCACGATCCCGCAAAGATTACGGCTATCGCTATAATTAGTAACTTTTTCATTTTGTTTCTCCTTTTAATAAAACGAAAATTTATCCGATTCTTTTTCCAGTTTTTCAATTCTCTGATCGAGAAGATTAATTTCTTTTCCCCATTTATCATCACCAATTAACTGGATCCTGTTTTTCATCTCATCGATCTGATATGTAATTTTTTTCCCTTCCCAATCCAGCAGATGATTGGGAATCTTATTAACGGGAATCGACTGGTGCGTAACGAGCAGGATAATAATTGCGGTTGTTGCAAAAGCTCCTATCAGTGCGGCCTTGCCGTAAAAACTTTTGTTCTCAGTGTAAATAAATCTGTCTCCTAAAATATTCTCCATCCAGCTTTTTCGTTTTGAAACCGCCGCGTCAATCATTCTAGCAAAGGATGAGTCGTCAAGATCAACCGCGATTTTTTCTTTGATGTTCGAGATAACTCTAATCTTTTCTTTTAGTTCAAGTGTGCAGTCATCGCATTCCAGAAGATGTTTTTTCCAGAATTCCATCCGTTCCGCCGGCAGTTCGGCGGCAAGGTAAAGCCACATTTCATGTTCAAAATCCTGGCATACTGTGTTTTTTATGTTAGTCATTTTTGCTTCCGATAATTTTTTTGAGCTTCTTTACTGAGTAATGCATATGAGAAAGCACCGTGTTAATAGGCTCCTTTGTTAACTCGGCTATCTCTTTGAAACTTACCTCTCCATAAATGCGCAGCAGAAATACTTCCTTCTGTTTTGCCGGTAATGTTTTGATTGCTTTTTCTATCATTCTTGTCTCTTCATCATTTATAAATTGTTTATGCGTATCGTTCGGAGATCGAAGATCATCCGGATCTATTCCCGAAATCATTTCCTCTTTTTTCCTTAACCGCAGATTATCCATCGCCGTGTTGTGTGCAATTGTAAAAAGCCATGATGAAAATTTCTGCCTTTCCGAATATTTTTTAATTCCTCTCCATGTTTTTATCAGAGTCTCTTGAAACAAATCTTCCGCTTGAGTTCTTTCCCCGCTCAACTTGAACAGATATGAGAACAACTGCCTCCGGTAAAGTTGCATTAACGGACCGAAGGCGGATGCGTCTCCGTTACGACATCTTTCAATTAGAATCTGCTCTTGAGTTGTACTCATAAAACTCTTTTTTCTATTACTGTAAACGGTGTTTCGGTAAATTTATTGTATTTGAGGATTAATTTTGAAGGGAAATATTTTAATCCGGATGAGCGTGAACTACAAATACTTTCATATTGATATCTTTTGATTATTTTGCAAACCGAAATAGTTATTTATTTTATCCAGCAACGGGTGATTTTATATGAAATATTTATTACTTCTATTTTTGATCTCCTTCGTAATTTCTGCAAGACCTGTCGATCCAACACCAATTGACCAGCAGATTATCACTCTTACCTTTAACGAACAATATGATCAGGCAAAAAAATTATGTCAGAAACAAATTAATCTGAATCCCGGCTCACCGAAGTACTATTACTATCTCATAAATACAAAAATACTCGAGTACTATCAAAGGGTAGCGGAATTGGACCCCGGGAAAAGAGACGAGGGAAGAAAGACACTCAACAAAGAAATTATTGATTATTGTGAAAATGTTATTGATAGGATTGACGAATTTAAACTGAGCTTAGAGAACAAATTTTATTCTGGAACAATACATGCATACCTAGCCCGCGTATACGGAGTTGATGCTTCCTGGTGGAGTGCTTTTAAAAGCGGGAAGAAAGCAAAAAGTATTATGGAAGAGATTGTTAATGTCGATCCCCAATTTTATGATGCTTATTTGGTGCTGGGAATGCTGGGATATTATGCCGATAGGATGAGCGGAATTACAAGTTTTATTGCCGGTGTTCTAGGTTTTTCAGGTGATAGAGAAAAGGGACTGGCTCAACTTCAGCTGGCATATGAAAAAGGAAAACTTACATTTGGACAATCTGCTCTCACATTGATTGAGATTTATACCAGTCTTGAAGGGAATGAATATGCGGCTTTGCCTTATTTCGAAAATTTTTTAAATCGCTTTCCTAAAAACAAACGAACTCTGAATGCATACTGCCAGACTCTTATGAATATTTGGGAAATAAAAAGGGCAGAAAACATTATTAAGAATGATAAAGATAGCCTGATTGATGATTTCGCAAAAGCCCGGCTTTATGATCTCAAAGGAAATTCTGAACTCGCAATTCAATATGGAGAGCGGGCGCTACAGAATGAAAAAAAATTATTCCGGGGCGGTGGAGCAGCATCCCGTTTTATTGTAGTTTTCAATAGTTGGCTGACGAGAGACAACGCTAGAATAAAAAAACATGAAACTGCCTTGAATGAGCGCTACCAGGAGGCATTCTCTGCTGTTAAGAGATATGAAAAAGAGAGCAAGTGGCTGCATGAGCTTTCGGTGCGAATAGCCTTAGACAAAGAAATTTCTGAAATCGAAAATCTTTTGAAAACAAAACCGGAATTTACACCGGAAAACGGCTTTGAAGATCAATTGAATTTGCTGATCGGTGCTTTCTATTTTAAGATCAATTCTTACGATAAAGCCGAGCAATCTTTCAATAAATCAATAGCTGCTGTTAATGAGAGAGATAAATACACCGCAGTTAAATATTTAATAGAGATTTACATGAGACACAGTGCTGATAAGGTGAAGGTAAAAAAACTAATAGATGTTATTGACAACTTAGAAAATACCCGTCTTTCTTATAGGTCTAAAGATCTAGAAAAAAAATACAAACTATGATAGCGATAAAAAAATGGCTTTTATGCTAATATTAATATATTGTAAATGAAACACGATAATAAATCAATTTCCCGGAGCGTAATGTTAAAAAATATCCTTAAACAAATATTTTTACCATTGGTCATACTTGGGGTTTGCGTTTCTTTGCTTTACTCGGCCTACCATGACGTCAAAGAGGAGGCGATCAATCAATTAAACATTGAGCAGCGCACGCACGCAAAGCAGGCTGCAAACGGTATTCAGCTTTTTTTTAGCCAGTACGATATTCTTCTTTCCTTTTTGGTCAACCAACGATCTATAATGGACCTCGACGATACGGGAAAAGGACTAATAGATGTTTTGTATAATAGCCACTCTCCTGAAATACGTGCAATCACTCGAATTGATGAAAATGGAAAAATTATCTATACAATCCCAAATAACTCAAAATTTGTGGGCTCCGATATTTCACAACAGGAACACATACAGAGATTTTTAAAAACTCAGCGACGCGTCCTTTCTGATATTTTTGAAACTGTCCAGGGATACAGAAGCATTGCCTATTACCTTCCGGTTTTCAAAAACGGTGTATTCAAAGGAGGATTGGCAGTTTTAATTCCTTTCGAAAATCTGGCAAAAAATTACCTGCAGAATATTAAAGTGCGCAAGAGCGGATTCGCCTGGACAATCAGCCAAAAGGGGGTTGTAATTTATAGCCCTCTTCAACAACATAATAATCAAAATGTATTTAGTCTTTATTCCGGCTCACCCTCTTTGATCTATATTTTGAATAAAGCCGTTCGGGGTGAAAACGGTTCGGGATATTATTCGTGGCCTAATCCTAAGTTCCCAGGTTCAGAGCCTATGAAATATGTTGCGGTTTACTATCCAATTAAAATTGCCGACAGGTTCTGGTCAATCATTGTTACCACTCCCGAAGTTGAGGCACTCAGCACGATGAAACAATTTATCGCTAAGTGGATAATAATTGCATTACTATTAGTTTTGGGATCATCGATCTATTTATATTACATCATTAAAGCACGCGCTGTTTTGAAAGAAGAGACAAAGCGCAAAAAGGCGGAAGAAGCATTGCGGCAATCCGAGCAGAAATTTAAAACTCTATTTCATACTGCAGGAGATGCAATTTTACTTGTTGAGTTAGATGGTAAAATTATAGAAGTAAATGAATCTGCTTCTGAAAAATTTGGATACAACAGAGAGGAGTTTTTGCAGCTAAATGTGTTGGATCTAAACCTTTCGGGAAGCAATGAAAAAGTACGCGATAGATTCAGGATCCTCAAGGAAAAAGGTGATTTGTATTTTGAAACGACCTACAAAACAAAAACCAGTGAGCAGATTCCCGTAGGTGTTAACATTAGACTAGTTGATTATGAGGATCGGCGGGTAGCTCTATCCGTAACGCGCGATATCTCTCTCAAGAAAAAAGAAGAAGCAGAATTGGTCCGTGCAAAAGATGAAGCGGAGAAAGCCAGCAAATTGAAATCGGAATTTCTAGCGCAGATGTCACATGAGATCAGATCGCCCCTGAATGTTGTTGTAGGCTTTACTCAATTATTAAAAGATGATCTAAAAGAACAGATGACAGATGAAATGCTTAATAGCTTTAGAGGAATTGATACTGCCGGAAGAAGAATTATTCGGACAGTTGAATTAATTCTGAACATGTCTGAATTGCAAACCGGGATGTATGAATCCACACAAAACGAATTTGATTTAGCAGAGGATGTGTTAGAAAACATTTATGATGAATATGACCTTACTGCCCGGAAAAAGGGATTGGAATTTCGTCTCCTCAAAAACACAGCCGATACAGTTGTATCAGCCGACTTCTACAGCACAGGTCAAATTTTTGCTAACCTTGTTGATAATGCAATTAAATACACCTCATCGGGCAAGGTAGAAATAATCATAGACAGGAACCTAAACAACGACTTAACTGTTATTGTTTCAGATTCCGGAATAGGAATTTCTAAAGGCTTTTTGCCAAAACTTTTTGATCCATTTACACAAGAAGAGCAGGGATACACACGTAAGTATGAAGGCACCGGTTTAGGCATGGCGTTGGTAAAAAAATATTGTGAAATTAATAACGTTGATATAAAGGTAGAAACAAATAAAAATACGGGGACGAAATTTACATTGTGTTTTCTCAAATCATCCGAGAAGACACTATAACTATTAATTTTAAACGAAGGGACTTACAATGACAAGCACACCAAAACTTCTAATCGTTGAAGACGATGAGTGGATTATAAAAATATTCAACAAAGTATTGTCTCAGAATTTCGACATTGACATAGCTCAGACTGTTCCTGAATTCTATTCTTGTATAAAGGATAACATTTATGATGTGTTTCTGATCGATTTGTCGCTTCGGGCGGACAAAAACGGTCTGGAGTTGATAGAGGAGTTGAGAAAGAATCAAAACTATCTTAAAACCCCGATCGTGGTTGTTACAGCAAATGTCTTAAGAAAGGATCGCGATAATTCTTTCAAAGCGGGCGCAACAAAATTTATTGCAAAGCCCGTTGAGAACCATATTCTTTTGCAAGAGTTCTTAGATTTGTTTCCAAATCCGGCAAGCAAGTAATTCCAAAACTCATATCGAAACTCAAACTTAAGTTTTGGACTTCAAACCGCAGACTAAAATTACTTCTTAGAAAGAATAGGGCTTAAATCATGTCGCATATCCAGATGACATAACAGATGTTTTATTTGTTTGAATGAAACGCTACCCTGTTACCTTCACTATCAATAATTATAGCCATGAAGCCAATCTCCGGCGAGATTTGTTTTTTCGGCATTACAACTTTTCCACCTGCTGCTTCAACTTTTGAAAGTGGCGTACTCAAATCCGGATTTGCATTCAAGTAGATTACCACCCCCTCCTGAGAAGGTTTGTATGATTCATGCTGGCAAAGAGCTCCGCCAACTCCATCTCCTTCCATAGGAAAAATTGCCATTTGGAGACCGCCGAGATCCATTTTATGCATTGACGGATAGGAAAAAATATCTGAATAAAACTTAACTGCTCTATCGAAATCGAGAACCGAAATTTCAAACCAGTTTAGAACATTTGCCATTTCATTACCTTTCCTTATTATTAAATCAACTGCCGGAGAGCCGCAGCGTTAATTTCGTGCTTCCCGGTAAAACGATAAACCTTGTGAATAAGTTTAACTTCATTCAAAAGATTAATCTATTTTTTGAATTGCTCTTCCGAGACGAATTCGTCTTTGTCGCCTAGAACAATTGTTAAGTCGATAGAATTAAAAAACTCTCTTTGGAATAAAAGATCGACATCCTGTGGAATGCCGCCTCCCCAAAGAATCAAGCGGTCTATTTTGTTTTTTCCTTTTAAAATCCATCTGCATGCGGTTGCTGTTCCTTGAGAAAAACCAAGGACGGTTATTTTAACTTTTCCCCAAAAACAATGTTTGGTAACTTCATCATAAACAGAATCAAGATAATTCACGTAATCTTTTATCTCGTTTTCACGGTCCTCTTTTGTCATCCACGTGGCGCCAACTTTTCCATCAAAACCTTTTACATAAAATCTGTTCAATGCTTCGGGCGCTATAACTAAAGTTGATTCATTGCTGAGCGGCTTAAAGTATTTAACAAAGTCTTCGGCTAATTGGCTGTAACCATGAAGAACAATCCACACAGAATTTATTTTTTCTGATGGCTTGCCCATTATCTGGTAGCGCGCGGTTTTAGAAATTGATATTCGTTGGGTAGTTATTGTCATTCTATTCCATATAAATTTCGGATATCTGAGATTCAAGACTTGTCCAGAAATTCAACAGTGGGTATCCGGGATTATTGTTTATTTGATTTAAGTTTTTCAAAATCGGCCAGTAAATGCCGGCCACGGGCTTTAATTGCCGGAGCGCCGTTAATCATCTGCTTTTGAATTTCGTCACGGACGCTTTTCAAGTATTTTTTATTTTTCATTGAGTGCACGGCAAGAGTTTGCATGCAAGCCACTCTTACTATTATACTGTCCGAGGAATTCATCCATTTGAATAGTTGAACAAATACTTTGTCCAGTTCTGCCGGTGTTAACTTTAGCACGCCCAACATTAAAGCAATATGCCAAACAACTTCTTTCTGTTCGAACTTGCTTAAGTTTTTTAGAATTACAGATTTTTTCTTTTGAATGTATTGTGGAAATTTTTGTGCGACTTTTTCAACGGCATCGGCGCATCGCGCACGAATAACTTTATCTTCATGAAATATCCCGGCGAATACTTCATCGAAAAGCAATGGATCGCTTGTTGTCAGAGCAACAACTTCGTTTGATTTTCCGATTGAGCGAAGATCATTGCCCTTAAGCAGATTGTAAATAGTAAGCATATTTATTTTTTCTCAAGAACCTCTATCTCATCACCAACATGTAGAATGCCTGTCCACTCGTGAATCAGGTTCATTCCAAACAATACTTTATTATTTACCGCTCGATATGTAGCCAGTGTTTTCAGCGGTTCCTCTTTTTTCTCAGCATTTTCTTGATCAACCGTTATTGTAGTACATCGGGAACATGGTTTAACGGCCTCGAATGTTATTTCGCCTATTTTGAATTTTTTCCAATTATCTTCTTCATAAGGCTTGCCTCCGCTAAAAACAAGATTCGGACGGAAGCGGTTCATCGGTAGTTTTTCTGCGAGCCTGGAATTCAAATCGTCCAGCGAAGACTGGCCAATAATGAGAAAGGGATATGCGTCCGCAAAACTTACTATCTCATTCTGGTTCGCGTATGATCTGTCAACAAATCTTTCTGTTTCGTCCGGCATAAATACTAACTTGCATTTCTGATCCAGCACATCGCATAGCCACTCATCTGCATACTTACCAACCAGGAATGCCGTTACCAAATCATTCCAGATATTTACTATAGTTGTTTCTGAAAATTTTGAATTAATCGGAATAACAAGCGGTGGAATATCTTCTGTCTTGTGACTTAAAATTAATTTGTTATGGCTGATTTTTGTTTTTAGCAGTGCCATCTTGGGGTGGGTTCTTTGTGTTAAAAATTTCTCATCATTATCAACAATCATCCATCGCCGGTCGAATTTTAATCCACGGTCAGTAACTTCCGCTTCATTCAAAGATATTCCGCCTAATGATTTAACAGGATAAATGTTTAGTTCGGATAATTTGTAGCTCATCATTTATTTAAATTGTTCGTTATATGTTTTAGTTATGTCTTCATAATATTTTGTAAAAAACATATTAAAAGGAAAGCTCAAACAACCATCTAAAATCAAACGATTTCTCTCCCACTATTGGTCTGTTGATATAAAAGGGAAAATCTATTCTAATGAATTGCAGATCAAGTCCAATGCCGAGTCCATATTTCAATGTCCCAAATTTGTTGTTCCAAACATTTCCAATATCACAAAACAAATTTATTATACTCAATTGAGGTATTGGAATGTCGAGGTTTATTCCGAAACCATTTTCTCCACGAAGATGTTGCCCTATATACCCTCTTAAATTTGCATCTCCTTTAATATGTAAATTTTCTTGCGTTGATATTTTATTATCTGGATCAACAAACCAATAGGCAAAGCTTGATGGTTTTACGCTACCGGATAAAAAAACCGCCTCTTGATTGGGATAACTACCCCTTATAATTCCTCCGAATATCCTAATATTAACCCAGCGATTTAAGATTGGAAAAAAATTTTCAAGTTCCATAATTATCTTTGAATAAGAATATTTACCTCCAAACACTTTTTGTCCAATTATTATATTAAAGTGTTCTTTCTCCTTGTTAAGTATTCTGTCCCAATCAAATGATAAAGTAGTGTTCGCTCCGGTCTCATAATCTTTAATATCATAATAAGCTATATCATAAATTTGATCGCGACCAACAGCAACGTTTACTCCATTGTGTTTAAAGTGGTTTTCATCCTTTTCAAAGTTGTAGTTTATAAATGCCCGATAATTTTCGCTTCCTCTGAAATTACTTAGATTCAATCCGGCTTCCCATCTGAAAGAAGGTACACTTACGATGGTCTTAAGATCAAGTTTATAACCTAATCTTTTTGTTTCAAAACCATAAAACAAACCAACTCTCCATTCGACAGGAACAAGGTTTCTTTTGATGGATTCCGAGAATACCGGATAAATATTTGTAGCCCACAATCCCAGCCGAACTTTATCTCTTTGCCCATAAGTAATAGAAGGATAATAGAAATATTGATCTTCACTTACACTATAATTTGAAAATAGAAACGATATCTTTTTCTTACGCGGATACAAATTATTAGTTCTATCGGCATCTAAAAGGTACCAATATGGATCAACCTCGGCTTTAATGATTTCTTCTTTTGTAGTAAATTCATAAGAAGCATAGCCGTTGGAGAAGTGATCTACTCTCCCGATAAATTTTTCACCGCTTTTTGTTGTTGCCGAAACCTCAAAAGGGACTGTTATTTCACCCAGTTTCTTGATGTAAACTGTCGTCTTATAATCTCCATTTAACAACTTTTCACTGGAGAACTCCGATAATTCATAATCCAAAGTCTTATTGGTATTGATCCAATTGGTAATTTGATATTTTAGATTCTTGCCGCTTATTTTCTCAATAGAATTCACCAATTCATTTAAAGAAATATAATTAAGATTCTTGTTCTCTATTATTTTTTTTATTGCCAGATCAAATGTGTCTCTGCCAACTTCAGAGGCAAGACTTCTTAAGAAATAAAATCCCTTGTAATATGCAGCCCATTTATATAATCGTCCATCATTAATAGAAATTTCAGCGAGAGGTTTTTCTTCATAAATGAAATGATCTTTTACTCTTGCTAATTCATTAAAGTTGCCGTCAACACCAAAATCCATAAAAAGAATTTTTTTCTTTAAGCTGTTATCTTCTTTTTCAGTAATGCCAATAAAGTCCGAATAAGCAAAAGCAGCATATTGAGCAAAAGATTCGTTTAAATAATAATCCGAGAAAAACATTTTGATATGCGGAAACCACTGATGAGCAACTTCGTGAGCAATTGTAAAAATTCCTAAATTATCAATTCTGCCTACACTTTGAGAACTTAACATAAATTGTCCAAGCGGGGCATAACCGCCTCGTCTCTCTGTTTCAACAATCTTAAAGTCCGAGAAAGGATATTTCCCGAATTTCTCTTGATAAAAATTAAGCACTTTGCTAAATATTTCCACAAGAGTATCACTTTGGGATTGATGTTCGGGGAATAGAAAGCTTTTAATTTTCATTCCCTCATTATCGTAATCCTTAATTTTATAAACAGCGGCACTGATGCTTATAAACGATTCGGGTATTGTTGAACTATAATAAAAAGATCGTTTGCGATTGGATGTGTCCGTTTTTACAAACATACCAGAGCAAACGACGTTTATACTATCGGGAACAGTAATTTTTATGTTGAATGAAAATTTTTTGTCGGAAACTTCATTACTTACACGGGGATAAAAATTTGATTCGGAAAGCAGCCAAGAACTTTTAGTGTCAATTCTGTTTGACACCCACCCTTGATACATTCCTTCATAATTCAGTTTTATAATTGTACTGTCATCTAAAGCATGTTTAAGCCAAATGAGAACTTTCCCTTCTTCTTTTGAAAATGTTAGATCATTGCCATAGATATCTTTTACCGAAATGATGTTGCCACAGCTTAATAAAAGTTCTAATTTTTCTGTAGAATTTTTATTTACAGATTTGATTAGTAATTCGGATTCTGCAATTAATTTGTGATCGCTAGGAATTATTTCAAATTGCAGATTATAGTGGGTTATTTCAATACTCTGTGAATAAACAAAAGAACAAGCGCTAAATATTATTATTGATATGAAAATTCCCTTAAACGAATAATCATTTTTCATAAAAATAATTTTCCTAATTGCTTTTAATCCGATTACAATTAACGATGTATAATTAATAACTCAACACTCACAACTTACTTTTTATTAAGGTTTTGTTCAAAGAGTTTGAATATCCGTTTGTACTCATCTGTCCAGCTGCTCGGCTCCTTAAAACCGCGACTTTCAAGCGGGTATATTGCCAACTTCCAAGAGTTATTCAATTATTCTTAGCCCTGTTAATATTTTTCTTGAGAGATTATCGCGGAGATCACGAACCTCTTCGAATGTTTTCGCTTCTATATTGAAAGCATAGAAATAAACATCTGTCCCCTTCTCTACATAACCAACTAACCACCCAATATAAGTTTCGTCTTCCTTGGTCCCCGTTCCGGTTTTAAATTTCAAAATTGATTTAGGATACTTCTCTTCAGGTATTATTTTTTTTACTAAATCAATATTCCGTTTAGAAAAGGGAAGTTTGTAATCATATAGATGTTTTAGAAACTCAACTTGTTCGTCGGCTGAAATCTTTAATGAACTGTTCAGCCAAAACATATCAACTTTTTCTCCAATTGTTTTATTACCGTAATTTAGTGAAGTAAGATATTTTTCCATTGATTTACGCCCAACGCGGCGGGCAAGTTCCTGATAATATGGAACAACTGAATATTTGATTGCCGTGGCCAAAGTGTGGTCTTTGTTCCATTCATCATTCCAGCGTTTTATACCGTCCCACTTAATTGTGAAATCTTCATCGGCAATTACACCGGATTCCAAACCTATCAGAGAATTGGGAATCTTGAAGGTAGACGCCGGAGAAAATCTTTCGGCACATCTGGCTTTGTTGAAGCGGAAATATTTTTTTGTTTGATTGTTATACATTACAAATGCACCCGCGTGCCCCTTAAACAATGCAGCAACTTTGAGTGAATCTGTGTTCTGATTTGATTTTTTGGCAGGCAGTGTCGATGCAATCATAAATGCGATCAGCACAATGAAAATATCTTTCAAGTCACTTCTCCTGAATCATTCTCAATTAAACATCTTTTGCGATTGAGCGGTCTATTTGTAAAAATTCAACCGGCGCGCCATTGTCAACAATAAACGCCACCATCACACCGGGCGAGGGGCTGTTTGGCTCGATAATAATTTCTTTCCCACTGATCGCTTCTTCCAAATTTTCAACTTCGAAAGCAATATGCGGAATAGTTTTTACAAGTTCCGGTGAAGGTGCGTTTTCTTCAAAACGCATCCATTCAATTTTATAAGGGCTCGTATCGAAACCGGAATAATACATTTTGAATTCGGGAAGGTATCTTTCGCCCTCCCGTTTTTCTTTGGTAGGAATTCCTAAGTGATGATATTTGTAATTATACGGCATGGTTTGTTTAAGAATTACTTACCCTTTCTTTTTAGAACGCCATCAACATATTTTGTAAAATCTTCCGGTTTTCCGGGAGGTGCGATATCAAAACTAAATTTCATTTTAGCGTTATCAATTTTTGTATAAGTAAACCGAAAGCGTGGCAAGGCTGGGTTGGGACTGCTGACAAATATAACCGAAAGTGAATCGCTGGAAAAACTCACGTCATAGTTAATTACATGTCCCTCGTTATCAAAGTAATTTGCTTTTGTAAAGCCGCCTGCTTTATAAACAATCATTAAGTCATCATGCCTGAAGGCGGGTCTTCCGTTTCGAGCGGGATATTCTGCAAAACTTTTTCTTACCAGAATTGTGTTTTGCAAATCGTTGGAGAAAGTTAATTCACCGACTGCTTCTCCGGGAGAGCCGCTTCCTTCTCCAATCCATTCACCCTGTAAAAACCGGAAAGCATTCCAATTATAATTTTTTGCCTGCGAATAAATGTGCGTCGACAAAAGGGATAAAAGAACAATTAAGAGTAATCGAATAGTTTTGGTCGGCATTAATTCTCTCGTATAAATTATATTGGATAAAGTTGGTTAAGGTTCATTCAAGAAAACATCTATTTATCTTTAAATGCTTTTATATAATTTTTCGTAAACTCACTTAATGCTAATTTACCGCTGATCTCTGCGCGTTGTTCGAGGAGTTCATTCCAGTTTTCCGTGCCTTCCCAGAATACTTTTTTCATTTCATAGATTGCATCAAGATTGCACCCGGCTATTTTTTTCACAAGCACGGAAACCGCCTCGTCAAGATCGTGATTGCTCGCAAATACTTTTGTATAAAGACCATTCTGTTTGGCCCAGAAGGCATCGTGCCATTCTCCATCAATTGACATAGTTATAAATGCCGTTTTTCCTATTTTTCTTTCAATCGCCGGACCGACAACAAAGGGGCCCAATCCCAGCATTAGCTCACTCAATCTAACAGATGCTTCATTTGTTGCAAGTGTATAGTCTGCCGCAGCAGCCAGACCAACCCCGCCGCCCACCGCTTTCCCCTGTACTCGCGCAACAATAAACTTCGGACATTTGCGCATAGCGTTTATTAATCTGGCAAAGCCCATAAAAAATTCTTTTCCGCTTTTTAGATCTTTGATTGCCAGCAATTCATCAAAAGAGGCTCCGGCACAAAAAGCTTTTTCCCCCTCGCTTCTAAGAACTATTACGTGAGCATGTTTGTCTTCGCCAAACTTGTTAATTGCGTTTACAAATTCTTGAACCATCCTGGATGAAAGTGAGTTGCTTTTGGGATGCGAAAAAGTAATGGTGGCAATTCCATTAATGATGCTGGTCGAAACTTTTCCGCTCTTATCCATACATGCCTCTACTTTCAAATATATTCTACTTGTTATTAACTATATACTCCACATCAAGAATATTGTCAATTAAAAAATCAGGTGATAATTTCTGCAAGTCCGCCTCTGTCCTGTAGCCATATGTTACTGCACATGTTTTTGACCCGGCATTTTTCCCGCATTGAATATCCATTTCGGAATCTCCGATCATGAGTGTCTCAGATATGGCAATATTTAGATCCTGGCAGATTTTCTGAAGCGGTTCGGGAGATGGTTTATGCGCCATTCCGGGACGGCGCCCCATAACATAATCGAATTTATCAAATAAGAAAAAGTGGCGAAGAATTAATTCCGCCTGATCCTGTCCTTTTGTAGTTAAGAGACTCACTTTTATTTTTCTCTCATTCAACTTGGTGATAAGTTCTCCAACTCCGTTATAAACTTTAGATGAATCAATATAATCGAAATAGATTGACTTATATATTTTTAAGAAGTGTTCAAAATCCGGAACGGCAAAACCGAATTCTCGAAAGATGTCCTCAAAATGAAGACCGATCATGTTATAAAATTGTTTCTCCGGCATTTTAGTGTTTATGCCAAGTTCTCCTAATGCGTGGTTCGTGGCTTTATAGATAGTTTCATGAGAGCTTATAAGAGTTCCATCAAGATCAAAAACAACAAGATTCATTTTCATAACAGCTCACACATTAATATGTAGACGATTGCATTATTATTAGTTGGTAGAAATTTTTGTCTAAACAGTCCACGCGCCAAGAACAATTCCAAAAACCAGAATTACAATTAAGTGGTGGCCGGAATCGACTAAAAGCAGTTTAAAAGATTTTCCTTCGAACAACGAATTGATAACCATTGGGGCTAAAATAAAACCAAACCAGCAGAGAAATGCCAGACGGATACCGCCGGCTACGGTGAAAGCATCGGTGTGTGCCATTAGCTGTGCAAGCGAAAAAGCTATAAATAGATTACATATGAAAGCCAATCCATATATCTTAAACGTGTTGAATCCCTTTTTCATATCAGCCTCTGTCTTTTCGATCTCTTCCATCCATGTTCTGCCCATAATCATCGGGCTATACCATACAAAACCGATAATCATTGAAATTACACCGCAAGCTAACACCGCCCAATAATTAACTTCAACTAATAAAGACATTATTCCTCCTTGTGGGGCCTTATGATTTTTATTTCCGAAAAATAATTATCGTTAAATACCGATTACTCATTATACATTTTAACAACTGGCTGATCGTTGTTTAAGCGATATCCTCTGAACATTCCTTCTGTGTTAAACGGTAGGGCAATATTCCCGTTTTTATCTATCGCAATTATTCCACCGTCTCCCCCTAATTTACCAAGTTTTTTTATTATCACCTCGTTCGCGGCTTCAATTAAAGAATAATTTTTATATTCCATTAATGAGGAAATATCACGCGCGATCCCAAGTCGTATGAAATATTCACCGTGTCCCGTTGCTGAGACCGCACAAGTATTATTATTTGCATAAGTGCCGGCCCCGATTATAGGCGCGTCGCCAACGCGTCCAAATTTTTTCATCATCATTCCGCCGGTTGACGTTCCCGCCGCAAGATTTCCCCTTTTATCAAGAGCCACCGCTCCAACTGTACCATGCTTCTCTGCTTTTTTTCTTTCCTCCGCCTTCTCAAGCATCTTCTGATACTGTCCCCATCTTTCTTTTGTAATAAAATAACTGTTCTCGACCATCTCAATGTTGTTTTCTTTTCCAAACTCCTCGGCACCATCTCCGATCATCATGACGTGGGGTGATTTTTCCATAACAAGCCGTGCCAGATTGATCGGGTTCTTAACATGACGAATACCTGCTACCGCACCTGCCATTAAATTTTTACCATCCATGATAGATGCATCAAGTTCCGCTATTCCTTTTTCGGTCAAGACGGCACCTTTGCCGGCATTGAATAGAGGCGAATCCTCCATAAGATTTATCGCCGCATTAACGGCATCGAGAGCAGAGCCGCCTTTATCTAAAATTTTATAACCTGCTTCGAGCACTTCATTCAGTTTATTGGTGTATTCTGCTTCACTCTCGGAAGTCATGTTGGATCTTAGAATTTTTCCCGCACCGCCGTGTATTACAATTCCAAATCTTTGAGATTGTGACAAAACCGTTGAGACTAAACATCCCCACAATGTAAAGGCAACTATTAATCTGATAAATCTCTTATGTAACTGCACAGTTTACGCTCCCTCTTCGAATTCTATTTCAAATTATCTCAACTCCATATAAAAAGCAATCGTACTTAAAATTCGGTTAATAATAGTTATGAATTGTTTTTGGTAATAGATAAATTTCATGTGCAAATCAACAATAAAGCGGAGTAAACATGAGACTGCGGCAGATACTATTAATTTTTTTAGCAATAACGTTATTGCCTTATCTAGTAAATGCACAAGGGAAGAAAAAGAAAGATGCTTACGAATTTGAAAAGATAAAAGAGATAAAGACCACTCCCGTAAAAAATCAGGCAAGCACGGGAACATGCTGGTCGTTTGCAACAACTTCTTTCGTTGAAACGGAATTGATACGAATGGGAAAGGGCGAACATATTCTTTCGCCAATGTTCAATGTGCGTTATTCATACCTGCCAAAAGCTGAAAACTATGTTCGTTATTCCGGTTCGGCAAATTTTGGAATGGGCGGACAGGCTCACGACGCACTGAACGTCATAAAACAGTATGGCTTCATTCCTGAAGAAGTTTTCAACGGAATGAATATCGGTGAAGACAAACACAATCACGGAGAAATGGATGGTGTGCTAAAAGCAATTGCTGATGCAATTACGAAAGCACGCGGCGGAAAAATTACACCCCGATGGAAGGAAGTTATTGAAGCTACATTAAATATTTATCTCGGCTCTGTTCCAAAGGAATTTTCTTATCAAGGCAAAACATACACTCCAAAAGGTTTTGCAGAGTCGCTCGGGTTCAACTCTGATGATTATGTTGAAGTTACCTCGTACACGCATCATCCATTTTATACAAAATTTGATTTAGAGGTGCCGGACAATTGGAGTAAAGACCTTTACTACAATGTCCCGGTGGAAGATTTAATGAAAATTATCGATAACGCTATAATGAACGGTTACTCTGTTGCCTGGGACGGTGACGTAAGTGAAAAATATTTTAACCGTAAGAAGGGTGTATCCATCCTTCCACTTGAAGAGGAAGTGCCTGTAGCGGATGATTCAAAGAAAGAAGAAGATGCGGAAGAGAAGCTCGAGACGGAAAAAGTAGCAACTCAGCAGATGCGCCAGGATTCGTTTGATAATCACACAACAACTGATGATCACCTGATGCACTTAACCGGAATAGCTAAAGATCAGAACGAGGTAAAATACTATTACACAAAGAATTCATGGGGAACAAAGGATAAAAAATATGGCGGGTACTGGTATATGAGCGAACAATATGTTCGCCTGAAGACAATTGCTATTATGATTCACAAAGATGCGGTGCCGGTAGAAATAAAAACTAAACTGGGTTTGTAGAAGATCAAATTTAAAAAGGGAACTGATCTTCGTGTCGGTCCCCTTTTTATCATAAAGAATTAAACTGCCTCTTCTATTATAACTCTCTTCCTAATAAATAATGCATAAACCGTTTCCGCAACCAATGCCATAGCAAGTAAAAAAAGCACAAGCGCAACATACGGAATAGGGTCTGAGGTCAACGCGAAATAACCCGATTTGTACCATCCGCCTTTCATTAAAACCAGCAAAGCCCATGTTGACATTAAAAACATCCACAGGGCGGGGATAAAAGTAGCCACCCAGGCATATTTGAATTTTGCAGTTTTGTAAAGCCAGACAGTAATTCCAACTAAGGCAAGCGCCGCTAATAATTGATTGGATGCACCGAAGATACTCCAGAATACTTTCCATGCAGAAACAAGATTTCCCTGCGCGTCACTCATTGTTGCAGTTACAAATAATAACGGTACTCCAATTGTGAGTGCCGTGGCCAATGATTTACCCGCCCATTTTTTCCAGCCCGTCAGTTCTTCAATTATATATCTTCCAAGACGGGTACAGACATCAAGCGTATCGTAAACGAATGTGGTAAATGCCATCAATCCAAATGAAATTCCAAGAGCGGATGGAATTCCGATAAGATTTACAAACTGCCCAATGCCCGATGCATAAATAAAATTGGGTGAGCTTTTAACAAGTGTATTGTCTTTGCTGAGCATCATCACGCATGCCAGCGAGACAACAGCAACCATTCCCTCAAGCAGCATCATTCCGTAGCCAACAACTTTGGCATCACTCTCTTTTGCGAGTTGTTTGGATGTCGTCCCTGATCCGACAAGAGAATGGAAGCCGGAACATGCGCCGCAGGCAACGGTAATAAACAAAACCGGAAACATTGGGAACCAGAAATTACCTACATTTGCATCGGTATTAATAAATGCCGGGTATTGAATTGTGAATCCGCCGAATATTAATCCCACTGCTGCCGCAAAAAGTGCCGCATATAAAAAATAACCTCCAAGATGTCCCCGCGGCTGAAGCAGCATCCAAACCGGAATAATTGATGCAACGAAACAGTAACCAAGAATAAAAACATTCCACAGTTTTTGGCTGTCGTTCACTGTTAATCCGAAGATTTTTGCCGTATCGAATGGAATGTAAGGACCAACCCAAATTGCAAATCCAACAAGGGGCAGAAAAATTATTGTCGCCCACGTCAGTGAAAGCTTTGTCCGCTTTAATAACACACCCATAATAACCGGAAGAATCAAATAAAGAAGAGATGATGATGCAATTGCACCGCCGCCAACTTTTTCTCCGTTCTCCAAAGTAATTGTTCCAACAAATGAACTTGATGTTACGTCTGTGAATGCGACAATGATATAAACGAGAGTTATCCAGATGAAAATCATAAATAGAATATATGCCCTTACCGAAACACCCTCTTTGACAACTTCGGTGATTGATCTCGCTTTGTGGCGTATTGATGCAACAATAGATCCCATATCATGAACGCCGCCAATAAAAATCGAACCGAGTATGATCCAGATTAATGCCGGCACCCAGCCAAATAAAACGCCCGCAATGATGGGTCCGGTTATCGGTCCGGCCGCAGCAATTGCGGAAAAGTGCTGTCCCATCAAAAACTTTGAGCTTGTCGGGACAAAATCATTTCCATCGTTTATTTTTACTGCCGGGGTGGAATTGGAATCCTGCAGGTCAAAAACTTTTTTGGCGAGAAAAGAACCATACGTTTTGTAAACAAAGTAATACAATAGTGCGGCGCCGGCAACAACGATTAGAATGTTCATCGAAATACTCCACAAAGAATTAAAGAATTATTGTAGTCTTTTGCAAATTAAGGCAAACCAAGTTTTACAGCAAATATTAAATGGTGAGTTGCGTAAATGAATGGACTATCTAGCTTACAACAATTCTGTTTCTATCAATCCAATAACCCCAAACAATTATTAACCACTGGAACAATCCGACATAAGCGATTGCCTTTTCGGATGGCGGAGGAGAACCGAATATATTCATAAGATATATCACGATTAAAAATATCAGAAGGCTCCACAAACTAATTAAGCCTTTTTTGTTCTTCTCTTTTGTTGCCTTAATATAGAAGTAAGAACCAATACAGAATATCATCCCTTCAATCATCATCGTAAAAATAATTGAGTTCCATAACCCGAATCCCACTTTCAAATCGATCCATGGAATCAGATGTAAATCCGGCCGGTGTGTAATTAAATCAAGAATCCAGTGACTCGTGACTAAACCAGCCAGAAGCAGTGCGCTTTTTATATTTTTTCTGAATGCAAAGTAGATAGCCCCAAATAAAAGCGACCAGGCAAGCACACCAAGCAAACTGTGAGAATATGGATATGAGATAAAATTCAATGGGGTAAACGCTGTGTTGCCCGGCTCAATTTTTACTTTTTCCAAACCGAACAATAAAAAGAAAGGCCAGAGCAGATCTATGAATTGAGAAGCTAAGAAAAGTGTACCCAAAGAAATTTTATTATCTATTTTTTTTGCGGCGAGTCCGGTTCCAAAATGTCCTATAAACATATTTTATTCTCCATTTTTCCCTTCTTTCGTTTCACTTTTCACGTCTTACATCATTTAATCATCTTTTTCAGTTTGTCAATCTCATCGCGCATATTTGCCGCACGTTCAAATTCCAAATCTTTAGCGGCAGCAATCATTTCTTCCGTCATCTGTTCAAGCAATTCTTTACGCTGATCGTCGGTCATATATTTAATTACCGGTTCGGCAACTTTCATAAATGCCGCTTCCTGTTTTTCGTAATCTTTCTTGCGTACATCTGCAATTGATGTAGCATTCATAATTTCTTCAACACTTTTGTAGATTGTTGTTGGCGTAATGTTGTGTTCTTCGTTGTATTCTTTTTGAAGTTTTCTTCTGCGCTCCGTCTCTTCAATTGTTTTTCTCATAGATTCGGTAATTTTATCGGCGTACATAATTACTCTTCCGTTTACATTACGCGCGGTTCTGCCGGCTGTTTGCATCAGAGATCTTTCACTCCGCAGAAATCCTTCTTTGTCCGCATCAATAATTGCCACAAGCGAAACTTCGGGTAAGTCTAATCCTTCTCTCAGCAAATTGACTCCCACGAGAACATCAAAACCGCCGATGCGAAGGTCGCGAATAATCTCAACGCGCTCAAGCGCTTCAACTTTGCTGTGAATGTAACGAACTTTTATTTTTAATTTGTCCAGATAATCAGTTAAATCTTCTGCCATCTTTTTTGTCAGAGTTGTAACCAGGATTCGTTCTTTCAACACAACCCGCTTGCGTATCTCACCTATCAGATCATCTATTTGTCCCTTCACCGGACGGATTTCAATTTCGGGATCGAGCAAACCCGTAGGACGAATTACCTGCTCAACAAAAGTTCCGTCGCTGCGGGTGAATTCATAATCTGCCGGTGTTGCGCTTACATAGATTACCTGATTGGTCATTCCGTCAAACTCTTCAAATTTGAGAGGACGGTTATCCATTGCTGAGGGAAGACGGAAACCATATTCCACCAAAACTTCCTTGCGTGAGCGGTCTCCGTTGTACATTCCGCGAATTTGCGGTATTGTAACGTGAGATTCATCCACAATTAATAGATAATCCTTTGGAAAATAATCGAACAGGCAATAAGGACGCGAACCCGGAGGGCGTCCGTCCATATGTCGCGAGTAGTTTTCAATTCCAGAACAGTAACCAATCTCCCGCATCATTTCTATATCATACTTGGTGCGTTGTTCAAGCCGCTGGGCTTCAACATATTTTTCCTGCGACCAGAAATATTTTAATTGTTCGCGGAGTTCCTCTTCTATTGAAATGATTGCGCGGTTAACCTGATCGCGTGTGGTTACAAAATATTTTGCGGGATAGATGGGAATTGATTCCACCTCCTGAATTACATCTCCTGTGACAGAATCAATAATTGAGAGCCGCTCAATTTCGTCGCCCCAAAACTCAATTCTTACCGCTTCCTCATATTGATATGCCGGGATAACCTCAACAACATCACCGCGGGCGCGAAATGTACCCCTTGTGAAATCGGCATCATTGCGCGTGAAATAAATATCAATCAAGTTGCGCAAAAGTTTTTTCCGTTCAAGAGTCTGTCCTTTTCGCAAAAATATTATTTGCCTGGCATATTCTTCAGGTGCACCGATTCCGTAAATGCAGCTTACACTTGCAACAATGATTACATCGTTTCGTCCTTCGATGAGCGATGTTGTTGCTTTAAGCCGCAATCTGTCAATCTCTTCATTTACAGAGAAATCTTTTTCAATAAATAGATCCCGCTTAACAACGTACGCTTCCGGCTGATAATAATCGTAATAACTGATAAAAAACTCGACTGCATTATTGGGAAAAAAAGATTTGAATTCTGAAAACAGTTGAGCGGCAAGAGTTTTATTGTGAGATATTATAAGCGTGGGGCGGTTGTACTCTTTGATGAGGTTGCTCATTGTATATGTTTTACCGCTGCCCGTTACACCCAGCAGCACCTGATGTTTATCGCCCCGTTTTAATCCTTCAAGCAATTCCGCAATTGCTTTAGGCTGATCTCCCGATGGTTCATAACTTGAGACTAACTCGAATTGTTTCATTTCATCACTTCACTGATAAGATTCATATTATTGCATCAGTTCTTTATCTTCACTTCATGCGCGTGAAAAGAATCTCCGCTATAATGGCCGGAAAGAACCACACGACTTGTCACATCGATACCCGCGGGAAGCATTAACGGACCCGAAACTTTAACTTGCTTAGCGGCACGGTCTTCAACATAAAAGACCGTACCCACTGAACCGTCTTGAACAAATCCTTTTTCGGGCAGAACTTTTACTAATATTTCCTTATTTGCGTTACTGTTTGTATCAAATTCCGAGAATAAGCCCAGCTCGTCCTTCGGGTTAAAATATGAAAAGTAAAGTACCAGTATTACTACAATAAGCAGTGCCGGAATAACTAATTTCTCTTTTTTCATGGTTTCTCTTTCTTTATTGAAGTTAATATGTGAATATATAAAATCATCTTTTATCAAAACAAAATATTCTGAATGAGAATTCCACAAGATTGCCTGTAATTTTTTTTCTAACTTTGCAGAGCTAGAAAAATCAAGAATTAAAGATAAATAATGAAAAAAATCTTTCCGGTAATTACTCTTCTTTTCTCGGTAGGTATCTCCTCCGGACAGGTTCCCGACTCACTCAAGAATAAATGGATTCCATCTTTTGTTGCAGGTTTGGGAATTAATCAAATTGCATTTAGCAATTGGGTAAAGGGCGGCGATAATTCGATAGCCTGGACTCTGCTCGGTGACTTTCATTACGACAGAATCAGTACACCATGGACGTTCAAAAATTCAATCAAAGCAACTTACGGCCGCTCCAAAATAGGTTCCGGCACATACAGGACGACCGATAACGACCTCTATATTGAAAACGTGGCCGTCTATGATGTTTCCTGGGCAGTAAGCCCGTTTATTTCTAACTCGATCAGAACACAGGTAGCCAGAGGTTTCGATTACAAAGTTGATCCCGAAGTTGAAATCGCTAATTTTTTTGATCCCGGTTATATCACACAAACAATTGGATTTACATATGATAAATACCCAAATATAATTACCCGTCTGGGTATCGGTTTTCAGGAAATAATTACGAACAAGTTTCGGCAGTATTCTGATAATCTGGTAACCAAAAACGAAATTGAATCCTTCCGGTTTGAAACCGGATTTGAATCTGTAACGGATATCAATTACAAACTTGATGATAATATTATCTACAACGGCAAAGTCAGATTCTTTTCCCAGTTCAAAAGTCTTGATGTTTGGGATGTGCGTTTTGATAACGTCATTGCCGCTAAAGTAACAAAGTATATCACCGTTAATTTTAATTATCTTGTTGTCTATGAGAAGACACAATCCCCTTATACTCAGGTTAAAGAGGGATTACAGATAGGAATAGTTTACAATATTTTATAAACCAGTCTCAGCGTATTCTTTGTTAAATAGAATAGGCGTGAGTTATAAAGCGGTTAATTTGTGACAATCCAAGAAATACAAAATGAAATAGTAAAAGAGTTTGAACAATACACCGACTGGGAAGATAAATACAGGCGGATAATTGATTACGGAAAACAGCTGCCCCAGATAGAAGATCAATACCGGACGGACAAATACAAACTAAGCGGATGTCAATCTCAGGTATGGATTAACGCAAAACTTGAGAACGGAAAAATTCTTTTTGAAGCCGACAGCGATGCGGCGATTGTGAAAGGATTAGTTGCGCTGGTTATAAAAGTCTATTCCGACCACACACCGGAAGAGGTTCTTTCTTCGCCGCCTGAATTTGTGAAAAAAATTGGTATCGATAATCATCTTTCTCCAACACGCAAAAACGGTCTAGGCGCAATGATGAAGCAGATTCAGATGTACGCACTTGCGTTTAAGGCGCTGGCAGCAAGATCGGTAGATTAGTTTCCTGGCTTAATTGTCCGATTGGAGTGTTGCCTTAAAAGATATGCCGCTGGTATTTACAGATTCAATTATACGGATTAACTCTCTCCCCTCAACCGGCTTGTTAATAAACATATCTGCGCCGGCTTCTTTAGCGTGTATTTTGGTTGAAGTGGAATTAAATATAGTCAGCATTAATATCGGAATGTTTTTGTATTTGGGATTTTTTCTTAATTCGCTTGTGAGTTCAATTCCATCTTTGATATCGTGCAGAGAAATATCCATCAGAATAATATTGAAATCAACTTTTGATATTATATTATAGAATGAGCTAACGCTGCCCACAGTATAAACCTCAAATTTCTTTAACAGATAAAAACGAAAGACGTCCTGTGCAAGTTCGTCATCATCAACAACTAAGATTTTTAATTTTTCATCCATTTTTTACCAGCCGTTCTCTTAATTATAAATTCATTTTAGCCTTACCGTTAACTTCCCTATTACAAAATTCAAAGAGGCGGATATGAATATTGCAGCCAGACAACATTTTACCATATCCACCATCTTTGAGGGTGCCATAGCAGGTATAAATATTGCGGCCAGACAACATTTTGCATACCCGCTACTTTTCAAAGTTTTTAGACTTAGCCAAAAACTGATTTCTGCCAGTAGTAAAGAGAATAAACCACTAAAGCCCCCGGCGCTATTAATACAACCCGTCTCGCGGTTCTTTTCATAAACAGATCCTCGCTTTTCATTTTAATTATTAGGCTTTGTATAGGTTAAATAACATTTGGCGGTTTAGCCAGATGGGCCCGCTTTTGAGACAAAACTGCGCTTATAATCTTTGTCAACTGATCTACCATTACCGGTTTTGTTATAAATTTATCCGCTCCAGCCCGCAAGGAACGTTCCTTAACCAAAGTTGAGTCGTGTGTTGTTAATATTAATATTGGAACGCTTGTGTATTTGGGATTAGATCTCAATTCACTTACAAGCTGGATGCCGTCTTTTGTATCATGAAGCATTATATCCATAAATACAATGTCGAAATCGATTTTAGAGATTATATTATAGAATGCCTCTACATTGCCAACGGTGTAAACATCAAATTCCTTTAATAGAAAGTATCGAAGAAAATCCTGCGATAATTCATCATCATCGACGACTAATGCTTTTAATTTCGCATTCATTTTAACCGCCTCTTTTATTTGTTTCTAAAATTTGTTAAGAGCTGCAGTTTGTTATTACAGGCAAGGATCTTTATAATCGATTTCATCAGCTTATATTCTTCAGGATTATAGATCCTAAGGTCATAAAACATTCTTGCCAAAGTTTTATCATCCAGATTTGACAATGACAATGATCCAACATCATGATCAGATTCCATATTAAAACCCTCAATAGTTAGTGTGTACAATGGTCATCCTTTCTGTTATATGTGTGTATTTAAATTTCGCATCATCGAAGTTCGCGGCCACCGTTGAATAACTATCCGGTTCAGTTGCTTTATACTGAAGTGATGAAAACGAAGAATTTTTGTTTTCCTTTCTTTGAAGAAAATTTGGATTATAGAGTGAGTAATTTATATTATGAGAATGATTGAAAATACTCGGCACATCAAAGGCGGAAACAAACGGTCTATTCATAGTAGAGTAGTTCGATTTTACCTTGAAAAAAACTACTCCGGCAGAAATGATTAAAAGCAGTATTACAAAAAAATGATTTAGCACAACCTCTCCTTCTTCTTAATTTTTCTAAAGGAAATATCGTGCACCGTAGTTACTTGTTGTATAGCAGTTAATGTGAAAGAATTGTAGCAGGAAGGATAAAGCCCGTCACATTTTATATGACAGGCTTAGAGGCCTAGAAGATCATTGGTTTTTTGTTATTTACTCTTAACGTTAACATAAAAGCCTGTTTTTGCCTTAGAACATTTTGTGTTCAGCTGGTTATCAACCTCAACTTCTACTCTGAATCGGCCCTCTTTTAAGTAACGGTGAATTACAACAGGAAGACTTGATGAGTTCCCATCACCGAATTTCCAGCTTATCTCCAGAAGAGAAATATTTCCCCCGAAGTAGTGGGATGTATCAAATACAAATTCATCGTTGGCCTTTCCAATAAACAGATCAACATCGTTTAGTTCTTTAAGTACGGGACTATCTATAACAATCACATTTGTAACAGCTTTGGAAACAATCATTCCGCCAGAATTAATCAGTTCAAGGTGATATGTATTCTTTCCTGTCCTTTCGGAATTAAGGCTGAATATTTTTCCATCATACAGATTTTTCCCGGCATCGTTTCTCCAAACGTATTTTATATCAGGATCATCGTATGAACTAATTACGACCGGCACTAAAGCAGTCGTTTCGTTTATGCACACAATTATGCTGTCGGGTAAAATTACTTTCGGATAATCGACAATTTTTATATAACGTGTAATTTCATTTGCTTCGTTAAGCTGTTCGGAATCATCTTTAACCAGCAGTCGGATTTTTTTAATTCCGGGACTAATAAACTTTGTTTTATAAATCGGTTTCTTGGAGATGCTTGCGTCATCTGCAAACCACTCACGACTTGTAATTTTTCCGTCTTCGTCTGTTGACCTGGAAGCATCAAGGATTATTTCTTCGTTAGGATAAGAGTATTCGGGTAAATCAAAAACAGCCTTTGGTTCTTTGTTTACACGGATTTCAAAAGTCTGACTATCAGAATTATTTTCTATCCCGCTGTCATCTGTTACAGAAAGAACAACAGTGTATTTACCGCTGGTGCCGTATGAATGGAATGTGCTTATTCCTTCCGATGCGGACCCATCTCCAAAATCCCACTTGTACTGAGTGATTTCACCATTTGGATCGGATGATTTTGAAGCATTAAAAACAACAGACTCGTTAACGGCCGCCTGAGACTTTACTTCTCCTTTGGCTGTTGGCTTTGCATTCACGTAGACAGATTTCGAAACGACTGAGCTGTTGCATCTGATTTTAAGATCGGTGAATATTTTCAGAGTAACATAAAAACTGCCAAATTTTTTGTATTTGTGTTTTGCAAGTTTTCCTTCTGCTTTTGTGCTGTCGCCGAAATCCCACTCATATTTAATAATTTTTCCCGCGCTTGTTGAACTTAAGGACGCATCAAAAACATTCTCGAAGTTATCGGGAATCGACTCGCGCATGGTAAATGAAGCAATGGGCGCATCAACAACGGTAACAATTAAATCATCCTTGGATGTATTATCGCATTCCCCTTTTACATCACCGATAATTGTAAGTGTTGCTTTGTAAGTACCCGGCTTACTATAAATATGGGCTGGATTAACGCCCGCGCCCGATTCTCCATCTCCAAAATCCCATTCGTAGCCATTTACAATTCCATCAATGTCGGTGGATTTAGATCCGTCAAATTCAACCGGAGTAGTTGCACACGCTTCTAAGTCAGCCCCGGCGTTTGCGATTGGTGCACCGATAACTTTAATGATTTTTGTATCAACACTTGTGTTGCAAGGAAGAGCGGAATTGTCTTTCACTCGGAGTCCTACTTTATACAATCCACTTTTTTTAAAGACTTTGAACACGTTGCTTCCTATAAGTTTGGTTGAGTCATCAAACATCCACTCATATTCCAATGTGCTCTTATCTGCCGCCTGCGATTTTAATCCGCTGAGGATGACAATTTCGCCTGCACAGACGGTTGTATCTATTCCCGCATTTGCAACCGGCGGTTTATGAAGATGTACTGTAATAGTTTTTTTTATGATTGAGTTGGAAAGACCCATTCCATCATCTACTGTTAATACAACGGGAATAATTCCGCTCTCATTAAAATTATGAGTGGTGACCCCGCTACCCAATCTGCCAGGTTCGCCCGGAAAATCCCAAGTAAAAATAATTGGATCTCCGTCCGGATCGCTCGAAGCAGACGCATCAAAGGAAACAATCGTGCTGCATGTTTCAATATATTCTTTTGTCTTAATGACAGGTGCGCTGTTTACTTTAACAAGAACGGTATGCTGAGCCTGAGAGTTTGATGCTTTCGAGTCATCATTGATTTTTAAAATTGCGGTGAAAAGTCCCGGCGACTGAAAACTTTTTTCAACAATCTTTCCGATTTTCGTTTCACCATCGCCGAAGACCCAGTTATATTCATTTATAACCCCGTCGGGGTCGAATGATTTTGAAGCGTCAAATTTTATTTTTTGATTAGGAACCGTTTTGCTCTGACAATTTATATTTGCTACCGGGGCATTATTAACAGTAACAACACAATAATCAACTCCAGTTAAAGGAGTTACAAAATCATCCATTACTTCAAGCGTGACTATATATTTGCCCGGTGAATTGAATTTGTAATCGAAGTTATTTTGTTCGCTTATCGGGAGGTTGTTAATAAACCATCTTGTTTTAACTATTTTTCCATCAGTGTCAATCGATTTGGAATTGTCAAAAGACAGTGTCTGACCCGGCGCTATTGTATAATCCGGCCCGGCATCGGCAATTGGTCTCTTATTTATTATTATGTTGATTGTATCGAGATATATGCTGCTTGTATTTTGAATTATATCCGTTGTTTTAAGAACCACCGAATAATATCCCGGGGTTTTGTAATTATGAGTTAAAATTTTTCCTTCGCCCGTAGTTCCGTCTCCAAAGTCCCATAGATATCGTGATGTTATACCATCGATCTCATATTTTCTTGTCCCGTCAAATTTAATGGAACCGTCAGCTACGCTGATCTTGTCAGTAATTTCGGGATGAAAATGTTTATTGACGGCAACTGTTATTGAATCGTTTCCGAATGCATTTGACAAACCGGAATCATCCTTTATTTTTAGTTTGACAATATATTTGCCATGCACTGTATATGTGTGCTCAACAATTTTCTCCTCTGAAAATTTTCCGTCTCCAAAATCCCAGAGATAGCCGGTCAGAGCACCATCAAGGTCTGCCGATTTTGAGGCGTTGAAACGAACCGGCTCACCAACCTTAACAATTCTACCAACTCCGGCATTAGCTTTTGGAGGAGAATTAATTATAACCTTCACTTTGAAATTCGCTTCATTATTGTCGGCGGCGGAATTATCGCGGACGGTTAAATTTATCTGATACGTTCCAGGTTCATCAAAACTGTTTTCAACGACTGCTCCTTGTTTAATGCCGTATTTTCCAAAATCCCACTTGTAGTCAACGATCTTTCCGTCAGAGTCATAACTTTTAGAGCCGTCAAATTTAAGCGCTTGATTTACGGCGCCGAATAAATTCTGTTCCGCTGCCAATGCCGCCGGCTGAGCGTTAATAATTACCGTTGCGCTGTCTGTAATTGAATTGCACCCTGTTTCATAATCATCTTCGATTTTCAATTTCGCAATGTATCTGCCGGGGGATGAATAACTGTGTGAAGTTTTACTTCCCTCACCGGTAGATCCATCATCGAACCACCAAAAATATTTTTTGATTGTGCCGTCTTTGTCAAAAGAATTTGACCCGTTGAAAAAAACAGTTTTATTCGGCGAGTTTATTTTTATGCTGTCAATAATTGCCGTCGGCTGGCTGTTAATAACAATCTGATACTTTTCTAGTTTGCCTCTTGTAATCACATCATTTTTTTCTTCAACCAGGGTTTCAAAATTGTATTTTCCCGGTTCTTTAAATGATCTCGTTAGCTTATCTTCGTTCAGTTTTTCTTTACCCTCAATAAACCATAAATGGTTCAGGGTTCCGCCGCTTTTTGAAGTGGAGCCGGAATAATCTATCTCCACAGTATTGCAGTCTATGTACGTGATCTCTTTTAATGCATTTGGAATTGTGCTCGCCGGTTTTTCAAATCCCGGAAGTAATATCGGAAGTTTATTGCCTTCATTATCTGTTATGCGGAAAGTGATATCGTTGAACAGATTGTTTTCCGGTCCAATATCAAGTGTACAATAGTTTTCATTTTCATAAACATCGAGTGGAATATTTATATTTAACCCGCTCGGACTATTATTATAAGCTACTGGCTGTTCATCCTTTATTAAAGAACTAAAGAAAGTTTTAGCTCCATCGAAATCAAATAGGTGGAGGGTTATTCGTGAACTTTCGCGCGGCATAAACTTATAAGACCATCTTGCAGAAGATCTGACCCGGGGAATTGTCGGTTCGTATGAGAAAATAGTAACCCCGTCAATAACTTTATTCTCCAATGAATCGGAGCTTACAAAAATTTCAAAATTATTGGCATCGTTTCCCTCTACTCCCTCAACCACTAATGAATATATCGATTTTTCGCTTCGTGTAGAATTAAGATCGCAGAATGAGTACCATTGACCATAAAACCTTTCGTCGTTTCCAATTTCAAAATGACTCATAATTTGATCTCTCACCTGCGCTACATAAGAGCGTACACTCAGAAAATCACCTTCTTTGTGCTCGTTTTTGTAAATGCTAAATCTAAACCTTGAATTCCAGTTGCCGAAGGCCATGTCTTCTACCGATCCGCAGCTCATGTCATATAATCTTAGAAAAGCCTTTCCGGTATAATTATCTGGAAGCTGTATATTAATCACTTGTATGAAATTGTCATCACCTTCTCCCGGATCAGCTTTGTTGCCGTAAGTGACAAACTTTAGATTGGACTGGGCAAACAGAGCGGCATTCACAAGATAAATTAAAATTATAATTCGTTTCATCTAACTAATCCTATAAATTAATTTACTTGATAACTTTTTTTGTTAGACAAATAATCTTCCAGCGTGATTTTTTTTATTACCGGTTTACCCTGCGCCCCAAAGTTGAAAATCCCCTCATAAACTTTTCCGCTGCTATTCAATTCCAGAACTTCTTTCCGTGTTTCGCCCGATACATGAATTTCAACTTCAGCCGTTTTTTTCATAGAGGTTACATCTTCCGCTTTAACAAGAATCTTATAAAGATTATTTTTTTGATCTAAAAGAGTAATTTCATTTGAAACGAGGATTGGCGCTTCGTCATCAAGGAAGATATTTCTTTGCAGTAAATTTGAGTTGCCCGCCTGATCAGTCGCATTTACTTCAATATTATTTTCACCCTCTTTAAGAGAAATGTTTGTCGAGAAATTATTCTGAGAATCGGATATTACTTTTAAACCGTTAATTGAAATTTCGGCTTTTTCATTCACTGAGCCATCTACCAACACTGCGGATGTGTTAACTATATTTTGACTCGGCTGTCTAAGTGTAACCCGCGGTGGCGATAAATCTTTTTTTACAATCAGTTTAATTTCTTTTGAATAGCCCGCCTTGGTCAAAATATTTATTGACAATTCTTCTGATTCACCGGAGATATTCAATGTAATGGCGCATTTTCCTAAAGTATCCGCATAAGCTGTTCTCTTCCATTTTCCTATTTTTGATTCAATTTCAATATTTGCAAGGGCTCGTGTTGTCAAATTAAGCTGTAAATAATTTGCGCTGATAGTAAGATAGGCTGTGTTATTGAGCGCTCCCGCTTTATCATCGGTAATTATGAGTGGAGCGTTACTCTCGTAATACACATTTCTGGTAGAGCTGTTTTTAATACCGGCCGGATTCACCGACTGAATGACTATCTGGTTAATTCCTTCTGTTAAGTTTAACTCGCTGCTAAAATTGCCATCGGTTTCCGAAGAGATGGTTTTCCCGTTAGCCGTGACGGTGCATCCGGGGCTCGTCTTTCCTTTAATGAGCACCTTTAGTTCTTTTGTTACGAAATTATTCTCCGGTGTTTCAAGCGAAAGAAACGGCCTACTGTTGTCGATGGTGATTACAAAAGAATTTAACTCTGTATATGGGCCGGGCAGTTCAAGATTATCAACCGAACAAACGCGCCAGTAATAAACTCCTCCCTCGAATCCGTCCACCTTAACCGTGAGATCTTTTATGTCTTTTTGCAAACGAAAAGTTTTTTTAAAATTACGGTCAAATGCTATTTCCAGCCAATAATTTTCCGCACCTTTAACTTCTTTCCACACAAATGTTGCGGACTGGGTTTTAAAGATCTGAAGCATTGCCGGAATTACAATTTCTGGCGGAGGTAAAAGATTTGTCGGTTTGGATGGAAGTCCCCCATCCGGAATTACAGATCCCTGATTCTTTGCAACCACTACAGCAGAGTCTTGCGCTTCAATTTTAATCTCTCCATTATAATTTGCAATTTTAGCGTTGGTGCCGGTCTTTTCAACCCAGAAATATTTTGAATTGATTTTTGTCTTAATACCTTTAATGTCCAGGTCGAATTTCTTTTTAGGTGTGTTAAACAGAATTGCGTAGGCATCCCCTTTTTCCAATTTAACTTTGGTAAAAGTTTTATTGTTAAGCGGATCCAGCCGTGTGTTTTGGATAACTGCCTGAGAATTTTCATTCAGTTTAAGCTGGCTGAGATCAGAAAAGGTAATGTTCGCCACTGAAAGAGAGAGTGTCCGCGCCCAGTCATTCTCTTTAAGATTTTCGTAGATCTCTGCATTTTGCCATTTTAGAACTGAAGGAAACATTTTCTGTACCGTTCCCTTCTTAAACGAAATGATAGCATCAATTGTTTTTTCGCGTATCTCTTTAGTTTGCTGATATGCTTTTCTTGCCGAAGTAATTGCATCTCCTGCAGATTTATCCGCTTCATCATATTCAAAATCTGCTTTTTGTTTTAGAGCCTTTTGGATTGAGCTCTCGGCAATAGTTAAATGTTCCTCTGCCAGAACTTTTGCGCCGATTAATACAGCATCTTGAATGGAATTATTTGCAAGTTCTATCTTGTCAAAAAGGTTCTTAACTTTTTTCTGCGGAATTAAAAGAGAGGTACCAGTTTTAATTTCGCTAAAGCTCTTATAATTGTTATACCGGACAATGTATGGCCACAAATCGGCATTCCCCAAGTATTCCTTTGCAGTTTTGCGAATGTCAAAATTAGGACCAACCGAAAGACGCACTACATCACCCTGCTGGGCATGTATCTGCCCGAAAGAAAAAAGATAAACTACGACTGCAAAGACAAGATGTTTAATTTTTTTCATGGTTTAGTGATTCATCCACGGCTTTTGGCAGAGCAATTATAAATTCTGCTCCTTTACCTGCTTCGCTTTCAATCCGGATTGCGCCGCCTAACATCTCAACAAGCTTTTTAACTATCGATAGACCTAGTCCGGTGGAGTGTTCGCCGCCGGTAGGGCGCGCGGAAAGTCTTGAAAATTTTTGAAACATTTTCTTTTTATCTGCATCCGTAAATCCCGGTCCTTCATCTTTGATGCAGACCTCAATCATTGTCAAGTCCTCCGGAGAGCGCACAGTCAGAAATATATTTTTATTTACTGGCGAAAATTTAATTGCGTTGGAAAGTATGTTCTGAATTATTTGTAAAGAAAGATTGTAGTCTGCATTAACATTAAATTTCTCTGTAACGTGCTGTTCAATAATATTTATATTTTTTCTCGAGGCCGCTTCTTTATATTGGGCAACAACCTCGCGAAGAATTAACTTTAGTGAAATGCTCTCCATCTTTGTGTTAAGGTTTCCCTGTTCAATGGCGTTTACGTCCAGCAGGTTTTTAACTATTGCGAACATATGCCTGGAAGCATTCATTATCTCATCAAGAAAATCATGCTGCTGCTTTTCGGGAAGATCTTTGTCTGTTTTCAGAATATCGGCAAATGAACTGATGGCAATCAGCGGATTTTTTAAATCATGGGCTGCAATACCAAGAAACTCGTTTTTCTCTTCGTTCAGCTCAAGAACTTTTTTATATGCTTTCTTAAGATCTTTGTTTGATTCGCTGAGTTCATTTGTTCTCTGTTCAACTTTTATTTCGAGGTTTTTACTGTAGTCTTTTAACTGCTGCTTCTGTTCATTTATTTCGTTGAAATTTTTTTCTAGCTGCGAGCCCATTTTGCCAAGAGAACTGCTTAAGAGTCCAATCGAATCTTTAGCTTCATAGTCGATATGAACGTTAAAATTACCTTCGGCGATTTTCTGAGAAACGTTTGCCATATTAATTATCGGTTTACTCATGTGATTTGAAAAAAGCAGCGCAGTAATAATTGAGAGGATAATGCTGATTCCGATAAACAGGACGAAGAACATAAAAGCCTTATTCACCGCAGCATATGCTGTGGCTTCCTGAATATTTACCACGACGACCCAATTAACTGTTTCTGTGTAAGAAAAACATGAAACGTAATTTCCGGCTTTATCATCGGAATAATTATTTACAAAAGTTATTCTGTTTTTGCTTTTTAGAAGAGATGTGGCTTCTTTAGTAATTTTCTCCGGGAATTGTGTTAACAGATTAGATGATAAAAATTCGCTGTCGCTCGAGTCTGTTACAAATACTGTTCCCATCTTATTTAACAAATGATTTTCAATTTCCTGGGAAATATCCGACAGATCGAAAGTAGCAACCAGATATGCTCTTGGTAACTTTTCAGTCTGCACTTTCGCAGAAGCATGGATTATCCAGGAGTTCATCTCTCTATTATAGAACGGCCTTTCTATAAAAGAGGTTTGACTGGAGTTGAAACTTGCTTTATTAAAAGAGAAAGTCTTCAGCTCATCAGGTATTGGTGTTGCCTGATTATTTCTCAGAATAAAATCTTTTTTACTGCTTATCGCTTCATTTAATCTACCGTTATCTTCAACCAATAACGTCATGGAAATGATATTGTTGATCTTTTCGACGCTGGAGATCACAGCAGCAATTTTTTGTTGCGCATCAAGATTAGGATTTTCAAATACGCTCTTTGTAAAGTCAAGAATTTCGAGATTTTTTTTCAGTTTTGAATCTATGCTGACCGCAATAGATTTTGAGGAGTAGATTAATTGGTTGTTAATATTGAATTTAAGTTCGTTGCGGATAATATCTGTTATACTATAGCTTATCAACAAGCTTGGTAATATTGCCATGAAGAGCATTAATATAACAAGCTTAATCTGCCAGGGAATTCTATTTAGTCCTTTAACAAACAAACCGGTTTTCCTATAAATGAATAATGAAGATTGACTTATTTTTTGTTAATTTGATTTTGGAAATAGCTCACATTAAAATACCATTTTTATGATTAAAATTATTATAGCAGACGATCACCCGATTGTAAGATCCGGAATGGTGCAGATTATCAATCATGAAGTTGACATGAAAGTTACAGATGAATGCGAAACCGGTGAAGAGCTTTTCTCCAAAGTGATAGATTCCGATTATGATATTGTTGTTCTGGATATCGATCTTCCGGGACGCAGCGGCATAGAAATTTTAAAAGAGATAAAAAAAATCAAGCCGACTTTGCCGGTTTTAATTTTAAGTTCGTATGACGAACAAAGATATGGTGTCAGGGCCATTCAAGCCGGGGCAAACTCCTTCCTGTCCAAAGATGAAGATAAAAAGGTAATAATCGAATCCCTCCGCAGAATAAAAGGGGGAAAGAAATATATTACTCCAAAATTAGCCGAAGTTCTTGCAATGGATCTCGATTCAACTTCGGACAAGCCTCCGCATGAAAATTTATCCGACAGAGAACTTGAAATAATGAGGTATATCGCTCTGGGCAGGCCGGTCAGCGAAATTGCAGAAGTTCTTTCTCTAAGTGTTAACACCGTAAACACCTACCGCGCAAGAGTTTTAGCGAAGATGAGAATGAAATCAAATACACAGCTTGCGATCTATGCTTTGGAAAACGGTTTATTGGATAAATAGCGGTTGGTATATTAAATTTTTCTGCTCCCCTAATGAATTGGAAAAAATATTATTAGGGGGCTTCTAAAAACTTTAAAAATAATCCGCGTGAATTCGTTTTTATCCGTGTCCTCTTAATCTAAAAAATAATTTTTAGAAGTATCCATTAGTAAATTCATAAAGAACTACAGAATTTTTTTACTAATACATCTTCTGCGTAAAATTAACCAGTTCTGTTATCTGGTGTTGCGTCTATTGTTTTAATAAAAACTGAATTGATCCAAAACAAAGGAAACAAAAATGCAAACTATATTAGGTTCAACCGGTGCAATAGGAAAACTTCTTGCCAAGGAACTAACAAACTACACACATGATATCCGGCTTGTGAGCAGAAATCCCGTCAAAGTAAATGATGGGGATTCTCTATTCAAGGCTGACCTGTTAAACAAAGATCAGGTTTCTGAAGCCGTGAAAGATTCCGAAGTTGTGTATCTAACCGCCGGTTTGCAGTACAATATTAAAATTTGGCGACAGCAGTGGCCGGTTATAATGAGGAATGTGATTGATGCATGTCTGGAACATGATGCAAAATTTGTTTTTTTCGACAATATTTATATGATAAGCAAAGAACATTTCAATAACATTACAGAGGAATCACCAATTAATCCGTGCAGCAGAAAGGGAGAAATACGCGCTCAGCTTGATAACATGATTCTTGACGAGATGAAGAATGGTAACTTAAATGCTATAATTGCCCGGGCCGCCGATTTTTATGGAAAAGGAAGCGAGCGGGTAAGTATACTTTATCAAATGGTGATTGATAATGTTAGAAAAGGCAAAAAAGCTCAATGGTTTATTGATTCTTCCAAAAAACATTCGTTCACATTTACTCCGGATGCCGCGAAAGCAGTGGCTATATTAGGCAATACTCCCGATGCTTTTAATCAGATTTGGAATTTGCCAACGGCACAGGCAATTAGTGGAGAAGAAATGATTAATCTGGTTGCCTCGCTGATACAGAAAAATATTAAGCATCAGGTAATGCCCCTGTTTGTGTTGAAGGGTTTGAGTGTGTTCGTTCCGGTATTAAAAGAATTTGTTGAGCTGGCTTATCAGTGGGATAGAGATTACATTTTAAACAGTAGCAAATTTGAAAAGAGATTTAACTTTGTGCCCACCAGTCTTGGTGACGGAGTAAAACAAATTCTGAGCTAAAAATAGTAATTAACTCAAGTTGACTGCTTGATTTAATAAACCGTTAAAACGGTTGAAAAATAAACCGACTTTTTTATTAACTGTTTTAACAGTTTTTGAATACATGGCGGTCAACTTGAGTAATTAATTAAACCCCAAGATTAAGAGGAGACGGCACGGTCTCCTCTTAATTCTCTCAAAACAATCCAAATTCTTTCTAATAATGAAGCGCCAGATGGACTTAAATCTAATCATGCATTTGTGACTCATCTTACTAACTGATGTTACGCACGACAAAATATACGCCATTCCCGAATGTGCCGCTTTACGGCATCCCGACAGCGGGATTTTTATCGGGAATCCATTAGTAAAATTTAAGCTAAAATTATGGATTTCCGCCTGCCTGCCGGTAGAGTCTGTTGCACAAGGAAGCATGCCATTTCGAAGGAGTTCCGTTTTGTGGAACGACTGAGAAATCTTACTATAATGCTACATAAAGATTTCTCACCACAAAAAATGTGGTTCGAAATGACAGTGAAAAGAGTTCTGCAACACGCTCGGTAGGCAAGCTTTCGCGGGAATGACACTACCCTGGTTTTATCCTTAATAACATCACTCTGCGTAACTTCAGTTACTAAATACTATTTTTTCAATTCCGGCATTCTTCCCGGTGTCCATGGCGCATTGATTCTGTCAAGCTCAGCTTCAAGACTTTTAATATTTTCATTGAAAATCTTTTTAAGCTGTTCCAACACCGGCGGAAATTCTTCCATCAGAATATCATAAGAACGAACTTCATTTTGCGTTAGACCGGCAGTCGATCTGAAATGAGTTGATACCATTTCGCTCATTCTGTCATTTAACGTGACCGGTGCAGGCGGATTCTCCTCCGCACTAGGTCTGGTTGAAGGACGGTTGAATTTTAACTGTAGCTCCTCAAGGGTTGACGCAATCGTTTCAGCTTTTTTCATCAGATCAAAAGAAGAATTTGTACTGCTTGCAATTGCCTGCTTCATATTTTCAACACGGGCAATCATTTCATTCAGGAAGCGCTGTGATGCCTGGACAGTCTGAGCGAGTTTTGTCGCTTTCTTCTGGAAGGCAACCAATTCGCTTCTATCCTTAACCGGCAAGGTTGTGTTTCTTAATACTTCACATTCAAAAGCAGTTGACTCAATCAGCTCTTTAACGCCCTCTCTTGTTACCATTGCGATAGAGACTTTATATGTACCGGGCATAGCAAGCGTACCTGCACCTCCGCCACCAAATCTGCCGCCGGCTTCAGGCTGGACCGGAGTGAATTTATTTCCTTGCAAAGATACCGGAGCGAATGCCTGGTAACGTAAATCCCAATTCTGTCTCTGAATACCCTTATCTGCGGCTTTAGTAATCTTGCGCGCAACATTTCCCGCATCATCAGTAATAGTAAAAATTAGATATGGAGAAACTTCTTTCTGCTCAAGATCAAGTTCGGCATCTGTCGGCTGAGGAATTGGTTTGCCCTCTTTGAACAATGCTTTTTCTTTTTCTTTTCTGATACTCTTAAGAGATTTTGGAACGTCCTTAATGTAGTAAGTAAAGGTAGCTCCGAAATCAGGATTAGCGGTTCTGTAAACAGTAGAACCGGATTCTGCATTCCCGCCTGCTGTCAAGTACATCAAAGTTTTTTTGATAGGAAATAAATGTGCGTCTTTTTCAAATACTTCTTTTGTTGAGTAGCGAAGAGGCGAGTAATTATCCAATACATAAAATCCGCGTCCGAATGTGGCAATCACTAAATCGTTTTCTCTTTTCTGAATTGCAATATCACGGACAGGAATGGACGGTAAACCGGATTTTAGTGCAAACCATTTTTCTCCGCCGTCAATTGTAAAGTAGAAACTGAATTCAGTACCCACAAAAAGAAGGTTTGGATTTTCAAAATCCTGCTCAATCGAATGAACTGTCTCGTTTGCCGGTAAATTACTTGCGATTGATTTCCATGTTTTACCTTTATCGGTGCTTTTTAAAAGATAAGGTTTGAAATCATCGCGCAAAATATTATCGAAGCTCGCGAAGACAACATTTTCATTGAACTTGGAAGCGCATATATCACTTACATATGTATTTGCAGGTACACCCGGAAATTCAGAAACCTTTCTCCATGTTTTTGCATCCTCGGAAATCTGAATCAATCCATCATCAGTTCCTACATAAAGAAGATTTTCTTTTACAGGAGATTCGGTCATGGAAACAATTTCTCCGTAGAGTGAAGTTGATCTATCTTTTGCAACCGCATCAACGCTCCAGAATTTACCCATAACCGGCCATGTGTTTCGATCTAATTGAGCTGTTAAATCATCGCTTATAACTTCCCAATTATCGCCGCGGTCGTCACTTCTGAAAACTTTATTTGCGGCAGTGTAAATTCTTGTGTTTTTATGCGGGCTTATAAACAACGGAGTATTCCAATTCCATTTGTAAGTCAGCTCTCCTCTGCGCGGTTCAGGACGGATCGATATTGCTTCACCGCTGGCTTTATCATAACGAACCATTCCTCCATACTGGGATTCTGCATAAACGATATTCGGATTTTCAGGATCGATTGCAGACCAGAAACCATCACCACCGTTTGTTACAAACCAGTCACTATTGTAAACGCCATTTTTTGTTGAACGGGAAGGGCCTCCGAGACTATTATTATCCTGAGTTCCGCCGTATATATAATAGAAGGGAAGAGTGTTATCAACAGCAACACGGTAGAATTGTGTTACCGGTAAATTCTCTTTAAAGTCGAATGTCTTTCCGCTGTCAAAAGTTTCGTAAACACCGCCGTCACCGCCGATAAGAAAATGATCGGTATCAGGTGGATCGATCCATATTGCGTGATCATCAACATGACGTGAATTATTCCCGATTGCGTTCCATGTTTTTCCGGCATCTGTTGTAACCTGAGAAATTGTTTCGGCCGAATATACTTTGTCGACGTCTTTAGGGTCACAAAAAATTTCATTGTAGTACTGACCTGCTTCAGTATGACTGCTCATCTTTTCCCATGTTGCGCCCCTGTTCGTTGAACGAAAGAATCCTCCCATACCTTCAGCGGCTTCAACTATTAAATAGAGCACATCGGGATTAACGGAAGAAATATCGATGCCCATACCGCCGATATCAACTGTCGGCAGACCGCTCATAATTTTATCCCAGGTTTCTCCGCCGTCATATGATTTGTAAACTGCGGATTCAGGTCCGCCGCCAATCTTTGTGTGGACATGTCTTCTTCTCTGTTCTGAAGTTGCATACATAACATTCGGATCACGTGGATCATAAACCAAATTATTAACGCCGGTATTGTCTGAAATGTTAAGAGTCTTTTTCCAGATCTTTCCGCCATCGATAGATTTATAAAGTCCGCGTTCTCCGCCCGGTCCCCAAACAGATCCTTCGGCAGCAACAAAAACAACGTTCGAGTTGCGCGGATCGATAACTATCTTTCCAATCTGGCGCGAGTTTTTTAATCCCATATTCTTAAAATTTTTCCCGCCGTCAATCGATTTGTAAACACCGTTGCCATAACCAAGTGCGCGTTGATGATTGTTTTCTCCGGTTCCGATCCATACACAATTTGTATTGTTCGGATCGATGACAACGCACCCTATCGAATAAACTCCGTTGTTATCAAAAATCGGTTCCCAGGTTGTTCCGGCATTTACTGTTTTCCATATGTGACCGCTTGCAACGGCAACATAATATTCACTATGGTTTTTAGGATTGACGGCGAAATCTGCAATACGGCCGCTCGTTACGGCTGGACCAATGCTTCGCCATTTTAATCCGCCGAATGTTCCGGCATCATATAATTCTTTTTTTACTTTGGTGGTGTCTTTTTCTTTTTCGTTTTCTTTTTCCTTGTTCTGGGCAATAGATTGTACCGATGAAAGAAAAAACATACAGATTAAAAGAAGAGAAATCTTCTTCATATTTTCCTCAATTTAGTAATAGAATAATTTTGATTAAATGGAAGTTAGTAGAAAGTTTTTGATCTGTTTTTTTGATATGTTTCTTCAAACAGCATTCTTCATTTATGGACTATGATTAAACCTATAAAAAAAATCGGTCTCTTTCTAATAATTATTATTGCTCTTCCAATTATTTTCTTTGCCTCTCGGGAAGTTTTTTCGTTGAATCAAGACGAAAAAGTGATAACCGAGATCTATAAAAGTCAGCTTGAATCAATTCTCTTCTCAGTAAATCAATACTCCGAAGATATTGTACGGAGTTGGACTGCGAGAATTCAAATTGCCGTAGATGAAGTTAATACACCCACTACGAATCTATATGACAGATTAAAACGATTGTTTGATGAGAACACAGCTCTAAACTTTATCTTTCTTACGGACAGTTCTCAAATAATAAATATATATGGCAAAAAATTGATTACCAAAGGGAATGATAAAGCTATAGTTTCACTTCTGCAGAATAAATCTCAAACAATTGAGCGCCTTAACCGATACAAGTTAAATAACTTCATAAAAATTGAACCGCTTAAATCTGAGTTGGACAATAAAATTCAAATCTTGATTTTTATTCTTACAGATGGAAGGGTCTGCGGTCTTGGAATAGAAAAAGAAATATTCATCCGGCAGAATCTTTCATCAAAAATTCAGAGTGCCGCAAGAAATGAATTTACACTTGTCGTTTTTGATTCTACGCAGAACAAAACTGTTTATGCGGTTGAGGCTTCCAGCCAGCAAAAAATTCAGCAGAGAAAAAATATTTGGCTTATTCCCGAGTATTCGCTCGGTATTGCACTCAAAGGCAATACAATTGAAAACTTGGTCAAGGATAGAACTTACACCAATTTGATTCTTATTCTAAGCCTTTCTATTCTGATGTTAGTTGTGGCGTGGTTCGGTTATAAGAATATCAAACGTGAAATTGAGTTGGCTCAGATAAAAAGTGATTTTGTTTCTAATGTCTCTCATGAACTTCGCACACCGTTAGCGCTCATTAACATGTTTGCGGAAACTCTTTCTATGGGGCGGGTTAAAACGGAAGAGAAGCGGAACGAGTATTGTGGTATAATTCAGGGAGAAGCCGAAAGGTTAAGTAAAATTGTAAATAAAATATTGAGCTTCTCAAAACTGGAAGCGGAAAAGTGGAAATTTAATTTCGCAAAAACGGATTTAAATTCTCTTACCGAAAAAATTTATAACAGTTATAAATTTCATCTTCAGCAAAACGGATTTGAGTTTATGTTTGAACCTTTCTTGGGAAATCTGGCGGTTAATATTGATTCCGAGGCTGTTTCCGAATCGATAATTAACCTAATAGACAACGCAATAAAGTACAGCAATGAGAAAAAGTGTGTTATTTTACGAACGGGCAGAATTGATAAAAAAGTTTTTGTTGAGATTGAAGATTCGGGAACCGGGATTTCAACTGAAGATCAAACAAAAATATTTGACAAGTTTTACCGTGCAAGCAACGGGAATGTTTACAATACGAAAGGAACGGGATTGGGACTAACACTGGTTAAACATATTATTGATGCACACAAAGGAGAAATTAAGTTAAAAAGTAAATTAGGTGAAGGAAGTGTGTTCCGTTTAATTTTTCCTATTGATCAAATTGGTTAAGGAGTAGTTATGCCCAATATTCTAATCATTGAAGATGAACCCAATATGCGCCTTGGACTTAAAGACAATTTGGAGTTCGAAGGATATGAAATTGATTTCGCTGATAACGGTGAAGACGGATTGAAGAAAATTCTTGAGAACAAAAGTGACTTGATTCTGCTTGATGTAATGCTTCCAAAAATTTCCGGCTTTGATGTTTGCAGGAAAGCCCGTGAACAAAAAATTGCAACGCCGATTATTTTACTAACCGCAAAAGGAGAAGAGGTAGATAAAGTTGTTGGACTTGAACTCGGGGCAGATGATTATGTAACCAAACCGTTCAGTCTTCGCGAACTTCTTGCACGCATCAAAGCGGTTTTAAGACGCGCTGACAAATCCGGAAGTATAAATAATGTTGTAAAAATCGGAAAACTCGAAACTGACTTTGGAAGCTACAATGCATTTGAAGATGGAACCGCTGTTCAATTATCCCATAAAGAATTTGAGTTGATGAAATATTTATACGAACATCCTAACCAAACCGTAAGCCGTGACGATCTTCTTAAAAATGTTTGGGGAGATATATATATTACATCCCGCACGATTGATAATTTTATTGTTAAACTGCGTCAAAAAATAGAGGCAGATGCAAATAATCCCAGAATAATTTTAACCGTTCACGGAATTGGCTACAAACTTATCTTGCAATAGTTGATTCACTCTACCCCATACATTTCTTATAGTTTCGTTGACCTAAATTACAATTCATGACAATTCTTGATACAACTTTGACAACTCTCATGTGAACCATTTCGACTAATTATACAGAGATAAAGAAAAACAATCACCATAGGAGGTCGAAATGAAACGTTCAACAAACTCATTACTTAACAAAGCATCATTAATATTCGCGCTGTCTTTAATTTTTACATATGCAGCAGCAGCTCAAAACACACAAGCACAAAAACCTGTTCTGAATAAGTACGCGGTCGAAAATATTCTGCTGGGTATCAACTCGGAAAGTGAGGGCGTTAGAAAAGCCACAATAAATTTAGCCGGACAGTTTGAACTCGACCAAGCGGTAGATCTCTTGATTGAACAATTGAAAGAGGAGAAAATTCCGGAACTACGTATTTTAATTGCACAATCACTTTACAAAATAGGCAACGATAAAGGGCTTGATGTCATCTATACAAATGCGTTGTCTGAAAACGATCCGAATGTAAAAAGAATGTGCAATGATTTAGTGAAAGAATATGCGGCTAAAAAAGGAATCATAGTTCCATCGGAAAATTAAAGAAAAACGGTGGCATTTTATTACAAATGGTTATCATTGCATTGCAACTATTTTTTAATCAATTATTATTTTTGACATAAATATTTAAGTGAATTGTATGAAATCTTATTCAATATTGATTATTCTGATCTATGTTCTGCTGAACAACGTTACAGTAAATGCCCAGCGCTGGGAAAGAGTTGTGAATCTGAAAGGCAACTGGAAGTTTTCTATTGGCGATGATGAGACCTGGTCTAATCAGAAATATGATGACAAAAATTGGGAAGTAATAAAAGCTCCTGCCGCATGGGAAGAGGAAGGATTTCACGGTTACAACGGATACGCATGGTATAGAAAACATTTTTTTTTGCATGAAGATATCAAAGGCAAGAGTTTGGTCCTAAGGCTGGGCAGAATTGATGATGTTGATGAAGTATTTATAAACGGAAATCGTATAGGAGCCTCGGGGTCTTTTCCGCCAAAATATGAAACTGCTTATAATGTTTGGAGAGAATATCCCGTTCCGGATAGATATTTAAATTCCTCAGGCGAAAATACTGTTGTTGTTCGAGTTTATGATGCGGAATTAAGCGGGGGATTAATAGAAGGCGATCTTGGTTTATTTGAACAGATTAATGCAATGAAACTTGATTTAAATCTTGCGGGTGAATGGAAATTTGCTCTTGGGGATGATCTTCGTTTTAAAGAACAAAAATACAATGACCGCGATTGGAATAATTTATTTGTACCGGGAAGCTGGGATTCTCAGGGTTATAGCGATTATGATGGTTTTGCGTGGTACCGTTTGACAATTACGATTCCCGAAGAACTTGCACAAAAAAAATTAGTTCTTGTCTTGGGTAAAATAGATGATATTGATGAGGCTTATATCAATGGAAAAATTATTGGATCAACAGGCAGCATGTACGGAGATCCAATTGAGTTTGATAGAGCAACCGAATGGCAACAGTTGCGTGGATATTTTATCCCATCTGGATTATTGCAACCCGGAAAAGAAAATGTAATTGCTGTGCGGGTGTACGACGGATTTAAAGATGGTGGAATTTATGAGGGTCCGGTTGGATTGATTGAGCAAAATAAATACACAAAATTTTGGCGCGATTATAAGCCACCAAGACAGAAAAAAAATTTTTGGGATTATTTCTTCGAATAAATTTGGTCTTCCTCACATCCAGCTGTTATAAAAAGGAGCAATCAATATTAATCGCTCTTTATCATAAAAGATACATTTTCATTTACACTGAGCGTTCCGCGCATGTATGCACTGTTAGGCAAAGATGGCAAACTCCTCATTTTCTGTTTATTACCATTGTAGTGCAAACCACCTTGTTTTCAAGTACATCATATTCTTCTTTTTGCTTCTGAATATAGCTCTCAAAAAGAGATTTCTTTTCCGGATACTTTTGTATTAACTCTGTGCATCGCTTCACAATATTTTCAAATTCTATTTGATGTTCATCGGATACATCATCTTTCTCATCTGCAATAACTTCATCGATCATTTGCATATCAGCGTTTTCTATTTGCATTAATAAATCCTGCTTTTTTATCATTAGTGGGTGGGTATAACTGCTTGTATCTTCAATGTATCCATCATCAATAATAATCAATCCATTATCTTTCAAATAGATCTTTAATTTCGATAAGGTTTCATAATAATTTCCAAATACTGGTCCAATAGCTCCAAGAATTATAATATCAAAATATGATTTAGGTAATTCTGCAATTCTTTGCCGTACATCATTTATTTCAAATGTACATAGTGAATCTACATCAAGCTGTTTAGCTTTTATCTTTGCCTCTTCAATAAAACCGGAAATTGCATCAATACCTAAACAATGGCATTGTAGTTCCGATGACAATTTAATTGAAACAGCTCCTTTACCGCACCCCAAATCTAATATGTTAAGTATTGAATAATTCTTCTTGAGTTTTTTAATGATCTGAAGAATAATGTTAGGCGAAGAACCTATTTCCCAGAAATCTTGAAGAATATATGGCAGATAAGGAACAAGATCATTTTCATTACAATCCATCGAAGTTGCAATGCTTTTTTCTAATGAGTCCATTCGATTACTTTTAGTTTGTTTAGTTAACCCTTTTCGCATAACGGCTTTTGGCTTGCTGCAGTAGCGGACTTAAAAACAGATCACCCACCATTGCGGAAAGCCTATGCTATGGGTTCGTTATTCTTTTTTGTTTTCAGTCTTCGAGCTCTTAATTAGTAGCCAAATCATAAAAATTAATTCTCCCTCAAAAATATCGAAGTCGGGATAAAAAAGTATTTCAGTCCATCAATCACATAACCTAAACCTGCGATTATCAAAGATGCACCTACTAATCTTGGTATATATCCCGACCTGAAAATTAAATAGCCAAAATAACCCACAACTTATGGAGGTCGGACACTTAAGTATAACAGCTGTCTATCTTTTTTCGCGCGCCGGTACTGCTGGGGCTTTAAATTTTTTCGTGTCCAACTCTTTCATTACTTCCTGAATAGCTCTTTCAAGCTGAGTATCAATTCCTTTTGCAAGCTGAGCCGGATCATCTAAAACTTCAATATCCGGATCAACACCGTAACCTTCTTTAAACCATTTTCCATCAGGATCCAGCATTCTGAATGTTGGGACAGAAACATTTCCGCCATCGATCAATGCAGGTGCACCGCTGATCCCAATCAATCCGCCCCAGGTTCTTTCTCCAATCAGTTTACCTAATCCGGCTTTACGGAAATAATCCGGGAAAGCATCCCCGCCTGAACCGCTCCATCCATTTATCAACATTGCCTTCGGACCGAAGTGAGCATGTGGAGGCCATTGCCACATTGCACCATCGCGTGTTGACCAAAATGCTAAAGGTTTGCGGTCGAGCAGTTCAATAAATCTATCGGGGATCTGTCCGCCATTATTAAAACGCTCATCAATTATCAATCCCTCTTTTGTCATTTGCGCCGCGAACTGACGTACTAGTTCTGTCTGCCCGTCTGTTCCTGTGCTTGGAACATAGACATAACCGATTTTTCCATTACTGGCCTCATCAACCCGTTTACGGTTGGATTCAATCCATGCTAAATTTCTTAAACGTGTTTCATCACCAATGGCCTGAACATAAATGGTACGCGCTCCATCCATTGTTGGTTTATCATTTACGGTTAACTCGATAGTTTTTCCGGATAGTCCCTGAAAGAAAACCCATGGTGCTTGATTAACATCCAGAGTAACACCGTTAACTTGTAAAATAAAATCACCTTCTTTTACCTTTACTCCCGGCAGTGCGAGAGGAGACATCATTTCAGTGTCCCATGGTGCACCTTTTATAATGTGTTTTATTTTATATGCATCGTTCTGAATTTCCCAATCAATACCAAGGTAGCCCACATTTTTAATCTGAGCTTCATCTGTATCGCCGCCGCCTCTGTAAGTATGGGAAGAATTCAGTTCTGATATTAACTCTCCCATGAGATAGTTAAGATCCCAGCGAGTGACGCAATTATCAACAAGTTTTCCATATTGCTCGCCGAGCTTGTCCCAATCAACTCCGTGCATATTTTCATCATAGAAATAATCACGGAATAACCGCCATGTATCTTTATAAATTTGTTTCCACTCGGCTTTTGGATTGACTACCATCTCAAGCTGCGCAGTGGGCATCATTTTATCCATCTTCTGATTATCCGCAACATCAACTATTGCATACTGATTGTTTTTTACGACTAACATTTTTTTGCCGTCGGCACTTATTGAGAAGCCATTGGCTTCATCAATAATTGTTTTCTCCTCACGCTTGTCAAAATCGAAATAGACAATTGAATTTTTCTTATCTGCCGAACCGGAATTAGGACTACGGAGATAAATTACTTTACCAGCAACTGCCTGAACCGAGCCGATGTTACCCGCAGGAACAGGAATAATAACAACTCTGTTCTCAAAATTTTGCACCGTGATTTTTACTTCTTTGCTTTTTTCTTTTTCCTTTGATTCATCTTTCGATCCTTCCTTCTTTCCATCTTTCGATTTTTCTTTTTCACCTTCTTTATCATCTTTCTTTAGATCATCTTTTTTCAATTCTTCCTTCTTAACAGAAGAAGTATCAACTTTTGGTGAAAGAGGATTTACGGTTTCATCGCTCAGAGTTGCAACAGCAACATTCGTAGTGTTGGGATATATCCACCCGTTGCCGATATCGCTATAGACAGGATTAAGAGTTCTGTTGGTGGTGAAGTAGAGATATTTTCCGTCCGGATCGAACGCAGGATTGGTATCTGAATAATAGCCAGATGTTATCTGCTGAGTTTTTTCTTCTTTAGTATCAAAAAGGAAGAGGGCATTGTTCTGGTTTTCCAGATCGCGCGAATAGGCAATCCAACGGCTGTCTGATGACCAGCTGACCGCAAAACCCTGTGCGGGACCGTGCATGAAATAAAGTGCTTTATCAACTTTCAGCATTTTATCTTTATCCAAATCATAAACGTACACTGTCAGAGCCTTATCAATGAATGCAAGCATTTTGCTATTAGGTGACCAGTATAAGTTGTAGCGGAATCCTTTACCAAGTGAAGTAAGTTTTTTTTCTTCCGAAAATTTGTCAAGAGCTTTAAGAGTTAATTCATATTCACCCGATTGATCGCTCCAATAGGCAACATTTTTTCCATCCGGAGACCATGCGGGATATCGTTCCGCCACTCCGCTTGTATTTGTAAGATTAATGCTTGGTCCATTCTGTGCGGGAACGTTGAACAGATCTCCGCGTGCTTCAAAAATTGCACGTTTACCATCGGGAGAAATGGATGAGCTATAAATAAGACTGGAAACATTTTCAACTTTCGGCATCAATGTAATTTCATCGGTAACAACGTTTACTTTTACTTCGGTTGTTTTTTCAGCAATCAGATTAAATAGATAGAGTTTTCCGCCGGCTTCAAATACAATTTCTTCAGGACCCATTGCCGGAAAGTGAATGTCAAAATCGCTGAATTTAGTAAGCTGCTTGATTTGTTTGCTTGATAAATCATAAGACCAGATGTTGTAACGTTTCTCAGAACCCCGGTCGCTGATCCAATAAATTTTATTTTGTGACCACATCGGAAATTCGTTGCCAAAATTTTTATCTAAAATCTGTTCGGCTGATTTTTTCTCCAGATCAAAAACCCATACATCAGAGTTCATACCGCCCCGATAACGTTTCCATGTCCTGAATGCTGTGCTACGTGGAGTGAAAACTATTTTTTTGCCGTCAGAGGAGAAACTGCCGGATTCTGCATATGCAAGTGGCAGTTGAATTGGTAAACTTCCCTTTGAAGAGACCTGAAATAATTGACTGAAGCGTTGCTTACCGCTATGTTGTGAAGAGGCGAACAACAAATCTTTACCGTTTGGATACCAGTCTACCAAACGTTCAGACATTCCATGGTTTGTCACACGGGTTGGTATTCCTCCCTTAGCACTTATAACATAAATATCTGTATTACCCTGGTAGTTTGCATCGTAAGCTATTTGAGAACCGTCGGGGGAGAAACGGGGGAACACTTCCTGTCCGGCAGGTGAGCTTAGTTTGTACGCGGTTCCTCCCTGTTTCTGTACAAGCCAGAGATCACCTCCATAGTTAAATACAATGTGAGTTTTGGATACATCCGGATATTGAATTATCCTGGCATCAACTTGCGCGAAGAGATTGAGCGAAGTTAATGCAAAAAAGAAAATAGTGTAAAGTGCGAATGTCTTTTTCATAGGCCCTCTGAGTAAGTTTATAAATAATGGTGTTATAGTTAGACGTGAGAAAATCAAAACTGCCCTTTCTTTTGGATATTTGAAAGAAATTTTCTGCGAGAGTTGATTAAACAGAGACGGCGGTGCCCATCTAAGTTCACCGCCCCGGTTCGTTAAACCCGGTCTCCGGAACTTAAATTAAGAATATAAATCTTCATTTAGAAATTTCATCGGCGTGTTAAATTTTGTTAAATGAATGTATTCCGGCGAATATTTTTTTAACTTCCACGCGTTTTTAAAAGTATTCTATAATAAATAATAGCCCAACACTAATATAAAGGTCATCATGAATACAAAACCGACTTCTTCACTCATGTTTGCTTTTCTTTTTCTTTATACGGCAGCATATATTTTTCCGCAAATAAAAGTTGACGATAAAACAAGTCTCAACTATTTGAAAAATAATCTTCAGGTTTTAGCATCAGATGAATTTCAGGGAAGAGAAACAACAACCCATGGTGAAAAACTTGCATCTCTATTTATCGCTTCTGAGCTTGATAAATATGGAGTTAAACCATTTGGCGATAACGGCACATTCTTTCAGAATTTTGATTTACTTTCTTCAGGATATGCAGAAGACGCAAAGATCTCTCTGCTTGATAAATCCGGCTCAGTAGTTACAAGATTTATGCTTGGTGACGATTTTATAAAAACATCGCGCGGACTTGCAGACGAATCATTCGCAAAACAAACAACGGGAACAGTATTTGCCGGATATGGCATTACCGCTGCAGAATTTAATTATGATGATTATGCAGATGTTGACGTCAAAGGGAAGACAGTATTGATCTTATCAGGTGAGCCATACAGTGAGAAGGACGATTTTTTTAGTGGATCTAAACCAACACCCTACTCAAATGCTGAATCGAAGATAAAACAGGCTAGAGAGAAAGGTGCTGTAGGTATCCTTATAATTTTAGACGAGAGGATGAAAGGATTCTGGAAATACGCTAAAAATTTTGCGACTCAACCTTCACTGACTTTCATTCCCAAAGAACCTGCCGAGACTTCGAAGAATATTCCGGTATTTACCGTAGGGGAGAATTGCGCCGAAAAATTATTAGCGGGAGAGGAGTTATCATTCGATAAAATTAATGTGATGATTAATGAGAAAGAGTATCCTCACGTATTCGAACTTAAGAAAAAATTACAGTATGATATAAAACCGTTTTCGAAAATTGAAAAGGCACGAAACGTAATAGGATTGATTGAAGGCACGGATTCGAATCTTAAAAATGAATATGTTGTTTTAAGCGCTCACTATGATCACGTCGGCACAAGAGGTAAAGTGGTTAGCAATGGCGCCGATGATGATGGATCGGGAACAGTTGCAGTTCTTGAAGCGGCTCATTTGTTGTCTGCCGCTAAAAACAATAAAAGATCAATCATTGCTTTATTCAACACAGGCGAAGAGAAAGGATTGCTGGGCTCTCAGTATGCAACCGATAACGGAATTTTTATGAAAGAAGTTGTCGCCAATATTAACATGGATATGGTCGGCCGCGAAAGCATCGATTCTATTCACTGCATCGGATCCGATAAACTCAGTACGGAATTCGCTCAAATTGTAAAGGAAGTGAATTCCAAAACAGTAAATTTTGTACTGGATTACAAGTACGATGATCCTCAGGACAAGAACCGTTTTTATTACAGAAGCGATCATTACAATTTTGCGAGGAAAGGAATTCCCGTTGTATTTTTTTTTGATGACATGAAAGTGGATTACCACAAACCGACTGATGATGTGGATAAAATTAATTTTGGCAAAATTCTGAAAACTGTAAAACTGGCCACAAATATAGCTCTTCATGTTGCCAATCTTGATCACAAGGTGGTTGTTGATAAAAAAGTTGAAGTAGAGCAGCCCCGGCAAAGACGCAACTAAATCGATCTCACTCATAAATAAAAGATATAATTTCATTTTTTCTTGAGACGGTCTCTCTTCTTTTAAACCTCCTCGGCAACAAAATTTTCACTTGACAACCCATTGTCTTTATCGTATACTTACGATGGACGATAAAAGAGGTTCGTATGGCGACTGCTAAACCAGAGGAATTCACACCCGAAGAGATTAATCTAGCGGATATCGCAAAGGCATTATCACATCCTGCTAGAATTAAAATCCTGAAAATTCTTTCTGCAAAAAATGTTTGTGTCTGTGGTGATATTGTTGATTTACTGCCGCTTGCGCAGGCAACTGTCTCACAGCATCTGAAAGAATTAAAACGAGTTGGTCTTGTAGAGGGAGAAATAGACGGTCCGAAAGTATGTTATTGCCTGAACTCAAAGACAATAGAGAAGGCGAAAGAAGAACTAAATAAATTATTCAAAAAAGTATGTTGTTAAGGGAGTAGTTATGAAAAGCGAAAATGAATTGAAACAGATTGTGAAAGAGAAATACGGACAAATTGCCAAAGATAATAGTGGTTGCGGTTGCAGCTGCGGGTGCGGTCCAACTGAGGATGCTGTCGATTTCTCAATCATGAAAGATGATTATTCAAATGTGCAGGGTTATGTAAAGGAGGCCGACCTCAACTTAGGTTGTGGTTTGCCAACAGAATATGCGGGGATAAAAGCCGGAGATACTGTTGTAGATCTTGGTTCCGGTGCCGGTAATGATGTGTTTATAGCGCGATCAATTGTTGGCGAATCGGGCAAAGTCATCGGAATTGATATGACCGAGGAGATGCTTGAAAAAGCAAACCGCAACAATCAGAAACTTGGTTATCAAAATGTTGAATTCAAACTCGGCGAGATTGAAGATATGCCGATTGAGAACGACACTGTTGATATAGTTGTGAGTAACTGTGTACTCAATCTTGTGCCAAATAAAGAAAAAGCTTTTTCCGAGATCTACAGAATTCTAAAACCAGGTGCTCATTTCTGTGTTTCCGATATTGTTATCAAGGGAAAGCTGACACAGGAATTGCAAAAATCTGCCGAACTTTACGCAGGTTGTGTCTCAGGTGCAATCGATGAAGAGGAGTATTTGCAGATAATTAAAAATGCGGGATTCAAAAACATTAAGATAAAAAAATCAAAAAAGATTGAATTGCCGGAAAAAGTACTGAAAGCATATTTATCAGAAGCAGGATTAAGAGAATATCATGATAATCTGAAAGGAATAATCAGCATAACAGTTGTGGGATATAAATAAAAGAGTATATGTCAGACCGAAGTCGAGGTCAAGTTAAGAAAAAATGTAATTCACAAAAAAAGCCAGATTCAGGGATTACTTCCGAAGTCTGGCTTTAATTTTTACGATGCTAATTAGTCGATCCTGAAAAAAGTAAAAAGCATTTAGAAAAAGAGTAAAAACAAAATAAAAGGAGAAAAAAGCACTGTCAAAAGTTGCAAGGTTTAAATAAATTGAGTCAAAACCTTGCAGAAAATATAACAAAGGATGACAGCCATGAAGGGAAAATCTCCAGATTACCGCCAACAAAGTTTTCTATATCAAGGACTCAAACAGATGAATAATTTAGGAGATGAAACAGTAATAGCTCAATGGGTACAAAACCCATACTAGCAATACTTCAGTGCAGAAAAATAGCAGAAGAAGAAAAGATTGAGCAGCGTCAGAGCTACAAACGAACGGCAAAGAAATTGTTGATAGCACAGAGATTTAGGAATCATCCTTTGAACAAGAAGAAAGCAACACAAGCTGAAAAGAAGTTGAAGACAATAGCCGGACGACTGTTACGAGAACTTGAACGAAAGTTAACAGCAGAAATAAAACAGAAATACGAAGCGAAGCTAAAAATATTTAACAAAGAAAAAAGTACGCGGTAGGTTTAAGAGAAGGGCATCAATAGAACCAGTGATTGGTCATCTTAAAACAGATAACCGCTTGTCAAGAAACTTCTTAAAAGGAATAGTGGGAGATCAAATTAATGTAATGTTGGCTGCCTCAGCATTTAATTTGAGAAAGTGGATGCGTAAAGCAGAAACTTTTTTTATCTCGTTTTCCAAAACAGTTGAACAACTCGTTTTTAGGTTTTGGGAATATATAATACCATCAGTCGTATAAAAGAAGGGTTTCATACCATTCCCATTTGGTTATCTAACAGTTATGTTAAATTTCTACTGTGTAAATAAGTTTTTTTTGATAGTCAAGTCCGAAACGGATCTGCAAATTCAGATAGTATGCAGCTCTATTCGCGGGAAAAATTTTTCAATAAAAATTCCTTTTGTAATAAAAATGGAAATATGATACGCATACAGTTAAATTTAATTAGTGAAATATAACAGACAGACAATAGCTGCATGAACACTAATAACGATTATCTCAAACCCGAAGACATTCGCGCTCTTGCAAATTCATTTCAGCAAAGCAGAATACTTTTATCAGCAATTGAGCTTGGTCTATTTACTGTACTCGATAAACATATGCTGCATTCAAAAGATGTTGCACAGAAGATCAATGCGGATGAGCGCGCAACCGACCGATTAATGAACGCACTTGTGGCGCTCGGTTTTTTACGGAAGGTTCATGGAAAATTTTATAATTCTGAAAACGCTTCTCAATATTTAGTTAAAGGCAAACCGGAATTTATGGGCGGACTCTTTCACTCGATCGGTTTGTGGACTACCTGGAGTTCGTTAACAGAATCCGTTATAGCGGGAACATCTGCCGCAGAACGCAAGCCGTCACCCGGAGGAATAGATTGGCAGAGGAATAACAGCAGTGAAAACGCGCGGCGTTTACAAAAATGTGGAAAGAGAAATGTTGATGACGGTTGTACCGCTGCGCGAAGTAACGAAACTTGTGGATGTGGTAAAAGAAGTTGATCCCCACGCTTTTGTGATCATCTACAATGTTCACGAAGTCCTTGGCGAGGGATTTAGAAGAAGAATATGATTATCCGTAGGGGCTCAATATATAGAGCCCTTACGTTTATGAAATTTCATCAATAACATCTTCATTACATCAGTTGTAACGCAGATTTGTAACCTGCCTGACGAGTCTGTTGCAAAACTCGAATTGTGTCACTTCGAATCCCGCAAGGCAGGGTGAGAAGTCTTAATTTTTTCAAAAAAGATTCCTCCCCCGACCGAAGTCGGATTCGGAATGACAATCTAATGGTTGTACAACAGACTCTGACGGCAGACAGGTCTGCGTTACTTAGATGTAATGCAAAAAATTATTTCATCAATAACATCTTCTTTGATTGAATAAAATTATTGACTGTGATTGTGTAAATATAAATACCGCTTGTCAGTTTGCCTGCATCGAAATTAACTTTATAGTAACCGGCAGATTTGTTCTCATTTACTAAAGTCGCAATTTCTTTACCGAGCAGATCAAAAACTTTTATTGTTACAAAACCATTCTCCGGTAGTTGATAATTAATTGTAGTTGTTGGATTGAATGGATTTGGATAGTTGGTGATTGAGTAGACAGGCGGTAACTCATTTGCAACCAAAGCAATCTGATTATCTTCCAACATTGCTGCTTCTACTTTTCCAAATGTAGTTTCATAGGCATCATCTGCATACGAATAGCTGCTGTTATAATATAAACGTGCTCTAACATCATAATTAAGCATATCATCTGTATAACCGTCAGTATATACGTAATCATAATCAATATAGTATGTTGTTCCGCTGCTAACAGTAGAGAGCAAAGTGGGTGAGCCCCAATTGCCGTTATGTTTAACTTTTCTCCAAATTTGGTAACCATCAACACGGTTATCCGGGTGAGCGCTCCAATTAATTCTAATATTTGAACCTATAGTAGGTGATGAGTTATCTGGATTTTTGAATTGTAAATTTCGGTACGTGTTCGAAGGTTTTAAGGGTTTTAAGTATGCTGTATATGTTGCATGAATATCGGGCGTAAAGGTATAAGAAGCAGATCCACCAATATTAGAACCGTTCTTTATCCAATGGTCAAAACTATAAATTATTGACAAGTATTCTTGATCTGATGCTGTGGCGGTAAGACTAACATCGTCTCTTCTATATACTGTTGCGGATAAATATCTTGAGGTATCACCAACTGTCATATAACCGTTTCTTGTTGTTTCTTCAAATGAATACTGAAAAGTTAAATTGCATACCCTAGCAAAAGATGCTTTTACTTCATTTGAAGTCGGGCTTGGATACAAATAAGATTGAATCAGATCAAATCCAGCGTTGTTTATTTGAGACCCATTTGTAGTTTGCCAAGTTTTAAAATATACTTTGTAATTACTTCCACCAATACTAACTGTTTGATTATCAGCAGAAGCATAAACATAATGAGGGAAAGAGCTTTCCTGTCTTGTAAGTTGAGTGCCAGATGAAACGGACATTGACCTAAATGCAATATTCCCTGCATTAAAATCATTCTTCAGTGTAAAAGTATATGTATCTGACCAGTTTGTTGTTCCCTGCCATGTCCACATACCGGTATGTCCGGTCGGTCCTTCAGAGATTTGCTCTGTGCCTGTATCATATGTTACCGACCAATCACCTGAAGCATCCGGAGTTAAAGTCCCGGTGCGTTTATAAATCACACATTTATTCCCAAAACGGAAAAGATACTTTTCTGAATATGGAACGTCTGGATAATTAGGATTATCTGTATATACATAACCCAAATAAGTGTATTGATCAAAAGCAATATTACAACCACTTTCTATTGAATATCCCACTGACGTGGAACTTCCTGTAGCATCCCAAGTCCCAGTACTTTCATTAAATTCATATATGTTGACAGTAAAACCGGAGACATAATTGCCGTTATTTACAATCTTGAACGCTATTTCCCATTCGTGCGCAAAGGAAATTGACGAAAACAAAGCAAGTGTCAACACAATAAGGAGAGGTTTAATGTTGTTCATAATAAGGCTCCTTTTCTTTTTTTTGTTTATATTTTCTCTGCAAATAAAATGGGCATAGCCCAGCAAACTATTGCGACCAACCGGTTTGTTATTATTTGCAAAAGAGGGTAGGCGCATCAGCGCCGTCCTCATTAATCATTTATTAAAGACTATTTATTTGGCGGTTCCTCCAATTTATTTTCCATGTAATACAATTGTTTTTTCAGGAAATGAATTCCACATATTTGCAACGAGGAATAATTCCTTTCCGTCTGTCCATGCTGCGCGGAATGTAACATCTTTATAATTTTTTAATACAGTTGTTGATAGATCTATCCAGCTTTCCCCGTTGTAATATTCAACGCCGCCTGTTCCAAGTGTTAAAAAATATTTATCATTGAAGACATAAAACCCCCAATTATAGAGGGATTGATGGAAATTTTTCCATTCTGTTCCAGTCCATTCATAGAATCCTCGTGGACCTTTTGAATATAGTTTACCATTCTCACCCTTTATTATTGCCCCCACACCCCATCTTTGAATCGGAAGGTTTTGGGTAAAATCCATCGAGTCAACTACCGAAAAGTTTTTAAACTTTCCTCTTATCAAATATTCTCTGGCCCAACTGAACCCTCTTTTTACACTATAAATCCGACCAAGAATAAATACTTCGCCTTTATAAACCGATAGACTAGAGAGCTGATATTCAGTATTAGGCGGACGATTAATTTTAATAGTATCAAGAAACCAGTTTCCGTTTTTATTGTACCAAACAATACCGTCTCTGCCGCATGCGTAAAATTCATTAGCTGTTTCTCCGTCTATAGAAAATAATGGCGGGTATGAACTCGCAAGTTTATATTCTGTCCACGTGGAGCCGTTGAAATTAAATAATAAACCGGTTACATCTCCTCTATCACCAGCTCCCCAAATGTTATTTCTGCTGAAAGCTATCATTTTCAAAACATTATAACCACCAATATATTGTGTTAAATCATACACCTCCCACTTTATCCCATCGAAATGATATGTTTTACCCTTTGTTATAAAATTATGTCCGTAGATAAAAATATCTTTTGAGTTGAACGCTAAGATATTAGTCATAAGGGTTTGGATACTTTCCGGATAAGCAAGTGTATCGGCAGTCCAGGTCATTGTTCTTGGGTCTTTTGGTTTTTCTGTTGGTGGGTTTGTGCCTTGGTCGCTACATGTAGTTAAAGTGGTAAAAAGAGAAAAGAGAAAAATTACTTTAAAGAAAGATTTCATATCTCCCTCATTGAGTTACTTAACATTTATGTCAAATCTTTTGTTTGTAAATAAGTTTTTTGGGGGGAGATAGTCAAGTCCGAAAAAATATTCACTAATTAAAAAAGTAAATAGCTTGTTAAACAAGAAGAACTTTGGCTATGAGTATTCATTTTGATTGAAAAAAGGAAAAAGAAAATGAAAATTCAAGATGGAAATATAGCAGGCATACAGTTAAATTCAATTAGGGAAAAATAACAGACAGACAATAACTGCATGAACACACAAAATGATTATCTAAAACCGGAAGAGATACGAGCGCTTGCAAACTCATTTCAGCAAAACAGAATACTTTTAACTGCAATTGAACTTGGTCTATTTACTGTACTCGATAAACATATGATGCATTCAAAAGAAGTTGCACAGAAGATCAATGCGGATGAGCGCGCAACCGACCGATTAATGAACGCACTTGTGGCGCTCGGTTTTTTACGGAAGGTTCATGGAAAATTTTATAATTCTGAAAACGCTTCTCAATATTTAGTTAAAGGCAAACCGGAATTTATGGGCGGACTCTTTCACTCGATCGGTTTGTGGAATACATGGAGTTCTTTAACAGACTCCGTTAAAGCGGGAACATCTGCCGCCGAACACAAGCCATCACCCGGCGGAATAGATTGGCTGGAATCGTTCATTGGCGCAATGCATTACCGCGGTATTAAAGAAGCGAAATTAACCTCAATGCTTCTCGATTTATCTAAAGTGAACCATATGCTCGATGTTGGCGGCGGATCGGGTGCGTTTGCAATGGAGTTCATCAAAAAAAATCCTAACATGAACGCTGTTGTCTTCGATCTTCCTAATGTTATTCCTATAACGGGCAGATATGTTGCCGAAGAAAGGATGACTGAAAAATTTTCATTCTTAAGCGGCAATTATCTTACTAATGATTTGGGAAACGGTTACGACCTTATTCTTCTATCAGCAATTGTTCACATAAACAGTTTAGAAGAAAATAATATGCTGATAAAAAAATGTTATGATTCCTTGAATAATGGGGGACAAATAGTAATTAAAGATTGGGTTATGAACGAAGATAGAACAGAACCGGCGGGCGGCGCATACTTCGCATTGAACATGCTTGTTGGAACGGAACGCGGTGATACTTATACCGAAACAGAAATGAAAAATTGGTTTACGAACGCGGGCATCAAAAAGATCGAAAGAAAAGATACGAGTTTTGGTTCTTCTCTTATGATTGGTCATAAGGAGTAATCAGTTATGACTATCTGTGAAAATCTGTGCCATCTGTTAAATCTGTGTTCTATTTCTTTTTACACACAAAATTGAAACCGCAAATGAAAAAAATAATTCTCTTATCAGCTCTATTGTTTATTACGTCGTGCAGCCACAAAAAAAATATATCGGAAACACTCCTGAATAAGTTTGATCTACATGTTATCTCCGGCAGTTTTTCCGGCCCCGCGATTAATCTTGAAGAAAATCATTTGAAAGAGATTCTGGTTCTCCTTCACAATAATTTTCCGCCGGAGGAAATAAAAGAGTATTTCAACCTGAGCGACAGCACCTACAACTTATACATCAACGATCTGTTTGGCGAAGGTCTGATCAAAAAGAACGAGGAAGGCAATTTTGTACCGACATGTATGGTGATAGATCTTGATAACGGAATTCAGTTGAAAAAAACCGCCGATTCGCTCGGGCATGAGATGAGCCTGATTGCGATAGACCGCCTTGCAAAAATCGAAGAAGCATATAGAAAAATTCCTGCCTTTAAGAACATACCCTTCGAGGATGCATCACTTTTTATTCTCGGCAATGTAATTCACAATTATTGGCAGATGCAGGAAATAGAAGAGAAGTATCTCAAAGCGGAACCACCGTATAGAGGACTGAACAGATACTATTCAGCGATTTTGGAAAATCCCGGTAATAGTAAAAATAAGTCACTGGAGATATTTACCAATAAATTTCAATCTATCGAGAATTATATTGCCGGTTGTTATGGAATTGAATTGGCTAAAACAGATTCAATAGTAACACGTGCCGAATTGAAGGGTATTCCTAAGAAACAAACGCCGGGTGTGCCGTTGATTGGAATTGAAGATTCTAAAAAACTTATGAGTCTCGCTCAAATAATTTCTCCGGATTTACTAAACTATCTCGAAAAGAACAGAACTCTATTTGTAAAGTTGTACCTCAACTCGGTTTACAAAGATCAGACAACATTCCGCGAGTGGTTTGTATGGTATTATCAGTTTATCATTACGCAGGTAAACAATACTTTGATGGAAAAAGGATACATCCACAAATCTTCATTACTGGATAATAGATTTATCCTTGTGAAAGAATAGAAATATTTTATTATTCAAAACACATAACGTATAATAGCCCAAATACCAAAGGAACTGAAAATGGATACCGAAAAGTTCAGAGTTTGTAACGGAGAAAAAATTAAGCTTTCGAAAATCGAGACCAATTATTCCGACAAGTTCGAATCGAAAGATGAAGCCGCCGATCTTCAGGACAAACTTTATGGATTGGGTAAATATTCGTTACTTATAATAATTCAAGCAATGGATGCGGCTGGCAAGGACAGTTTAATCAAACATGTTATGAGCGGTCTCAATCCGCAAGGAACGCAAGTTTTCAGTTTCAAACAGCCATCCGCTGAAGAACTGAATTATGATTATATGTGGCGGACAAAAAATCCCGGCAGAACTGATAACAGAAGAGATATGGGAGAAACGGTTTGAGCAAATCAAGAATTATGAAAACTATCTTTACGAAAATGGAACGTGCATAATAAAGTTATTTCTTCATGTTTCTAAAGAAGAACAGGCCAAAAGATTTCTGGAAAGAATTGATGACCCGGCGAAGAACTGGAAATTCTCCGTCGGGGATTTGGAAGAGCGTAAGTATTGGGATGATTATATGAAATGTTACGAGGAAGCTATTGCCGCAACGAGCACCAAGTTGGCGCCATGGCATATAATTCCGGCGGATAAAAAATGGTTTGCGCGCCTGGCAACATCGGAGATAATTATCAATACAATGAAAAAACTTGATCTGAGATATCCCGAACTCAGCGAAGAACAAAAGAGTGAGCTTGAAAAATGCAAATTACAATTGTTGAGCGAATAAGCTGGGCATTCATTTTGTTGAGCCTGTTTTCATCCTCCCCGGTAAAAGGGGGAATCGTATCAGAACCGATTAGTCTTTCAATTCTTTCTCAATCAGTTTTATCATCTCGTTAAATTCAGAATCCTTGAAACCTGTAGACGTCCATTTTACTTTTCCATCTTTACCGATTACAAAATTTCTCGGAATATATTTACTGGCAAATAAATTGTATGTCTTTGCATCCGGATCGAGATATACAGGAAAAGTATATTTGAACTGCTCGATGAATTTTTTAACAACCTCTTCTTTTTCGCTTCGGGAAATGCAGAGAACGGCAAAATTATCATTTTTGATTTTATCGTAAATATTTTTTTGCAGAAGAGGAAGCTCGGCTTTGCAAGGGCCGCACCATGTTGCCCAGAAATTTATTAAAATTACTTTTCCATTCAGTAAATCAGACGAATAAGAATTACCTGAAAGTGATTTTGTACTAAACGCCGGCATCACATTTCCGACTTTTATAAGGGTTGTTGCGGCAATATCCTCCTGTGCAGATAAAACCGAGCAAAAGAAAAATAGCAATACTAAAAGCGACATTTTTGATTTCACTTTTTCTCCATGGTTTACAGTGTTTTCAGTTACAACTGTATCTTAGCAAAATAAAGAGTGCAGTAACAACTATTGGATACTTCTAAAAACTATCTTTTGTAAATATTTAACGCAGAGAACGCAAAGAAAAAGCAAAGTTCGCAAAGGATATTGAGGTTTTTAGAACTACCCTATTGTTAAAATTAGTCATTAGAAAATTAAAGATAATATCTCATAATTGGTCTGGATTTACTTCTCTTTGCTGCTTTCTCAAAACCGGCGCTCTCAAAAGAAGATGGAATTCCGGTCCAGGCAAAAGCTGCGGGAATATCCTTACTATACGGCACAGTCGGATAGCCTTCAATGATTCTCACTTTTTTCTTTTTGCAAAAAGCGATCACACTTTTCAATAGATCTGTTGATAATCCTTTTCTCCTGAATTCTTTTGTAATAAAAAAGCAGGAAATTGACCAAACCGGTTCGTCGTCAATTTTTTTCAGAACACGCGAATTTTCTAATCGGATAAATTTTTCCCGCGGTGCAACCGAACACCACGCGACCGGCTTATTCTCAATGTATCCAATTATACCAATCTGCTCTTTTTGTTTTACTAAACTTTTTATTTTCTGTTTGTTTCCAAGGCCCTTATGCTTTTCAAATTCGGAAGATTTTAAGCGCCAGGACATACACCAGCAACCACCGCACGCGCCTCGTTTACCAAAAAGTTCTTCAAAATCATTCCATGTTTTTTCTGTGAGAGGCTTGAAGGAGAGTTTCATAATCGATAAATCAATTAGGATTTGGGAATGTTACACGGAAAGTAGTTCCTTTCCCCTTAACGCTGTTGACTTTTATTTCGGCGCTGTTTAGCTCGCAGTACCTCTTTGCAAGAGCGAGACCCAAGCCGTTGCCTTCAAAATTCCTTGTGTAGCCTTTTTCCTCTCTGGTGAATGGATCGAACAGATTTGGAAGAAATTCCTCTGTTATTCCAATACCTGTGTCAATTACATCAACATATATATTGTTCTTTGGATCTCGTCCGATTATAATATCAACTTTTCCCTGAGTTGTATATTTGAGAGCATTATCAACTAAGTGATGAAAAATTTGATTGACTGAATATTCGTCAGCCTGAACAATAGTATCTCTATCGTTATTATATAGACCGAAAAGAATTTTTTTCTTATCGGCAGTCAATTGGAAACTTTGATGAATTTTCTGAAGTACTTCCTTGAAGAGATCAACTCTTTTGGGCCGGTATGAATAGGATCCGGTCTGGAGCTCAGACATATTTAAAATGAGTTCAACGGTTCTCATTATTCTTCTCCCCTCTTCCTCAATTACATCAAAAGAATTCTTCATCTCTTCGTCTACCTGATCCTGCAATTCATCTTTCATCATCCCCGTGAAACTCAAAATAACATTTAAAGGAGTTCTTATTTCATGAGACATTTGTGCAAGAAATTCGGATTTCAAATTATCGGATTGTTCCGCATGCTCTTTTGCTATAACCAGAGCTTCTTCTATTTCCTTCTTATCGGTAATGTCTTCCACGGTTCCTTCATAATACAAGATATTTCCGTTCTCATCTTTAACCGCACGGGCACTTTCTCTAATAAAAATCAATGTGCCATCCTTCTTCCGCCAGAGTGATTCAAAGCCGAAAATGTAACCGTGTTTCGCTATTTCGGATTGAAAAATATCACGGGTTGCTGGATCAGCATATGTAATTTTTGCCGAAATGCTCGAAAGCTCTTCAAATGAGAGGTAACCAAATATTTTAACAAGAGTTGGATTCGCCATTAGTATTCTGCCGTCATAGGAGGTCCGGTAAATACCAATCGTAGCATTTTCAAACAGACCTCTGAAACGAAGCTCGCTTTCCCGCAAAGCTTCTTCAGCTTTTTTTCTTTCCGTTATATCCTGCTTGATGGAAACAAAATATTTTATACGTCCTTCCGAATCTTTTATTGGGGTTATTGTCATTTCTTCATTGTATAGTGTACCATTTTTCTTTCTGTTAACTATTTCACCATGCCATATGTTGCCGTTGCTCGCAGTATTCCACATGTGATCATAAATTTGTTGGGGAAAAGATTCTGATTTTAGAATATTGAGTTCTTTTCCCATTAATTCTCTTAAAGTATAACCGGTGAGAATAGTAAAAGCAGAATTGCACCATAAGACCTTGCCAACATTATCCATAATAACTATTCCGTTTGCAGCGGCTTCAAGCGCATTGCTTTGAACTTCCAGTTGATCTTCAACAGTTTTTTGCTCTGTTATATCTATAACAAAACCTTCAAGCGCAATCAATTCATCATCTCTTTCGGAAAAAATTCCAACGCCCTGTTCCCAAACCCATTTTTCATAACCACCCGTAGTTCTAATTCTGTAAACAAGCTGAAATGGTTTTTTTTCTTCAACGGCACGCTGAATTTGTGCTAATACTTTCTGCTTTTCTTCGGGATGAATTAACTCGTAGTAAGAAATAACTTTATTATTAATAAGATCATCGGCCTTATGCCCGGTTAGGGTTAAACATTTATCACTAACAAATTCAAATGCCCACGAGCTGTCGCACCTTGTCCTATATACCATGCCGGGAAGATTTTGAATTAAAGTATCAAGCTGCCGCCGGCTTTTCTGAAGAGCCTCCTCCGCCCGTGTTGTTTTACGTAATCCGATCTCAAGATTGTTGTTGGCATGTTCAATACGGCGGATAAAATTAATTCTGTTTTTCTCAGACCTGAAAAGGAAAAAAACTGTAAGAACACATAGTATTAGACTCACACCAATCAATATAAACTGAGCCAGTCTGTAATTATTCTCCTGAGACTTTAGAATGCGATAGATTTCCCGTTCAATATTTCCTGCCTGTTTTCCTAATTTTACAAAGAGCACTACCCATTCATTTTTTAAATTGGCATCGATGGATCCCTTGCCAATAGAAGCAATTTTTATAGAGAGTGCGCGGTAATCGGGAAGCAGAGCCTGAAGTTGCTGTACACTCTCTTGTAAAGGGAGGTTGTTAATTGGAATAGGAATGATGTTTGTCGCATCCTTTTGCTCGTGGACCAGAAGCGCCTTGAACTCAACCAGATCAAGGTAGCTCAATGCTCTTTTCAGAGTCTCTTCCGATGGATTCTCTATATTTTTGTCGAAACCCATCTGTGCTTTAAATACATTTAATTTTATTTCAGTAGCCGAGTTCAGAAGAGTTGAGTAGAAAAAATTTGTTCTTAGCCCCATGAACAGGCTGAATAGAACAGTGAGAGCCATAACTATCCCGGCGCTTAGAATAAGGATATAAACGCGTGATCCGGAGGAAGATATTTTCTCTTTGTGACTCATGCTAAGAATAGTTTATATAACAATACATTATAAAATATATTTTGTCAACCCGTGTAGGCCATACATGAATTATTTATAGTATACTTGATAACCCCACGGTTCAAGAAGAAGTTGATGCTGTGAATTTAATTTTTCATCCGTGTTGGTAAAGAGACTCTTATACATCCCCTCAAGTTTTGAGTTGTTGGCGGTAATTTGTTTTGCGGATGCCGAAAGATTAAAGAACACAACAACCTTATTTTTATCTTTTTCTCTTATGAAAGCAAAAATGTTCTGATCATCCGTTTCGATTTTTTGAAAATCGCCGCCAGCTGTTCCGTTCCATAAAGCTTTGTTTTCCTTTTTGAGATGGAAAAGTTTTTTGTAGACACCATACATCTTGTTCTCTTTCCAATCAATTAAATCCTTTTCAAAAAACAGTAGCCGTTTATCCAAACCGGCTTCCTGACCATTATATACCAACGGCATTCCCGGCACAACGCCGGTAATTACAGCGAACAGTTCTGCTGCTTCGCCGAACCGTTCCTTGTCTGTTCCATTCCACGAGTTCTCATCGTGATTTGAGATAAACACCATTCTGTAGCTGTCGGCAGGATACTCAACCCTTTCCTTTTCATAATATTTATAAAAGTCATCGGCATTTTTAGATCCTTTAGCACAATCGACAAATAGATCTTTCAGCTGCCAGTTGTATGTCATATCAAATACCTGATGAAGTTCCGGCTCGCTTGCCTCGGCCAGCATAAATATTGGCTTAACTGCCTCAAGTTGCGGGCGCACCCATGTCCAGAAATCCAGCGGAACCATTGCCGCTACATCGCATCGAAATCCGTCTATGTCGCACTGTTCAATCCAGTATTTCATCGCATCACGCATTGAATTCCATAATTCTTTGTTAGTGTAATCGAGTGAAATAACATCCGTCCAGTCAAAAGGCGAAATGAATTTACCGACTGAATCTTTCTTGTAATATTCAGGATAGGTTTTTGTCCAGAGGTTATCGCAGGCTGTGTGATTGGCAACCCAGTCAATAATTACTCGCATTCCAAGTTTGTGCGCTTCTTTTACAACTGCTTTAAAATCTTCAATAGTACCAAACTCCGGATTGATTGCAGTATAATCTTTAACAGAGTAGTAACTTCCCAGGGATCCTTTTCTATTCAAGACACCAATAGGGTTTATGGGCATGAACCATAAAATATCAATTCCCATCTTTTTTAATTTTTGCATGCTGGGTGTAAAAGCTTTGAATGTTCCCTCCGGAGTGAATTGCCGTATGTTAACTTCATAGATTGTAGCGTTTACACTCCATGGGATATGAGACGGTGAGGATTTCCCGTTCAACTCTTTGGAATTGCCGCCGCTCTCAAAATTTACTGCAATAGAAGAAGTAATAAGTGAAAAGAAAATAATTACGATGTAATTTTTGGCAGTTAGAATGTAGTTTTTCAAAAGAAATTCTCCTGTAAATAATTTTACCCACTTGTGAATTTAACTAAAAATACGGGTTATATAAATTCATTTTTTGTAAATTATCGGTGGAACAAAATTAAGTTTAGTCTATGAAAAAACCATTTGGTGATCCCGTTGTAAAATTTTTTGTCTCCGTTATTGGTCTGTTTTTTATCTGCTTTGTACTGAAAGAACTTCAGCACATTTTCATTCCATTGGTAATAGCCTATCTTATGTTTTTCTTCTTCGAACCGTTGAACGAATTTTTCAAATCAAGAAAAATTCCAATGCCGATAATAATATTTATCGATTTATTGCTGACCACATCCCTGTTCTACGGAATATCGAGAGTAATTATTGACAGAATTATTGCATTCACTGCTCAATTCCCGATGTATGAAGCCAAACTGAATCACATTATCAGCTCATCGGCCGTTGAGCTTGGTATTAAAAATAAAGTATTAACCCGGTTCAACATTTCTAAGATTATTCAGTCGGTAGATATTGGCGTTTTGGCAAGCGGTGTCTTTTCGTCAACAATGACGGTAGTTGTAGCAATACTTCTCGTTTTCTTCTTCTTCATATTTATCAACACAGGACACGATAAAATTTTTGCTGCGATCAGATGGCGTTATGTAGAGAAAGATGTTAAGTCGTCACTCAAGAAGATGATGCGCGAAAAGAAAGCCGAGCATTTGAGCCCAGACGCCACCCGCGATGAAGATCTTGAAACAATGACGATACAGCGGGAAGTGAAATTACAAAAGACAATTAGAGATATAACGGAACAGGTGCAAAAGTATATAGTAACAAAATTGCTGATCAGTTTGTCCGTGGGTGTGATTGTAGGCTTCATTTTATGGCTCTTCAAGATAGAGTTCTTTATAATCTGGGCGGCACTGGCGGCTCTTCTTAACTTCATTCCCAATGTTGGATCGGTAATTGCGGTTACTCTTCCTGCTTTGATGGCACTTGTTCAGTATGGGTCTTTTAGTTATGCCTTATTAGTTACCGGCGTAATAATTGTTGTTCAAAATATTATCGGTAATATCATCGAGCCCAAAATATTTGGCGACCGGCTGGGATTAAATCCGATTGTCATTCTTCTTTCATTGCTAATTTGGGGTTATCTCTGGGGAATAGTTGGAATGTTTCTCGCTGTACCATTAACAGCCATTGTAAAAATTGTAATGTCCAACTCTTCCTCTAAAAATCTGCGCTTCATAACTAATTTGATGGGCAATTAGTATTCGGGGCAAGATACTAAAAGAAACGAAAAAAGAGTGTTCTTCGGTCGGCGGATAGAAGACAAACCGTGCTTTTGAAAATTCTCCGATGTTACTCTCCTGTTCAATCCCCTAAGTTCACCACTCACTAATTTTTGCTAATGCACACACACCCCTTTTTTGTTATATTTACACCAGTTGAAATTAATTGTTAAATAATAAATAAGAAGTAGAAGAACAGTAGATGGTTCATGTTGGGCAGTTGCCATTTAAGGAGTTTCTCCTTGAATAGAGGAAAGTCCGAACTCCGCAGAACAAAGTGCCGGGTAATTCCCGGGGTCCTTATTTTATGGGGACACGGAAAGTGCCACAGAAAAAATACCGCCCCGAGCTAGTTGAAGGGTAAGGTTGAAATGGCAGGGTAAGAGCCTACCGCGTCGATGGCAACATCGGCGGTCCCGCGATGAACGGGATCCCGCTTTTGCGGGACACGGCAAACCCCACTTGGTGCAAGGTCAAGCAGGAGGATTTCTGTAGGGTTCGCCCTCAGACAAGGTTGTTCGCCTTGAAAACCTTCGGGTAGACCGCTAGATCACGGCAGTAATGCCGCGGCGAGATAAATAACTGCCACCCGGCTTTTGCCGGGAACAAAATTCGGCTTACAAACATGAACCATCTGGTGCTCTTCTTTGGAAGGTGCCATGCAAAACAAACGCTGGAACTTAAAAGAAGCGCCGGAGGAGAAATCTATTCTTACTCTGGCAGATAGTTTAAACATCTCAGATATCCTTGCCACTCTTTTAATACAACGCGGTATTACAAATTTCTACGAAGCAAAAAATTATTTCCGTCCATCGTTGGATAGTTTGCACGATCCGTTCTTAATGAACGGAATGCAGGAAGCAACACAGCGGGTCATCTACGCACTTACACACAACGAAAAAATTTGTGTCTATGGAGATTACGATGTTGACGGTACATGTTCTGCCGCACTTATGTATCTCTTTCTGAAAGAACTCGGAGCGAATGTTGAAACTTATATCCCCAACCGTATTACCGAAGGATATGGAGTTTCAATTTCAAGCATAGATATTCTAAAAGAGCGCGGAATAAATCTTATCATTACCGTTGATTGCGGAATTACTGCCGTTGATGAAATTGATCATGCAAATTCTCTCGGCATCGAAACTATTGTTTGCGATCATCATCAGCCGAAAGAAAAAATTCCAAATGCATATGCGTTACTCGATCCGATCAAGCCGGGATGCAATTATCCTTTCAAACACCTTTCCGGTGCCGGAGTTGCTTTTAAGCTTGCGCGCGCTGTGGGCGACCGGATAGGGAAAAAAGAATTAGCGCTGAAGTATCTTGATCTTGTCGCGCTTGCCGGTGCCGCAGATATCGTTCCTCTTGTTGATGAAAACAGAGTTCTGGTTAAAGAAGGAATTGATCTTATTAATACAAATCCTCGCCCCGGAATTGTAGCTCTCTTAAAAAGTGCGCGGATGGAACCGGGAAATCTTAATGCGGGACAAATAGTTTTTACAATTGCCCCAAGAATTAATGCTGTAGGAAGACTTGGCGATGCAAACCGTGCAGTTGATCTATTCACAACAGATGATCCTAAGAGAGCGATAGAACTTGCTCAGGTTCTTGAGGATGAAAACACAGAACGGAGAAAGATTGATGAAATGACTTTCTCTCATGCTATGCAGCTTGTCGATTCAGGTATTGATATGGAAGCTGACCTTGGAATCGTACTTCATTACAATGACTGGCATCCGGGTGTTATTGGAATTGTAGCTTCACGCTTAGTGGAAAAATTTCACCGCCCCGCTGTGATGTTAACCACCATTGACGGAGTTGCGAAAGGGTCCGCAAGAAGTATTCACGGTTTCAATATTTATGAAGCGCTTCAGAGCTGCGAAGATCTTTTACTTCAGTTCGGCGGACATGAAGCCGCTGCAGGTTTGGCAATCGAAATTGAAAAACTTGAAGAGTTTAAGGAAAGATTTAATGCGGTACTTCGTAAAAATATGACCGATGAAAATAAACTTCACGAAGTTCACATTGATACGAAAATTTCATTTTCCGACATTTCTCCAAAATTTTTGCGTGTACTCGAACAGTTCGCGCCTTATGGTCCTGGCAATATGCGCCCAGTATTTATGAGTGAAAATGTAAGTCTGGTTTATCCTCCGAGAATTGTGGGCGTCAATCATATCGTAACAAGTCTACGGCAGAATGGAAATGAAAAAGTCTTTGATGCAATCGGATTCAATCTTGGTGCGTTCGCATCTCAGATTGATAAAGGAAAAAATTTAGTTGATATCGTATATACAGTCGAAACAATTCAAAAAGACGGAAAGAGTTATCCTCAAATACGCTTAAAGGATATTCATATAAAAGAAAATCCGGTGAATGGGGCTGGTTCAAATGGAAATTCATAAAGGAGAAGTTTTATGTCGGGTCACTCCAAATGGGCTACGATAAAAAGAAAGAAAGGTGCTCTTGATGCCAAACGCGGTAAAATATTTACCAGATTAATAAGAGAAATTACAATCGCGGCACGGCAGGCCGGCGGAGATCCGGATGGTAATCCCAGGTTACGTCTCGCAATTGATAATGCCAAATCTGCTAACATGCCGGCAGATAATATTGAGCGTGCAATTAAAAAAGCAACGGGAGAGCTTGAAGGCTCTCAAATTTCCGAATTGATGTACGAAGGTTACGGACACGGCGGGGCGGCAATTCTTGTTGAAGTTGCTACAGATAATAAGAACAGGACCGTCGCGGAGATTCGTCATCTGTTCAGCAAAGGTTCGGGAAATATGGGAGAGACGGGCTCGGTTGCGTGGATGTTCGAACGGAAAGGTGTAATTACTGTTAAACGTGACGGAAAGAGCGAAGACGAGATGATGGAAATTATTCTTGATGCAGGTGCAGATGATCTTAGTTCGGAAGAAGATTTTTTTGAAGTAACAACTACACTTGAAAATTTTGAACCGGTCAGAAAAAAATTACTAGAGTTCAAGCTGGCTATTGAAAACGCATCTTTGCAGTGGATCGCGAAAAACAATACTCTCGTTAAAGGTGATAATGCTGAAAAGCTCATGAAGCTGATCGAGTCAATCGAAGAGTGCGATGATGTACAAAACGTTTTTACTAATGCAGATTTTACAGAGTAAAGGAGAATAGAACGCAGATTGTCAAGATTTTTTATGATTATTTAAGATCATAATAATCATAAATATCCGCGTTCTGTTGAAAATAATATGAGAATACTCGGCGTAGACCCCGGAACAATTTTCACAGGATACGGGATAATTGATTTTTATAACAATGAACTGAAATATGTTTCCGCCGGAGTTATAAAAATTCCAACCACAAAAGAGATGCCCCCGCGTCTTGAAACAATTTATAACGGACTCAATAAGTTAATAAAACAATATAAGCCGGATGAGTTTGCAGTTGAGACGGCATTCTTTGGGAAAAATGTACAGTCTGCATTAAAGATCGGTTATGCGCGCGGTGTTTCGATGCTGGTTGCAGTACATAATGATTTGGCTATTAAAGAGTATTCGCCGCGTGAGATCAAAAAATCTGTTGTCGGCAACGGCGCCTCATCAAAAGATCAAGTGCAGTATATGATCAAAAAACTTCTTGCCATTCGAAAGACAAAAATAAAATATGACGAGAGCGATGCGCTCGCTGTTGCAATTTGCCACGCCTTCAAAACAAATTCGTTTTCAAAAAAAAGCAGAAACTGGAAAGAGTTTATAAAGGAAAATCCGGATAGAGTTATTGGGGCATAAATTTTTCTCTTGCTGATCAAACCAATAAATAACAATTTGACACCGGGGAAAATCCCTTTTTAACAAAATTCAAACTAATTTTTGGGGTATTATGGTACGTTCAAAATCAGTACTCATTGCATTAGCAATACTTTTTTCATCAATTTCACTTTTTGCTCAAACTGATTCAGCAAAGTGTAATTCTCAAATTCAGTTTCATCTAGTCAACGGATATTCGCTATCTTATCTAAACTTATTAAGCGCATCATCCGGTATAAGATTTAAAATTGATGTTGGATTAAGCGGTTCTTCCGGAAATTCAGAACGCATTCAAAGTTATTACAATAATGGATCCAATATTTCTGCATCTGAAGTACAAAAGTTTAAGGAGGATAGAGCATCCAGCTCACAATATCTTAATCTTGCCATTAATTACTTCTGGCTTTCAAATATTACAAAAAAGATTCGCTTATACTTTGGTATTGGTCCCTTGATAAATTTTTCCAGATACATTAGTGAAAACAATCAAGAAAGAAATGCTACATCATATTATCCTGCTGATGAATCAATTTATGAGACAACATCTTCATCCCTTGGACTGGGAGTTCAGGGAATGATTGGTCTTGAATGCACTGTAACGGAAAAAATATCCTTGCTTGCTGAATTTGATTTGAATGGTACATACAGTTGGGATCATTGGAAAAATATGTCCGAAAGTAAGCCGATTGGACAAAGTAGAACAGAATCGACTAATGATGGTAATTCATGGAATTACGGATTAAATAATTTGAAAATAGGAATTGCATATAATTTCTAATCTTGCCTTTCGTAACCGCAAGCTTTAGCTTTCGATCAATATTTTACTAACTAAGGCTTGCGGATTTTCTAATAGCTAAAAGCTAATGGCTAATAACTTATGATCGGTTATCTGCACGGAAAAATAATTTCCAAAAAACCAACAAAACTGTTGATTGATGTAAACGGCGTTGGCTACATCGTTAATATCTCAATCAGCACATTCGAAAAAATTTCCGACAAGGAGGAAGTTTCTCTCTTCACTTACTTAAGCGTCCGGGAAGCTGCAATGGATCTATTCGGATTCTACTCGCTTGCAGAAAAAGAGATGTTCGAATTACTCATCAGCGTAAGCGGCATAGGACCAAAATCCGCACAAAGTATTTTATCCGGAATTCAAATTGAAGATTTGAAAGACGCGCTCAAAAGCGGAAACGTGTCGAGGTTAATATCAACACCCGGTATTGGAAGAAAAACCGCCGAGCGGATGGTGATTGAACTACGCGACAAAGTTGAGTCTCTTGCTGAAAGTATTGAAGGTGTTTCATTCGGTATCTCAACTGTTCGAGGAGATGCAATTGCTGCGTTGATTAATCTTGGGTACAATCAAAAAGTTGCCGAGCGGATGGTACGCGCTATTACAGACAAATCGCCGAATGTTTCTATTGAGGATTTGATAAAGGAAGCGCTGGTAAGTTTAAACTCCTAATGCGTGTCTTGGACGAAGATGGATGAGTTGGCTTTGTGAGCCTTAGTGTTCTTAGTGTCTTCGTGGTAAAATTAAGCCACAAAGACACCAAGACTTGAAGAAGCATTAATAAATATTTACTCTTGAAATACACCCATTAATTGAGTCAATCATTGATTCTAAATTTCTTATCGCCCGTCAATTCTTTCCCAAAGTGTTTCTTATACAGTTCTAAATATTTCTTGTGAAGCTCCGGTGAAACTTTTTTCCCGCCAACGATCATTTCGTCTTTAGAAAGAGTGAAGTCATCAAGATCATCACCCTCATCCATCAGCTTATCTTTAACAAGCTCATCTTTTGTATCGTGGATAAAATTTTTCAGTTTTTTCATTTCCACTTTCAGATTGCCCATATTCACTTTTAATTCTTCCATACTCTTCTTAAAAACTTCACTACCAGGTCCATTCTTTTTCATCTCTTTGTTAAATTTTTCCATATCAATTTTGAAATCTTTCATATCGGCACCCCAATCTTTCATCTCTTCTTTAAAATTTTCTTTCCACTCTTTCATTTCTTCTTTGAATTTCTCGTGGTCGAAATCAAAATCATTGAGCCCTTCTTTCAATTCGCTTAAATCAATTTGGGGAATATGAATTGGGGGAATGTGAATTCCCGAAACATGTGGAATGTGTACTCTTACATTTTCCCGAATTTCTTTTGCTAGTTCTTTTAACTCTGATAAATCAATATCGGGAGCGTCAATATCTGAATCATAATGTCCTCTAAAGTTTTTCATTTTTTCCCGATATGATTTCATGCTTTCTTTATATGCGTTCATACTTTCCTTGTATTTCTCCATCCCTTTCTTGTACTCTTTCATACCTGCATCATAATCCTCGAGACGTTGATATATTTTCCCTTCATATTTTGAAAAATCTTTTTCATCTACCTTCTCGCCATCTATGAATAGTTCCTTTAATTTTCCGTTATCGAATTTGGCTTTAAATCTTTTCTCGTCGCCATTTTCTTTATCGTAGAATTTTAAAGTACGCTTTCCTTTTTTCATAGAAATAGTATCGGCAATTGAAGTAATGTCACTCTCGGGTGCTTTCAGAGAAGAGGTCCCACTCAGCGAGGTGATGGGATTAATAAAAGACACACTCGCAAGATTACGAGAATTTTCTTTGGCGGATGACGTTGAATAGATTGAAACTGCTGCAATTATGGTAAGTAAAACTGCAAATGCGGCGAACTTAAATCCATACGATGTGTTTTTGTGATGAGAGTTCATCCTATTTATCCTCCTGAATAATTGATTTTTGTTTCCAATCGCAGCAAGCGCCAATTCGTTTTCTGCCGAACAGATCTGCTGCAAATTGTACAGAGCTTTGAAATAAATTAAAGAGCCGCCGCAAAGTTCTAAGGTGAGATCGTCGCAGCAATTTTCACGCTCACTTTTAACTGTTGATGAAATCCACCAGACTGCCGGGTGGTAAAAGAATATCGTTTCGATAAGTGTTTGAAAAAGATTTATTAGAAAATCATATCGTTTTATATGTGCAAGCTCGTGAATGATTATCGCTTCAACCTGATCTTGCGGTAGTCCGCTTATCATCCCGATGGGGAGAAGAATAATCGGCTTTAAATATCCAATCGTTATTGGAGATTTCACTCTGCTCGATTCAAATATTTGCACGAGTTTATTCAATCCAAATTTTCCGGAAAGTTCTCTCAATCTATGAATCCAAGAGTTTTCTAACGTTTTTATCCCTTCGTTTCTCAATTTTTGCACATGTACAACCCCGCCAACAAACCGGAGCGAGAAAACAAGAAATCCAAATAACCAGAAAGTAACAATCAGCGGCATATGCCCGGCAAAAAAAGATTTAATTGTATCAACAATGTTCGGATCGCTGTTAACTAAGGATGCGGCATCTTCATCGATAACTTTAGGTGAAAGTGAAAATTCAGGAGTATTCTCAGTTAACAAGGAAGAGATCTCTGAATTTGAATTGTATACCCGGAGAAATGTTGTTATAGAAATTCCAAACATGAAGAAGAGAGCGGAGGCAGAAAGAATATAGCGTAATCGAGAATTATTCGATTTTGTCATTAATAAAACTCCACCGAGCAAAATTGCAATTACCCCGCCTTGCCAGAGAGAATGAAAGATTGTCCAGCCAATGGCTTTAATAAACTCTTCGGGTATTAGATCGTAAATGAAATTCATTTTCGTTCCCTTTCGATTTTATCTAACAACTCTTTAATATTCTTCAATTCTTCTTTCGATGGCTGAGAATTACCCAGCACTTGCATTACAAGATTTGCCGCTGAACCGCTGAATGCCGTTTTTAAAAGTTTATCAAGTAAAACTTTTTGAATTTTGTTCTGATCAATAGCTGATTTGTAGATATGACTCCGCTCGTTTTCATCGCGTTCAACAAGATTTTTCTCATACATTATTTGAAGCATCTTTAACGTGGTGGTGTAACCGGTTTCTTTTTTTTCATTCAGCTTTTCATTTACGGTTTTAACTGTAGAGGCACCGTTTTGCCAAAGAATCCGTAATATCTCTAGTTCGGAATCGGTTGGTTTCGGTATCTGTTTCTTTGCCATCTTTTATCCTTTTGGTTTCTCAAGCCTTGAGACGCCCGATACATACGAAAAGTTTCGTAGTGAATTAAAAAAATAGGAATTCATTAGAAGGTCATCAAAAAGCTGGTTTTCCTTTACAAATAGAGATTCTGAACTTAGTTTGAACCGTTTATTAAGAAGGAAGGATTACAGAGAAGCTGTTTTAATCATTTGGAATGCGGTTATTGCGGAAAAATTACGATAAAATAAAATCTGTACCTCTGCGTGGAATGTGGAAAGCGTTTAATGCGATGGAAAAATTAGGATGGATTAATACTGACGAAACCGTTGTTCTATTTAATACCGGCAGCGGATATAAATACATGCATCTTTGGATGTGGTGTAGAGTGTAGAAAGGGAAGATGGGGAAAATGGAATAATAATTTTGTCAGAATATTTGATAGTACTAACCGCGTTTAATCATTTCTTCGTAGTCGCCAGGTAAATCAAAAGATTTTAGAATGCACTTCTTTATTGCATTCCAAAGAGTTAATTCCAAATCGAACATGTCAGTTATGACATTATTTGTAATTCCGTTCAACATTTGTGCTTGGGTCATGTGGTAGTATTCATCGAATATAATCCATGTATCATCGTGGAATTTATCTTGCCCTTTTGTTATAAAATAATAATTATCCTCACTGTAACATCCCGGAGTTTTGCTTCTGTTGTGTGGTTTGCTTGTAGTTTTTACTAACAGATATTCTTCGTCATTTGAGGGGTTGTTAAGAATAATAACAAGCTTAAGAGGACTTATTCCCCCATCAGCGAACTTAAAATCTTTGATGCTTAATACCGAACCAGTTGTCATAAACTATTAAGAAATAAATGCATTCCGCTTTGTAGCTCTTTGTTTTCCTTTAATCTTTCTTTAGTAATAGAATCTTTTTTCGAGTCTAATACTAAATCGAAATCTATTTTTGCAAAGTGTTTTTTCTCTTTAACAGTTTTATCCCACGGTTGGTTAATAAAATGTGAAGCTTCTTTCATTTGATCAGCAGTAGCTTCAAAAAATATCTCAGCCATTTCAGAAAGTAATTTTAGTTCTCTTTTAGAAAATAATTTTGGATCGAACTCTTTCTTTGATTTTATAATAAACTTATGCCCCGAACCATCTTCGAATTCTTCCTTAAAAGAAGATATATAATTACCTAATCCCTCAAATTTGTCTGGTGAATCGATTCCTTCATATACCTCTTTGGCCACTGGTCCTTTTTCCCATGCGTAATATTCTAAACCAGTCACGCTTTTACCAGTCTGTCTATAATGTTCAAAATCCAAGAAGTAAAGGAGTTTGAGAAGTTTCAGCTTGTAACATTTCTCTGTGTTGTTAAGGAAGTATATAATTACGTTAAATAGCTTTTCTTTATTACGGTCTGTCAGCATAGTATTATTTAATATTTCTAATATTATCGAAAATTTTTAGAATTATTTGAAGGAGTATAAAATGGTCGTTGATGAAATCTATTTATGTAGTCTTTTTTCATGGGAATATTAAACATTCCTTTTTCTTTTGTCAATTTATTAATCTTTCCCAACATAACAACATATTTGTTGCTCGTAGTTCATTTCATTAATAGATCTCTATAAATAGTCAAGAAACTGGCTTTGCTGCGGAGATTAACTATATCAAACTTTTTTCCACCTTATCATAAATCTTATCAATCTCTTTTTGTAACTGAATCGTTTGAGCAATTGCCGTAACTATTTTTCCGTAAAACTTTGGATCATCCATCATTCTACCTTTCCGGTCTTTTAAGAATTTACTCAAAACTTGATAACCGCCTATCTGATAATTCCAGAGCTCCGGAGTAATACCGCTGAAATATTTTTCTGTGTTAATGTAAATTCTGTTTTCTTCTTCGTTGTATTTCACAGATTCAATTCTATTATCTCCTTTGCCTTGATAGCCAATGGTTCCCTTATCTAATATTTTGCTTTTCATTAAATGAAGTCCGGCAAGTTCCTCGCCAAGTTGGGCAATCTGTTTGAATAGTTTATAATCTTTGGTAAACGGAACACGCGGAAAATCGATCCTCAAAAACTCGGCGTATTTTTCTCTGTATTTGTTGCTGTATAATATACCGTATACGTAATAAAACAAATCCTCCGGTTTGGGTTCTTTGCGGTATGCTTTTTTAAGCTTAGTTAAAACTTCTTCTGAAATGTTGGGTTGTTTATGCGGACCGTATTTAGCCTCCGGCTCGAACATCATTAACTGCGTAAATGCTTTCTTCTTTGGCTCTACTAATTTGGGATAAAGATAAAGTGGAGCTTGTTGGATAATTCCTTTGCTGCTAAAAAAAGTTCTGTTATCAACCATATATTCTGAAACTAGAAAATGTGAGTATGGCATATCACCAGAGAACTGTCGCATAAAACATAATGAAATGTTTTCTTTCAACATCTGATCCATATATTCAGTTCTTCCCCAATCAACCATTTTAGGAGTATAATAAATATCCCTTATATCGAAAGGTCTATATAAAATCTTTTGCCAGTAAGTATTCCAATCATTATCCTTAGAAAGATCAATCCTTGCTTCTTTAAATTTCCATCCTCTTGTGTCTTTCAGATCAAAAGTTTTTTCAATTATTTCATTACTTATAGAAAGATTTCGGAATTGTCTTATTTTATTTTCAACCTCCTTTCTTTCAAATCCGATAACTAAAGAATCCCTTGCTGTAACAATACCGGTTACGTTCACTGGAAAGATTTCATTTATTTTATCCCACTCAAGATAACCTTCAATTTTATCCGTATCGCGTGGAATGAAGAAGTACCATGGCGACCCGGGCTTTAATCTATTATAAAGTTTTGCATTCAGTTTATGTTTACTTAGCCAATTATATTTTTCTTCCCTTAAGCCAAACAGCTCCGAATGAAAAACTTTTGCCGGAATTTTTAACGGAATAATTCCTCGAACAATTTCGGGTGCGCGGGTTGATATTGCCCCTTCCACTATTAACTTCTTTTTAATGAACAATGCAATAGCCACACCCTGCCTTATATCAAAAACATTTTCGTCTTTGCCTCCTCCTGCCTGCCGCGCCATAAGTCGTCCTGCTTCATACTCTCTTTTTAGCCATTTTCTACCATAACCAGTCTTTAAATTCTGTTCCCTTTTCACAGATTCTTCTCTGCTACTAAGTTCTTCTAAGTGTATTATTTTAATCGGTAGCCGTGATTTGGTCCACGAAACTTCGCCTTTCCAATGCTCATCAAATCTACGCCTTATATTATCTGTCTGCCCAATATAAAAACTATCATCTTTACATTTCAGAACATAAACCCAAAACGACCCTGAACGCGGCGCAGGCAGGTCGGGTGTGGTTTCCTTTTTTAAGCTGTTGCCGTGAAGGTCGAGAATGTAAATTTCATCAAAAGTATTCATCAAGCTTTGGCGCATTCCCCGGAAGGTAGGGTTATCGAGATAACTGTGATTTGTAATCATCCCTACTATTCCAAATCCGGCTTTATGAATTTTCCATTGAGCAAAGCGGAGAAACTTCACATAATCATCTTGCAGCCAAAGTTTCTTTTCGCCAAGAGGTTTGTCATCAACTTTATAATAACTCGGTGCGCCGTCAATATCTTCCTTAAGCAATTTTTCAGTCCAGTCGCTTATGTTGGAAGATATTCCGCTGTAAGGCGGGTTGCCTACTATTACAAGCACAGGCTGATTCTTTTTAACCTCGGCGGCAAGATGGCTTTCTTCACTCAAAGAACTTAGTCCGGGTATGCTAATTTGTTCAAGGTCTTCTGTCTCAAGAGTATTTGTGAGGTAGAGTTTAAACCTTTCATCATCTTTTAACGGATAGCCAAGTTCTTCAAATAAAAAGCCCATCTTCAAATGCCCGATTGCATAAGGCGCCATCATCAATTCAAAAGCATAAAAGTTTTTAAGGATTTGCCCCCTTAATAATTGAATATCCACACCGCCTTCGCCGTAATTAGAGCTATATTGTCCAACCGCAATTTTAATTGCCTCTGCCGGAAAAGTTAATGTTCCGCCCGCGGGATCCAGCAGTGTAACATTTTCATCTGCCAGGCCATCATAAAGATCAAAATGTGTTTTAAGAATTTGGTTAACTGAACGTACTATATAACCCACTACCGGTTCCGGTGTATAATAAACACCCCGTTTTTCTCTAATTGAAGGATCGTATGCGGTAAGAAAAGTTTCGTAAAAATGAATAATGGGGTCTTTCCCTTTTCCTTCGGTGTAATAATCGTGCAGTATTTTTTTTACGTCGGTTACCTTCAATACTTCGGTTATATCTTCTATTATTATCTGTAAGGATTTTGGCGGATCGCCCAAAGAGATGAAACGGAAAACATCTTTTAAAATTCCAATAGTGTTTGGAATGAATGTAAACGCCAGTTCGCGGTTAAATTCATCATTGGCACGGGTTCTTGCTGCAAACAATCCATATGTAAGTGTTTGAGAATACAGATCGGCAAATTGTTTTTCCGTAAGCGATGCTATTAAATATTTTTTAAATGCGTCGTAAAAACCAAGGATTGCTTTCTTCCCTTTCCTTTGTTCATCTTCCAACTCTATCGCAACAACTTCGTCTCTTAAAAAACGGGTTCTCTTTGCAAGCTCAAGCGCCAATTTTTTTGCGTCTTTAATATGAGGGAATGAAAAGGAAAAAAATTTGTTCATTAAGTCTAAGAACTGTTTTTCGTTTTCAACCAGCGGAACTGTTTTTAATTGTCTCGCTATTGTAGGTCTTCCGATTTGTGTTTGTGCAATAAGCTCGCCGTCGCGGTAAAGTCGGAACTCGTAAAAATTGGTGAGAATAACATTAGGGAAAGTTGTAAGATATCTTTTAAGTTGATCCGTTTCTTCAATATGATCAAGATTTCTAGCGGATGGATCTTTCGCTTCGATATAGCCCGTTACGTGATTCTTTCCATCCCAAACTCTAAAATCTGGATTTCCGGCATCGGTCTGCTTGGGCAAAACAGTGACATCAATATTTTTGAGAGCTGCTTCTTCAGCAAAATCTTTGAGAAGTTTTTCAAGATGTTTGTAAAGACTTGGTTCGGTTGCATCGCCTTTGTTAATTGAGCGCTGCAAGTTCTGAAGGTATTCTTTCAGCATTTATTTCCTTGAACAATTCTTTTACATGCTTTGACGCAGTGCATCACAGAATGGTCTTATTTTCAATTTGAAAATAAGCATCTTGTTCTCAATTCTCCATTCCTGCCTTCATAAAAATGTCGGCGAGCAAGCTTAATTCTCAATTTCATCTTCTGTTTTCTGTCTCCTTTTTTCTGCATTTTAAGCACAACCTTTTCCGGTAACACCGAGTCTAATTAACCAGAAGCCAACAAAGAAATGACTTTGACAGACAATCAATTAATAATAAATGCACAGAAAGGTGATATGTCCTCCTTCGAAGAATTGGTATATCGTTATGATCGGCATGTTCTGAATATCGCCAAGTCATTTCGAAACAGCGATGAGGATGCAAAAGATATTTATCAAGAAGTTTTTATGCGCGTTTTTCGAGGATTGAAAAATTTTCAATTCAAGAGCGAGTTTACAACATGGCTTTTCAGAATCACTACAAATGTTTGCATTACTCATCAATCGAGAAGAAAGAATTATGATTCTATACATCGTGAAATTTCACACGAGGATGACGATGTACGAACTCTTGGCGATACGCTAACGGATAATAAATCAGCGGACGAACTGACTTTAGGAAGTGAGATTTCAAGATATATTAATAAAGCCGTAAATGAACTTCCACCTCAGCAAAAGATGGTATTTACTCTAAAATATTTTGAGGAATATAAAATCAGAGAAATTGCGGAGATTATGCAGTGTACGGAAGGTGCAGTCAAAAGATATCTTTTTACGGCTACTCATAAAATGAGAGACAGATTAAAAAATCTTATTGATAGATAATATTTCGATAAATATGAAATTGAGATTCTTCATCCCGCAAGCGGGATTCAGAATGATAAAGGAGAGAAAATGAACAAAGAAAAATTTATAGAACAATGCTATCTGTATTTGATGAACGAACTCGATGATAGAGATAAAATCGAATTCGAAAATGCTCTGATGGAAGATGATTATCTAAGAAAAGAATTCGATGTTATTAAATCAACATACTCTTCCTTTAAGGAAAGCAAACCGAAGGAAGCTGATGAAAGACTTTTGAACGAAGCAAGAACTTTATTAATAAGAAAAATAAGAGAAGATTCTCAAAGAGTCTCATCGCTTGAGCAGTTTTTAAATCTAATCCGCACTTTTCTATTTAAGAAATATGAATATATCCTTAGTGGAGCGGTTACAATTGTTGTCGGCATTTTGATTGGTTATGCCCTTTTTCATCAGCCAACTGGAAAAAGAGAAATCCTTTCTGCGAATAATCACGTCGCTATAGATCAACTTGAACAGAGCGATGTTAAAATATCGGGTATTCAATTCCCGACAAACATAAGGGGCGACGGTGAAATTGAAATAAGTTTTGATGCAGTAAAACCAGTTAGATATAAGGGAACTGTTAATGATCCTTTCGTTCAAAAATTACTTGCAACCGCTCTTGTTTCAGGATCGAACCCGGGGATGCGATTAAGAACAGTTAATACGATTGCATCTCAAGCAGAAGAAAACAATTTCAAACCTGATCCGAAAATAAAACAAGCTCTTCTCACAGCACTTAAGGTGGATACAAATCCAGCAGTTAGAAAGGAAGCACTAAAAGTATTGCTAAAAACTCCTTTCGATGATGAAATACGCGATGCGTTGTTGTTTGTTCTTTCAAGCGATAAAAATTCAGGTCTTCGGGTTGCAGCGATTAATGCTCTTTCCGAATTAAAATTACAAGGCCACACATTTGATAATATAACAAAAACAGTATTGAGCAAAAAAGCCGAAATGGATAAAGATAATTTCATTCGTATCCGCGCTGCATCAATATTAATGGAGGTTGAATAAAATGAAAACTACCGGAAAGTTATTAGTGGTGATTACTCTATTACTCACTGCGAGCAAAATATGCTTTGGAGGTATAGATGAATATCAAGAAAGAACCAAATCATTCAATGTTAATAAAGGTGGTAGTCTTTACGTTAATGTAAATCCCGGACAGATAACAATAATACCATGGGATAAAAATGAAGTTGTTGTGAAGATAAAAGAAATGGAAGAAGATGAGCTGAACAACGTAAAAATGGAATCAAGCAACAATGAAGTTAGAGTTGAGTATGATTCTGAGTGGGGTGAAGGAGAAGCAGAGTTCTATATCAATGTACCCTCGCAATTTAATCTGGAATTGATTTCATCAGCAGGAGATATAATAGTTAAAGAGAATATCTCCGGAGAAGTTCTAGCGAAAACTGCCGGTGGAGATATTTCTTTTAAAAATATAAACGGAAATTTAACTGCAACTACTGCCGGTGGAAATATTCATGTTGGTGATATTGAAGGTGCATTAAAAATAAACACAGCCGGCGGAGACATTATTATTGGTACTACTAAAGGAAAATCCATAAAGGCGGTCACTTCCGGCGGCGATATAAATATTACAAAAGCATATTCCGGCGCTTACTTGAGAACATCGGGTGGAGATATTTCTGCCGGTGATCTCGGGGGTGACTCCGAATTATTAACAAGCGGCGGGAATGTTACAGTCGGGAACGTTACCGGCAATGTCAGAATGGAAACCTCTGGAGGTGATCTTGAACTTCGTGGTGCAAAAGGTAAGGTAATCGCTAAAACTTCAGGTGGAAACATAGCACTGAAAAAAATTGTTGGCAGTGTAACGGCAAAAACATCTGCTGGGGATGTTGATGTAATGTTGGATCCATCTGCAGGCACAGAAAGTGTAATATCAACTAATGCCGGTGAAATTGTATTGCGCGTTCCCTCTTCAGCTAAAACAGAAATTGATGCAACATTACGCTTTTATGGACATCGTAGAAACTCAAGTGAAGATTTTAAGATCTATTCCGATTTTCAAGCCAAAGAAAGTAATACCGATAATGATTCAAAGGTATCAAAAGCTAAATATTTGATTAACGGAGGCGGAAGCAAAATATCACTTAGTGCAACCGAATCCGGTATTAAAATTTTGAAATCAGACAAATGAGATAGGAGAAAACTATGAAAAAGTTATTTGTAATTATCGGCATTGTATTAATAAGTATTCTTCTTACAGCCGCGGCGCCATTAAATTCCATTGACGGATCAGTTAAAAAAATATCAACGACTCTGAAAGAAACTATTAAAAAGGAATTTGAAGTTAAGCCGGGCGGCAAAGTGATTATCAATTTGGAAACCGGCGCCAGTATTGAAATTAAAGGGTGGGATAAGGACTTACTATCCGCAGAAGCAATTACTAGAAATAAAGATATTGAATTTACTTTTGAAAAAAAGGGAAACACCATTGAAATTACTTCCGATTATATTACTGATGATAATCACCATAATTCAAACGCTAAACTTATTTTGCAAATTCCCAAGAAGTTTGATGTTGAATTTTCTACGATGGGCGGTGAAGTAACTATCTCATATGTCGAAGGAAAGATGGAAGGAAAGACAATGGGCGGAGAATTAGACTTACGCAACTTGAAGGGATATTTAGATGTAACAACAATGGGTGGTGCAATTACATTAAAAGATTCTGAAGTTGACGGTCGCGCAAAAACCATGGGTGGTGAAGTTTTAGTGGAGAATGTTAAAGGAGATATTAATGCTTCTTCGATGGGTGGAAAGGTTCAGCATATTAACGTTAGCGGAAAAGATAAATCTGTTGGTAATGAAGTTGATATTTCCACAATGGGCGGTGCTCTTGATATCGATAGAGCTCCAAACGGTGCAAAGCTAAAAACCATGGGCGGTGAAATAACTATTAATTACGCCGGAAAATTTTTAGATGCAGAGACTATGGGCGGAGATATTAACGCTAAAGAAGTTGATGGCTGGATTAAAGCAAAAACTATGGGCGGTGATGTTGAAGTGAAAATGGTTGGCGATCCAAAAGACGGTAACAGAGACGTTAAACTCACCTCTATGGGCGGAGACATAACGTTAGTTGTTCCTAATGGTTTATCAATGGATATCGATATTGAAATTGCATACACAAAAAATAGTCATAAAGATTTTGAAGATTGTAAGATCATCAGTGATTTTAAGATTGATGAAAAACGAACAACTGAGTGGGAGCGTAAGAAAGGTAATTCTAAGCGCAAATATATCTACGGAAAGGGTTCTGTAGATGACGGGAAAAATAAAATTACGATAAGGACAATCAACGGAAGTGTTTATTTGAAGAAGGGTTAATAAAATACTTTTCTCGATGCATAAAAAGCCCGGCTCCGTGAAGATGGATTCGGGTTTTATTTTATCTGTATATTATTCCTTGAGCCCAAGGAACTCAATTAAACGTTCGTGTCCCTCATCGGAGAGATTAACGTTATATTTTTTGTAGAATTCAATTGTCGTTTCAATGGAGTTAAAATAGTGCTGGCAGTTATCACAGTTTTCTAAATGTGCTTTTATCGAAATACACTTTTCAGAGTTTAGCTCTTCACCAAGGTTATCGCAGATGTGAGCCATTACATCTTTACATTCGGGCTTATTTTCAGTCATACTTTAATTTTCCGTTTAATTCATCTCTTAAAAAAGAACGCGCTCTGTGAAGACGTGATTTAACCGCCGGGACAGTTAAATCAACCATTTTAGCCGTTTCTTCAGTAGATAATCCTTCAACATCTCTCAGCATAAAAACGATTCTGTATTCGGCAGGAAGTTTTTCAATGGCGTTATCTAGAATTGCTCTCAGCTCATTATTCTCAGTAACTTTATCCGGTGTAACTTTCCAATCGGCAATGCTTTTTTCGTCAATGATCGCGTCTTCATCTTCAAAAGAAGCAAACTCATGTTTTCCGTCAGAGCGTGCAAGCATTAAACAGTGATTTGATACGACTCTATAAAGCCATGTTGAGAGTTTCGATTGACCGCTGAATTGACCGATACTTTTTACCATGCTAAGAAAAGTTTCCTGCATTGTATGCTCGGCCCGGTCTTTGTTCCGGCAAATTTTAAAAGAGAAATTGTAAACAGTCTGTTCGTAAAGTTTTACAAGCTCTGTTAAAGCTTTTTTATTTCCGCGCTGTGCTTGTTCAATAAGTTCTAATTCATTCATTTGATTTGATGCTGTTAATAGGATTAGGATTCATTTTTTGTGTCCAAACTCCTCCAGAGATAAAGACTTGCAATGGAACAGTAAGGATGCCAGTTATTGTTTTTTGCAATCAATTTAATTTTTTTTTCGTTGGGCAATTTTTTCAAGCGGTAATTTACCATTATAGATTTACGAATACCAAGGTCGCCGTAAGGAAGAACATTTAATCTTCCCAGAGTAAACATTAAGAACATGTGTGCTGTCCAGACACCAATTCCTTTTACCTTAGTCAGTTCTTCAATTATATCATCATCAGTCATTTTACCGAAACCTTTTAATTTCACCTCGCCGGAGAGAAATTTCTGCGAGAGATCTTTTACATACTTCACTTTTGCGTTCGACAAGCCTAACGACCTGAGTGCCAGGTCATCCGTCTGTAATATTAATTCCGGCTGCGGGTCATTCTTAAAAAACTCCAAGAATCTCTTTTGGATAGAGGCCGCTGCATATGTAGATAACTGCTGACTGATAATAGACCCGAGCAATAAATTGAAGTATTTCTTCTGGCGTGTTACATTGATAATGCCAATGTTTTTTATTATTGTTGAGAGCACCTTATCGTTCTTCGAAAGGTGTTCGGCAGCAATGTTTATATCAATTTTTGACAATAGATTACCTCAAAAAATATTAGTTAAATGGAAAATCAATTACTAATTACATTAAGCCGGAACAAATTACTTAAAAATGCCGAGATTTCGAAAATTGATATTCGAAGTATACGGGGACGGTTAATTACTATTGGTGAAGGGGAGATTCTTTACCGCGAAGGAGACATTGCAGATATTATTTATCTGGTTACCAGCGGTGAGATAAATATTTTGAAGAAACGCCTTCTCGGTAAAACGAAGTCATTCATTTTCAGTGAAAATGATTTCTTTGGACATGAAGAATTTTTTGAGGAAACTTCCCGCACATCAACAGCCGTTGCGTTAAGAGATTCATACCTGATTGCTTTATCGCGTGAGGAAGTTGAGGCTCTAATTCAACAGGATGATGAAATTCTGATTAACCTCCGCGAGCCTGTAGCAGAAATTGACGAAGATTCATTTGTGCAAAACGGCACTCCCTTAATAAATGAAGAGAAGAAAAACGCTTCTTCTTTGACCGAAGAGATTCGTTGGGCGCCGACATTTGAAGAAAAAACGACTCACATTGAAGAACAAAAAGCAGAAGATTCAGAGCCGATTGAATATTTCAAATCCATTACGGAGATACCAAAGCCAGATGAGAATATAATTGTTCAGCCTCTCGAAAATTTCGCTCAATCCCAAGATGCATTTCCACCTGCAAAAAAAGAATTTGAATTTGATGAGAGTGCATTCTTGAATGAAGATGGAATTCCCAAAGCTGAATATGAATTGCCCGATGAACCCGCACCCAGTAAACCGGAAGAGAAAAAACCAGATGATGATTTAAACGACGCACTCTTCAATATTCTAAGCGGTAATGAAGTAGCAGCATTTGAACCTCCGAAAAAATATGATGAACCGGTTAATAAAGAAAATGATGACGCATTTTTTCAGAGTTTTGGATTTGAAGAAGAACAAAAGCCTCAGCAGATCCAGCCGGTTCAAGCTTTTTCTTCTAAGTATGAAGAGCCGCCGGCTCAGAAAGAGCCGGTTAAATCTGTTCCACCAATAGAAACAATCCTTCCACCAGTTTTTACGTCTTCAATCGATGATTTAGAACCGGATAATTTATTTGCGGATGTTGATAAGCAGATTAAAGAAATTGAACGAACACCCGAGCCCGAAGAACCTAAACAGCAACTTACATCTAAGGCGGAACCGGTACATCCCAAAGCCGATGAAAGCCATGAGAATTCCATGGATGCCGATGAATTACAAATGATAATTAAAGCGGCGGAACTTGTTAATTCTAATATTCGTGTTGATGAAGTATTAAAAAACATAATCGATGTTGCAATAGATTTAACTCATGCCGACCGCGGTACTTTATATCTGGTAGATAAAGAGAGAAACGAGCTCTGGTCATTGATTGCCGTTGGCGATGAAATGCGTGAGATACGTTTGCGAATAGGGGAAGGTCTTGCAGGGTTTGTTGCAAAGAGCGGTGAGACAATCAATACTAAAGATGTACGGCAGGATGCCCGCTTCAATTCCGACTTTGATAAGAAGAGCGGATACACAACAAAAAACATGATCTGTTTTCCAATAAAAAACAATAAACAGGAAATTGTGGGAGTTCTTCAGCTGATCAACAGCAAAAACGGAGAATTTACAAAACGAGACGAAGAATTTCTGGCAGCTCTTTCAATTCATTCTGCTATAGCACTTAACAATGCCGAACTGGTTGAAAAACTTTTACAGGGAGAAAGGGTTCAGTCGCTTGGCAAGATGGCGAATTTCTTAATACAGGATATTAAGAAACCGATTCTTGTCAGCAAAAGATACGCGGAACATTTGCGAAGCAAAGCTCTTCCTCCCGATACACTTCAAATTGTTGATATGCTTCTTGAACAGATAGTTCAGGTGGCTGATTTGGTACAAACAACATCCAGTTATTCAGAAGGTAAAACCGTTTTAAGAGTATTAACCGTTAGTTTGAATAATACACTTACGGATTACGCTTCGAGAGTTGAGCAGTATGTCGAAAGCCGGCATTGTCAAATTGTAGGTGATTATGATAAAGATGTAACTGTTAAACTTGACGTGAAAGAATATTTCCAGACTTACATGCATATAGTTAAAAACGCATGTGATGCAATGCCCGATGGCGGAAAAATTTTCATATCAACAAAACGGGCTGATAAAAAAGTAGAAATCCGTTTTAAAGATAACGGTCTTGGCATTCCTGATGGATTTAAGGAAAAAATCTTCGAACCATTTATGTCTTATGGCAAGAAAGAAGGAACCGGCTTAGGGCTCGCAATAACTAAAAAAATTATCGAAGCCCACAACGGGACAATTGCTGTCCAAAGTTCGCTGGGTGAAGGTACAACATTTACAGTTACACTTCCGATTGCTTCGACGTTTTAGTCATTACCGGAAGAACTTGTTTGATTAGAGTTAACCGGATTCTTTTCTAATATATGAAATACAACCTCATTACCATTCTCGGACCCACAGCTGTCGGTAAAACATTTCTCGGTGCTTCTCTGGCAGATCATTTCGGAGGTGAAATAATCTCGGCCGACTCGCGTCAGGTTTATAGAAGAATGGACATTGGCACAGGGAAAGATTTGAATGATTACCTGATTAATGGTAGTCGAGTCCCGTATCATTTAATAGATGTCATTGAGCCTAAAGAGGAATTCAATCTTTTCCTGTTCAATCAGCATTTTTATAAAATATACGATGAAATTACTTCCCGTGGACTGATTCCATTTCTTGTAGGTGGAACAGGGCTGTATCTTCACTCAATATTAAAGAGCTATGATCTCAATCAGGCAGAGTTTAACGATGAACGATTCTCTGAACTGAACAGATATTCGATGGAAGAGTTAGCAGAGATGTTAAAAACGATAAATCCTTCTTTGCACAATACTACAGACTTACTGATTAAAGAGAGAGTCGTTCGTGCGATAATGATTTCTGAAAAAACCACGAACCAAGGATCCGAAAAGAGAAGTGAAATCAATTCTTTGATTATTGGTGTGAGTTTAGAACGTGAAAAAATTAAAAAGCGGATTACGTCACGATTGATACAAAGATTAGAAAGCGGAATGATCGAAGAAGTAAAAAAACTTATTGATGAGGGAATAACCCTTGAGCGGCTGGAAACATTTGGGCTTGAGTATAAATTTGTAGCAAAATATTTAACCGGGGAGCTGAATCGCAACGATATGTTTCAGAAATTGAACAGCGCGATTCATGGTTTCGCAAAAAGACAAATGACCTGGTTTAGAAAAATGGAACGTGAGGGGATAAAAATAAATTGGATTGAAGGACCCGACTACAAAGCGGCAGAACAAATTATTTCGAAGAATTATTTCTCATGAATAACCTGCCAGTCTCCGTAATAAATTATTTATCGAAGTATGGCCTGGATAAATGGACCCTCGAATCAAACTGTTCGCGTAAATTCAACAATATTGTTGTCATCCCCGCCATTCAGGAATATCAAAACATCCGGCTGTTGTTGGAATCACTTCTTAAAAACGATAAACAATATTTCGAAGAAACACTAGTAATGTTTGTTGTGAACAGCATCGCTTCTTCGGATGAAGATGTTAAAGAAGATAATCGAAAATCATTGGAACTGCTGAAAGAGATCATCTCAGGAAAAAGTAGAATAGAACTTGCGCAAAAAATAAACAGTACCGGTTTGAATGTTGGTCTGGTTGACGCATCAAGCGTCGGTTTGGACTTGCCCGAAAAGGATGGCGGAGTTGGACTTGCGAGAAAGATAGGAATGGATCTGGCGCTGAAGCAATTTGACTTTTCAACCAGTTCAAAAAAAATCCTGGTCTGTCTTGATGCCGACTGTACCGTTGAACAAAATTACCTGACATCGATTGTCCGGGTATTTCATCATAAGGACATTCATGCAGCATATATTCAATATGAACATTCTTTACCTGAGCGGAAAGAGGACAAACACGCTATAATCTGTTATGAAATATTCCTAAGATATTATGTGCTTGGATTAAAATTCGCAGATTCCCCATTTGCTTTTCCTACGATTGGATCGACTATGATTTGCGATTATGATAGCTACATCCGGATTGGCGGAATGAACAAGAAGAAAGCAGCGGAAGATTTTTACTTTATGGAAAAGCTGGCAAAGATCAATCCCATATATAAAATTGACTCAACAAAAATTTATCCCGCAAGCCGTGGATCGTGGCGAGTACCCTTCGGAACAGGTCAAAGGGTGAATAGATTTATCGCCGGGACTCATGAGGAATACGTTTTGTATGATCCGAAATCTTTTGAGGTATTGAAAAAATGGCTCTCGGTTTTTAATTCAAAAGAAAATTTGAGTGCCTTAGAGTACCTGAATAAAGCGAAAGAGATTAACACAACGCTTCTTGCTTTTCTGCTTCAAAATAAATTTGAGGATAGCTGGAACAAAATACTTGATAACTCAAAGTCGGATTTACAAATAGAAAAACAAAAGATGATCTGGTTCGACGGGTTCCGCACTTTGAAGCTAATACATTTCCTGAGAGATAATGAATTTCCGTCGATTAATATGTTTGATGCTCTAGATAAGATGTTTATATGCTGCGGTCAAACACCGCTAAGGACTGATAATTCTTTTCCATCAATTGATCTCCAGATAAAATATTTAACAAAACTTCGTTATCTGTCTTAGCACCACTTTAAGACTCTTAGAAATTCACCTCTAACTTGAGTATATTTGCCCGCAATTATTCCCGAAGTGTTGCGATTTACAAGAGGATACATGGAAATCTACGATAAGTTAAAATCTATAAAAGAAAAATATGATAAGATAAATGAGCAATTATCGGATCCCGGTAATTTATCGGATCAATCCAAGCTGATCTCATTAAGTAAAGAGAGAAGCGGACTCATCGATATTGTTGAAGCGTTCATTGAATATGATGGATTGCTGAATAACATTAAGGGTAATCAGGAAATTATCAATGGCGGTGAAGACAAGGAATTGTCCGAAATCGCCGAGAGTGAATTGAATGATCTGAAATCAAGAAGGGATGTTATGGAAGAGAGAATAAAATTTCTTCTCGTTCCGAAAGATCCCGATGATGATAAAAACGTAATAATGGAGATCCGTGCCGGTACCGGAGGCGATGAAGCCGGTTTATTTGCTGCGGATCTTTACAGAATGTATTCCCGTTATGCTGAAATGCGTGGATGGAAACAGGAACTTATCGATTTTAGCGAGACCGGCTTAGGCGGAACCAAAGAAGTTATTTTCAGTCTCATTGGTACAAGTGTCTTCGCGGATTTGAAATTTGAAAGCGGAGTTCACCGCGTTCAACGAGTGCCGGCAACAGAAGCAAATGGAAGAGTTCATACATCAGCTGCTTCTGTTGTTGTAATGCCGGAAGTTGAAGATGTTGAGGTAAACATCGATCCGGGTGATTTACGGATTGATGTTTACAGAAGCGGGGGCGCAGGCGGTCAGAATGTTAATAAGGTTGAAACCGCAATACGTATTACACATATTCCGTCCGGACTTGTTGTTCAGTGTCAGGATGAACGCTCGCAGTTAAAGAATAAACTGAAAGCGATGAAAGTTCTAAAAGCCCGTCTGTATGATATGAAACTTAACGAACAAAACAGTGAAATAGCGGCAGCCAGAAAATTGATTGTTAAACGGGGCGACCGCAGCGATAAAATAAGAACATACAACTTCCCACAGAACAGAGTTACAGATCACCGTATAGGACTTACCCTCTATAATCTTTCGGATATTATTCAGGGCGACCTGAATGAACTTGTAGAGAAACTGAAGCTTGCAGATAGAGCCGAGAAACTTCACTCCAGCTAAAAAAATTTATTTTCGTATTCTTATTTCATCAATATCATTTTCCTGCTAATGTTCACATTGTTACCGCTTAATTTGTAGATGTACATTCCGCTTGCAAGTTTGCTTGCGTCAAATGTTACTTTGTAATAACTGGGTTGGTAATCATCCTCGGCAAGAATACTCACCAACTGACCAAGAACATTATAAACCGATAATATATATCTCCCGTTTTCCGGAATTGTAAACTCAATAGTAGTTGTTGGATTGAATGGATTGGGATAATTCTGTTCCAGCTTGAACTCTTTAGGAAGAGAATACTCAATTACTATCTCCTTCTTCCAACTGTCCCCTTTGTTGTCTGTAATTAAAAATTTAAGTGTGTCTTTTGGTGTTTCGGGAATGCGTTTTACATCGAATGAAAAAACAGCTTCCCTTTTTTCTCCCATTTTTAGTTTTTGTAATTCAACAAGTTTGTTACAAACCTCAATCCCTTTTGGATGATTTGAAAGAGCGACTGTAATTTTTTCTGCACTTAATGTTTCAGATTCGTTTACCACACTTAATACTATCTCATTTCCTTTTGTATTTGGAACAACTTGGTAAACCGTCTGTGCATATAACGCTGTTGTAATAAGCAGATACAAAATTATCTTTTTCATTTTCTTTTCCTGCTTTAATATTTTTGCTTTATTTGTTCAATTAAGTATTCGACATTATTTTTAGCAAAGCATAGGCTTGACTGATGAATTAATGACCTTGCTTGTTGAGTGATTCTGATTCTCCGCGTTTATTTTTCTTTGAGTAATATAATTGTTAAATAATTGCTGAAACCTTTTGTGCTTAACAACCATCAATATAATAGTATGCTCTGCTGTTTGTATCTAGTTTAAGCCTTAGTCGCTTGAGTTTTTCTCGAATCATAACTGCTTTTGGATTTTCCTTAATGACTCGTTCATAGTATGCAATAGATTGTTTACGATGACTTTCTGCATCTGACTTATAACGTGCATTGTCAACATAAGCGTCCTCTGGCGACGCAAGACTCAATGACCAGCCTGTTTCATGCGCCTCTGCGATTGCTAGTATAATTTTACTGCGCACATGACTGTCTGGATTTTGCCCTAGGAATTCTTCGCCACGCACAATAATGTTTACAAAAACTTCCGGCTGCTCGTTAGAGCTTTCACCATACCAGCCTATAGTGAGATACCACAGAAAAGTTTAATCCGCCCAAAAACCACTCAAGTTCTCTTTGAAAATGTTTTTCATCAGACCATGATTGTACTCTGTCCCATCATACCCAGGGGAGTACTGTACTCCGAATGTCGAAAGTATTTGTTCTTTCTTTTCTTTATTAATAAGCTTACCGAGATTGATTGACAGGGATTGAGCAAGACAATCGGCTAAATATAATTGGGCACCACGTTCAGTTTGATTTGATGCTTTCCAACTCAGAAGATCGGTAAGTGCTGTATAGATGGAATCTGGATCGATATGGTGAAGTATCTGATTAATGTTTGTTGGTCTCCACAAGCGAAGATCATTCGAAAGAATATTTGCAAGCCTCTCGCCGGTTTCTTCTTCAGATAACAAAGTAACTTCGACAGAGTCGGCTTCCTTTATTATTTTAGTCAGTTGCTGGTGTCGTGCGAGAATTTCAATCAACGGCAAATCATTACCGAACTGAGATTCGCAAACATTTCGGAAACAATAAACTTCAACACCATTCCAATTCCAGAACATTATTTCTTGCCAATAGGCGGAACCGAATTCGTTCACCTCTTTGACCTTACTGCCGGGACCCATTTGTTGTGCTAAGCGATTTTGGAGAACTTTCAAAATTGTTCTAGAGGCAGATGGACGTGAAAAACAAATTTTTTGAAGCGTGCAAATTTTGCCGTTTGAATCTGGATAATAAAACAGTGTCTGTGTTATGTCAGTATTCTCCTCGTTACAACGATATCCCCATAGGTCGTCTATCCTAGTCTCATAGCCCTCGCTTTTGAAAGTGTCGCAAATAGCAATCGAGGTTTTTATAGAATCTGGGTATGCCTTTCCCCACGATATATTGAAAAAATCACGAACCATTTTTTCTGCAACAAGTGAATCTGGTCCTACTTGAATTCTGTTGAGAAATCTGCTAACAATATTTTTTTCTTCTGTAGAAAGATGTACTCCGTATTTCTGAATGAAGGAATTACGTAATTGTTCATTAAGTAATTGAGCAAGAAATGTTTTCTTACATTCATTTTCAAATCCCTTCAAAACCGTAAAGTGGTAAGGATTTTCATTTTTTTCTTTCTTAGCTCTTTCAATCCGAACAATTGCCGAAACTATACCTCGAACAAATCTGGGGTCCAACATTTTATCTAGATTCGCATTAAAATATTGACAGGCACGGCCTAAAGCAGAAGTAGTCGGTGGCAATTGTGTCAAGGTCAGGAAAAATAGTTCTGTCATATCTTTACGTGATAAAACTAGTACGCCGACATCATTGAAAAACTCCTGATCTCTAAACTTTGACCACTTTGCATTTCTGAAATAATCAATGATCATTTTATATCCGAGAAAATCATTCATTTGTTCTATGCCGTTTGCTAGTGTAACGGCGAGTTCCGGCAACCTCATAGGATTTACATCATCAGGGAGTGACTCGATAACATGAAGAGTTTTTTCTAATCTTTTAATAAGGTCATTTTAATCGATTGAGCCTTACTCAATCTGGGCACACATTTTATTGCGTCAAGAATTTTAGAATGATCTGACCCTTCTTCAATGATTTTTAAAAGATTTTGAAGGTTTTGAGGGAGACAATCCGTCTGAGTATTTACACGATTAACGACTTGTTCGGAAAGTGAACAAGCAACTAAAAATATTATAATAATTCTATTCATCTTTCTTCAATTCTCATATTGATGTTTTCACTTGATCTGACTAATTAAATATTCAGCATTGTATTTTAACAAAGCATACGCTTCGTCGGTCAAATATCCGCGTTCCTTTTTTTCTTTCTCTTCATCTTTATCGTTCTCTTGATAGCTCTCTTCAACCTTCTCAACAAACTCCTCTAACTTTTTCTTTGCCTCTTTTATTTTGTTCTTCACAAGTTGTTCTCGAGCTTTGTCCAAGTACTTCATTAATTCCTTGACAATCTCGCCGCTTTTTTCTTTTTCTTTGTCGTCCTTTTCTTTCTTATCGGTAATCCACCTTAATGAAAAAGATTGATTGATGTAGCTTTTGAGTGTATCTAGAAAATCAATATTTGAAATAGTTGGAGATATATAAACCGGAACAATTGTTTTTCTAAGGACATAATTTCTTGGAAAACTACTAAGACTATCGAGTACATTGTCAAGAAAATCAGATGTTTCTTCTTCACTTAATGTATACCAAGGCGTTCTTCCCTGAAAAACTGCCTCTCCTATACCTGGCAAGTTCTCTGAATTTATGATAAACCCGTCCTTACTCTGATTTATTTTAAGTTCAGTATCCCCATATGCTGTATGTTCCTCATAGTGTCCAAACCAGGTATGTCTCCCGTTATAGACTTTTTCTGTGTCATCTTTGGACCAATCATTCGCTGTTAAGTCTCTATAATTTATTAGAGTATCAATTAGTAGAGCAAAAGTTTCTAAGGGCATTTTACTTTCAGACAAGTTTGTTATCTTATAAGAGTAAATAAAGTCACGCATTTTCTTTTTTATACGGTACTCAATTTTAGGAATTACCTTATTGCTGGGTATAAATATCACTGTCATAAACGTATCTACACCTGCTATATTGGTCCAATAGCTAATTTCATATTCTCCTCTATCAGGGTAAAAAATTACAGTATCATGCTGCGCCCTGATGTTACAAAATGTTATTAATATTATTCCAAGAATAATCTTTATTGTTTTCATAAAAGTCTCTCTATTTAATTAAATGCCAGTGTTCTTTATTCTGTACACCAGGAGATTCTAACATTACTGTTGAGAATGTGATTTCTTCCTTATCAGGATCAAGTGCTATTTCACGAAACTTACCTAATTGGAATGGTTCAAAAATACTATCTCCATCATCATTAATAATTTCCTCACCATTATCATACCAGCCATTAGGCTTTCCCTTTTCTTTCCATCGTTCACCAAGCATTAATCTACTCTGGATATCAACACAATTGCCAATTCTATGTGTCTTATGATCCCCGCCCCACATTCCATTTATATCAAATTTCCCTCCGAAAGGAAGGCTTATATCATTAATTGATAACACCGGAACATTTGAAAATTTATTATACCATGCTAAACTTAGATTTAATATTGCTTTATCAATATTACGCGTTCCCCAATGATTATGATCTTCCCCAGTTTTTGGAGGTCCATTATGTTTATCAGTTCCTCCAATTTTGTCATAATAACTACTCTCCGGTAATAATTGTAATTCAGGCACTTTAACAATAATGTGAACCGTATCTTTAATGTCCGGCTTGGATTCAAGGGCGGCTTCTAAAATATACTTTCCTCCAAACTCTGAAGAAAATATCTCCTCCGTTATATATTCCCCGTTGCTGTTAGTTGCAACTGTCTGCGGATTGCTTCTATTGCCTCCAACTTTGATCGTTCCGCTCTTGCCCGCTTCCAAAGGAATGGCTGTATGATCATGTCCCCCGGTTCCTTCAATTCTCGTGATACTAATCTTCACACTCTGGTTTGCTTGCAGCTGTGTTCCTTTGGTTACTCTTATCGTTGCATTAGTAGTAGGATTATATTTGTCTATATTTGACTGTCCTTTTGGTAAACTTGGCCAAACATCTTTATTACCTGTCCAATTAATTTTAATCTTCACCTCCTCTTGAGGCGGAGGCGGAGGCGGTTCCGGTATTTTGGTGAACTTAAATGAGTCGGTCTTTACTCCTCCAAACCAGAACCACATCTCATAACCGGCTATCCAGTTATTATAACCATAGGGATCAATCCAAGTTACACTGTAACCTACGCTAAAGTGACATTCACAA
>CAYTUV010000006.1:0-135588 GCA_964441505.1 uncultured Melioribacter sp. | reverse complement strand
AGATGACAAAAACAATTTTGGAAACAACAAAAAATTCCGGTCATGCAGCAGAAGCGGCAAAAAATTCAGGAACAATAGCTAAAGAAGGCGGAAGAGTAGTAGTAGAAACAATCGAGGGAATGAACCGTGTGGCCGAAGTTGTTAAAAAATCAGCAGACACAGTTGAAGCATTGGGCAAAAGCAGCGATCAGATTGGAGAGATAATACAGGTAATTGATGACATCGCAGATCAGACAAACTTGTTAGCACTGAATGCGGCAATAGAAGCCGCCCGTGCTGGAGAGCAGGGTAGAGGATTTGCAGTTGTGGCAGATGAAGTGAGAAAGTTAGCAGAGAGAACAACCAAAGCAACCAAAGAGATTGCCACGATGATAAAACAAATTCAAAAAGATACCGAAGGCGCGGTTCTGTCAATGAAAGAAGGAACAGTTGAAGTTGAGAAGGGTAAATTATTAGCAGACAAAGCGGGTCAGTCTCTAAAAGAAATAATTATCGGCGCACAAGAAGTAGTAGATATGTCAACGCAGGTAGCAGCGGCAAGCGAGGAACAATCAAGCGCGGCAGAACAGATCAGTAAAAACATCGAATCTATCAGCAACGTTACTAACGAGAGCACAGCCGGAGTACAGCAGATAGCAAGAGCCGCAGAAGATTTGAATCGGCTTACTCTGAATCTTCAAGAACTGGTATCAAGATTTAAGATTGAAGGCGGAGCGGATAACCAATCGAAAAGAACAAATACCACATTCGGCAAAAGTCACTTAGCCGTTCGATCTAATGGAAAGATAGTAAATAACTGATGTTACGTAGCGATGGATTTTTAGCCACAAAGTCACCAAGACTCGAAGAATCACAAAGAATTGTTTGTGGAAAAACAACTCAAAAACCAAATATTCTTCGTGAAATCTTGGTGCCTTAGTGTCTTGGTGGCAAGGTTTTTTTGAGGTTTGCGTAACATCAGTAAATAATTAAAACTCAGGGTTGAGAGGAGACTGCACGGTCTCCTCTCTTAACCTGAGTGATAGTAACCATAAGTAGACAGAGCAGCAATCTAAATACCCTCCAATAAAATCCTTTCTCAAGGATCATTGTGAATTTTCATTCGCAATGAACAAAAAAATTAAACAAATTATTTTTTCCCCCGATAGTCAAGTGTAGAATATCTCAGTCTTGACTTGGAATTTTCAATAAATACAATCAATTATAAAAGGGTGAACAAAATGATAATCAAAAGAAAAGTATTTGCAATAATTATATATGTCATCATTTTCGCCGCGGCGAACAGTTTCGCTCAAGAAATGGCTATATCACCAAATGTCCAGGCGAATTTATTTAAGAAAATTTTTTCGTTTAATAAAACACTTGCCTCAAAAGAAAGCGTTGAGGTTGCAGTTCTTTCCGGCAGCGGATCCGGTGATGCAATGGTTGCGGCTTTTAAGCAAGCCGGTGTAAGCGCCAAAGCCGTTAGCGGAGATCAGGTACCTGCAGGCGTTTCTGTAGTTTATATAATGCCCGGAGTGACTCCGCAAAAACAGCAGTATGCTTCAAAAGGTGTTCTCTCTATCTGCGGTTCAAGTATAAATGTTGAAGATGGTAAAATTGCAATCGGACTTGGTCTCGAAGGTGAAAAGCCGAAGATCATTGTTCACATGGGTCAGCTTAAGGCAGAAGGACAGGAACTTTCCTCAGACGTATTAAAAATGGCTTACGTAATTAAATAAATTGAAGGTATAAATATGAAATATTTCAATAAGCTTGGAATAAGACAAAAATTCCAGATCATAATTGCAATCAGTTTTTCAATTGTTGCATTGTTCCTTTTCTTCTACGTACCGCTGAAACAGAAAGGTGAAATGAATGCTTCTCTTGAAGAGAAGTCGAAAGTGATTGCGCAAATGGTTGCAAAGACAGCCGACGCCGCATTGGTATTTGACGATGCTTCTCCTGTTACTACTCAACTGGAAGTATTCAAGCAAATGAAAGATATTGGCTTTGCCGTGGTGCTGAAAAAAGATGGTAAAAAATTTACGGTTTATAATGAAGAGAAATACGGTGCTTACTCGGCAATGATCTCTGACCTTATAAAAAATAAATCTACTACTTTTGTTGATGATGATGTAATACTGCAGCTCTACCCTATTATTTCCAACAAGGAAAATATCGGACTTGTAATAATTGGAATGAGTAAAGACGAAATAAATTCTACAGTCTCAGCGGGCAGAATAACAGCATTTGTGATCAGCCTGATAATTTTTGTCCTTGGCTTAGGATCGCTGCGCATCTTTTTTAACAAAATAATTTATAACCCTATTAAAAAACTGACAACAATAGCAGATAAACTTGCCCTGGGCGATGTGGATGTAAAGATTGAATCAAACGGTGAAGATGAAATAGGACAGTTGGAAAAATCTTTTGTATCTATTGTGGATTCTATTAAAGATCAAAGCCGGATTGTTGAGTTTATGTCAATAGGAGATTTAAGTCATAATGCCCATGCAAAATCCGATAAGGATATTCTTTCCAATAATCTTAACAGAGTTCTAGATACACTGCGGAATTTGTTAAATGAAGTCGGTGCATTAACCAAATCGGCTACCGAGGGAAGACTTTCCGAAAGAGGAAATTTGTCGAACTACAGCGGTGGTTACAGAGAAATTGTTGAAGGAATTAATAATACTTTGGATGCAGTGATTGCACCTTTGAAGGAAGGTGTTTCCGCTCTCGAAAAAATGGCAACCGGCGATTTGACGGTCAGAATTAATAGTACACATAAAGGCGATCACCAAATAATTAAGAACAGTATCAACGTAATGGCCGAGTCGTTCGGTAATGCTCTTTCTGAAGTTACTGAAGCAGTTCAAGCCACGGCAAGCGCAAGCAACGAAATTTCATCCAGCAGCGAAGAGATGGCTGCCGGCGCACAGGAACAAAGTTCGCAAACAGCAGATATAGCAAGTGCAGTTGAGCAGATGACCAAGACAATTATCAACACAACCAAAAATTCATCAACTGCAGCTGAGGCAGCAAAGAATTCCGGCACAATTGCTAAAGAAGGCGGAAGAGTTGTAAGTGAAACAATTGAAGGAATGAACCGCGTTGCGGAAGTTGTTCAGAAATCTGCAGAGACAGTACAGGCATTGGGCAAGAGCAGTGATCAGATCGGCGAAATAATTCAGGTAATTGATGATATCGCGGATCAGACAAATCTTCTTGCATTGAATGCTGCCATTGAAGCGGCGCGTGCCGGAGAACAGGGAAGAGGATTTGCAGTAGTGGCAGATGAAGTGAGGAAACTTGCAGAACGCACAACTAAAGCGACTAAAGAAATTGCAACGATGATAAAACAAATTCAGAAAGATACGGTAGGCGCAGTTGTCTCTATGAAACTTGGAACCGAAGAGGTCGAGAAAGGTAAAGCTCTGGCAAATAAGGCCGGTCAATCATTAACCGCTATTATACAAGGATCTGAAGAAGTTGTTAACCTGGTAACACAGGTTGCAGCTGCCAGTGAAGAACAATCAAGTGCGGCAGAACAGATAAGCAAGAATATTGAAGGTATAAGTAATGTCACAAATGAAAGTGCTGCCGGTGTTCAGGAAATTGCCAGAGCATCGGAAGACTTAAGCAGGTTGACAATTAATCTGCAGGACTTGATCTCGAAATTTAAAATTGATGGTAGTTCAAAAAATGTGGCACACGGCTCTGCTCATACGATTGGTGGTAATGGCCGCTTAACGAGCAGATCGAACAATAAAATGATTAATAATTAAATTCTGAAGAGAGAGAGGAATAAAATCCTCTCTTGATTTAAATTATTTGTTGGTTCATTCGACTATAAGAACAGAATTAAAAAGATAATCAGGAGTGCAATCATGAAACTGACTATAAGTTACAATAAGATATTTTTGATCCTCTGCATATTTTCTTTGTTTTTCCTGATCATGAGTAAGAGTGAATCAAAAAATATTTTTCCCGGGGAAGAAGAATATCTGCTGAATATTGAAAAAATGCCCTCTCCGGTTGGAGGATTGGAATCAATTATGAAGAAAATATATTACCCGGAAATTGCCCAAAAAACAAAAACCGAAGGCAAGGTTTATGTGTTAATATATATTAACGAAAATGGAGATGTTGATGAAGTGAAACTCGTTAAAGGAATTGGAATGGGATGCGATGATGTTGCTATGAATGCTATCAAGAAGACCAAATTCACTCCCGGCATGGATAAGGGTGTGGCGGTAAAATCGAAAATGTCTTTAGCCTTAACCTTCAAATTGTAATAAACCGTGGGAGATAGTAATGCTGAGTTTCAAAAACATTAAACTTGTCAGAAAGATCCAATTGGCAATATTAGGAATTGCCAGCGTCTCGACAATTATTGCAGTTGTAGCACTTATTCAGATTATCCGGGTTAAAGAACAAAAAGTAGATTTGAACGAATCGTATTTTAATCCGAAAGACCAGATCCAAAAGATCGACTTGAATTTCAGAACCATTCAATATGCCTGCATGAAATTTTCAATTGCCGGATTCGAATCCTCCTCTCAGGAAAATATCAAGTTTATAGAAGAAAGAAAGAAAGTGATTGATGCCGCCTTCAAACAACTGAATGAAAAGACATCTGACCCGAAAGTAAAAACCAGTCTCGAAGAGATACAGAAGGTATGGAAGGAATACAAGAATACTGTGGTTGATGCCGTTGTGAGTGCCGGATTAATGAATGATAAAGAGATGGCCTCGGTAATTACTACGACTTCCGGAGAAGATGTAGCCGCAAAAGTTAATTCTAAGTTTAAGGAAGTTGAAAAATATTTAGATGGCTTTGGGTCCGAACTCAACGCCTCAATTGATAAACAGTTATCAACTTCAAACATCATAATTATTTTGGGAATGATTGCCGGATCCGTTGTTGCCGGAATCGTGATATTTTTAGTAGCACCCGGTATTACACGACCTGTCAAAAAATTTATGGACTCAATTAATTCTTTTGCTCACGGCAACTATCAGGTAGATCTAAAAATTGATTCCAAAGATGAATTTGGCGAGATGACAGAACAATTAATTAAGCTCCGTAATGCACAAAAAGAAAAAATCAGCGCAGCCCGGAATATTGCAGACGGAATCTTCGAAAAAGTTAAGCCAGCCTCGGCAGAGGATGAACTGGCAATTTGTTTCAATAAAGAGGTTGATACAATTCAAGAATTGATGGCGGAAATAGAACAGTTGACTGAGGCGGCTTCGAACGGAGATCTCAAGGTGCGCGGTGTTGTGGAAAAATATAACGGCGGCTTTAAAAAAATTGTATCCGGATTCAATCAAACGCTCGATACGCTGATTCATCCTATCAACGAAAGCGTTGAAGTACTCACAATAATGGCAACCGGCGATTTAACCGCAAGAGTAGTGGGTGATTACAAAGGCGACCATCAGCTAATTAAGAACAGTATCAATGCTGTTTCAGAGTCATTAAGCAGAGCGCTTGAAGAAGTAACCGAATCGGTTTCAGCTACTGCGAGTGCGGCTAATCAGATCTCATCAAGTTCAGAGGAGATGGCCGCGGGTGCAAATGAACAGAGTGCTCAGACAGCTGAGATTGCCACCTCGATGGAACAAATGACAACAACAATTCTTAAAAATACAAAGAATGCTTCATTTGCTGCCGAGACTGCTAAAAATGCCGGTGTGAAAGCAAAGCAAGGAGGCAAGGTAGTTCATGAAACAATTGAGGGTATGAACAGGATAAGTATAGTTGTTGAGAAATCTGCAGAAATGGTTTTTGCACTTGGAAAAAACAGCGATAAGATCGGCGAGATAATTCAGGTAATAGATGATATTGCAGATCAGACAAATCTTTTGGCGCTGAATGCGGCAATTGAAGCTGCGCGCGCCGGTGAACAGGGAAGAGGATTTGCTGTTGTTGCCGATGAAGTGCGAAAACTTGCAGAGAGAACAACTAAAGCAACAAAAGAAATTGCCGGTATGATTAAGACAATTCAGAATGAAACGAGTCAGGCTGTAAAATCCATGGAAGAAGGAACACACGAAGTTGAAAATGGAAAACGATTGGCTAAGGAAGCAGAAATTGTATTGAACGATATAATTGATGTTGCACAGAAAGTATCTGATACAGTTATTCAGGTTGCTGCTGCCAGTGAAGAGCAGTCGGGTTCATCGGAGTTGATAAGTAAAAATATTGAGGGTATTAATAACGTAACAAAAGAAACGTCTCAGGGTATCTCTCAAATAGCCAGGGCTTCGGAAGATTTGAGCCAGTTGACAGTCAATCTTCAGGATCTGATTGCAAAGTTTAAAATTTCGCAAAGAGCCGGCGGATTCAGAATTAGGAGCAACGGAAAATTAATTGAAGCATAGAATGAAGTAGTTATTCAATAAAATATAACTGCAACAAGTCTTAAAGGTGGTTGAAATCTGTAGCAACAATTAATTACAGGTGCAACCGCCTTTAATTTTAAAGAGGGAAGTCCAGACTTACTCATTATAATTCTTTGAATTTTGAACCAAAAAAAATACATCCTTCCAGCAATTTTCTCTATTTTTGTCCATGCAAAATCATAGATTACCAATAAGTTTCATCGGATATAGCAATGAAAGACTTCGTTCAGGAAAATAAGCTCCTCCTTCTCGGAAAATTGACTGCCGGCCTGGTACACGAAATCAGGAATCCGCTCTCAGCCATTAAATTAAATCTCGATTATATGAAGATGGCGCAGGATGATCTGCCTGCAGATTTAAAAGAAATCGTAGGCGAGTCGCTGGATGCATTTGAGCAGGTAAATTTTTTAATCGAGGATGTCCTCGATTTCACACGTAAATCAACCGAGAAAACCCATCAGGTATCAATCTATAATGTAACCGAGAAATGTCTTAAAATTATTTCTACCACAGCGCGTATCAAGGGCATTATAATAAAAAAAGAGTATGAAGAAAATCTTCCTACGCTGGATGTGAATAAAAATAAATTGATGCAGATTTTACTAAATCTGATAAACAATGCTATCGAGGCTTCCAAAGAGAAAGGTAATATTGTTATCCGCAGTTTCCCGGAGAGTTGTGACGGTTCAACCTATGTAATTTGGGAAGTTCAGGATTTTGGGACTGGGGTAAAACCTGAAGACAAAGAGAAAATCTTAAGCGGTTTTTTCACAACAAAAAGCAACGGGCATGGTATAGGTCTTGGTGTTTGTAAAATGTTAACAGAAGAAATTAAAGGAAAGATGTCTTTTGAATCCGAATACGGGAAAGGCACTACTTTTACGGTTAAATTCAAATTGAACAATAACATAGATTAATTCACTCGGAAGAATTTACCATTATGAAAGCAAAAATATTAATTATAGATGATGACGATCTGGTTGCTGCGTCTCTTAGAAAGGTATTAATCAAGATCGGTTATGATGTTACAGCATGTTTAAACGCTGCCGAAGTTGAGCAGTTTGTAACACAATTCATCCCCGATATTATTCTTCTGGATATTTATCTAACAACTCATAATGGTATTGACGTTCTCAAGGCGTTGAAGAAAAAACATTCATCAATTCCTGTTATTATGATAACCGGTTATGCAGATGTAAAGATGGCTGTTACCGCAATCAAAGCCGGGGCATTCGATTTTTTGCTGAAGCCTATCGATCTAGAACAATTAAATTTTGTTATTGAAAAAGCTGTTGAAAATCTCCGTCTGAAATCAGAAGTGGTTAAACTGCATACTTTACTGGAAGATAATGAACTCTCAAAAGAATTTTTCGGGAAGAGTGTAAAAATTCAGCGCATAGTTACTTCTGTTGAAAAACTTGCAAAGAGTACCGATACTACAATTCTTCTTGAAGGAGAAAGCGGAACCGGTAAAGAAGTTTTTGCAAAGTTTATACACCAGCAAAGTCCGCGTGCCAATTCCACATTTATTACTATAAATTGTGCAACAATTCCAAAGGATCTTGCTGAAAGCGAATTGTTCGGTCATGAGAAAGGTGCCTTCACCGGTGCTTCCACAAAGACCAAGCTTGGCAAATTTGAACTCGCCGATGGCGGAACAATTCTATTAGATGAAATTGGCGAACTTACACTCGATCTTCAGGTAAAACTTCTGCGTGTCCTTCAGGAAAGAAAATTTTACCGTCTCGGTGGCGAAAAGGAAGTATCTGTAAACGTACGTGTCCTGGCCGCAACAAATAGAAATTTGGAAGAGGAAGTCGGTAGGGGTATGTTCAGAGAAGATCTCTACTACAGGTTAAATGTAGCTAAAATAAATATTCCGCCTCTTCGCGATAGAAAGGAAGATATCATTTATATCGCTTATTCTTTTCTAAATGAGTTTGCCAAAAAATTTGGTAAAAATATTGAAGGAATTGATGCTGCGGGATTAGAACTTCTGAAAACCTATTCGTGGAAAGGAAACATCAGAGAGTTACGCAACGTCATGGAAAGGGTTGTTCTTCTTGCGGAAGAAGAGGAGTTGACCGAACATCACTTTTCCTTCTTGATTGAAGGCAAGGAGAAAGATGAAAGCGACGATGAAAAGTTCATTCTTCAAATTCCTCCTAAGGGTGTGAAGATAGATTTAGTTCTTCGGACACTCATTCAAAAAACACTTAAGATTACAAGTGGTAATCAGGTAAAGGCGGCAAGGATACTCGGACTTTCGCGTTCAAAACTGCGTTACAGAATGGAACAGCTTGGAATTGAAGTAACAAAAAATATTAATTAGAAAATCCCAAGGCAGAGCCAAAATCCTCCTGCCTTATTCTCCTGTCCAATTATTTTCACTCTTCAGTAAAATAAATCCATTTTTCTCCCTGTAGTAATTAATCATTTCAGAAAAGCATACGATAATACAACCAGGTATTCTTTCAGAAAGTATTGTTAAGAATTTGATTAGGCTGCCAGAATGTTCGAATGTTCCCAACTGGCTAATATTAAACAGGAAGCGGTTCATAAGTGGTGAGAATTGAGGATCATCCAACAAAAGGGCAAGGCACATTATTTGTCTTAATTAAGAGCCGTATAAAACAATTAATTAACCAAAACATCATCATTTAAAGATGCGATATGAAAATTGACGACGAACCAAAATTGATAGAGCTCTTAAAGAGCGAAGACGAAGCCGCGAAAATTGAAATATTGGATCATATTGTTGATAAAGAGTTATCGGATGAAATGTGTCGCATTGTTGCGGATCTAATTAAAGATGAAGATAAAGGATTGCGCAACTCTGCAACTTTTCTGATTAAAAACAACCGCAATCCGAAATTTCCAGAGCTAATTGCACAGTTCGTCACCTCTCCCGATTTGTCAATCCGCAATTTAGCGGGGGAAATATTAATTGATCTTGGCGAGCTGTCAGTTGAGCCGCTTATTAATTTTAATCATCAGGATGATAATGACACATTAAAATTTATTATTGATGTACTTAGCCTAATTGGAGATCAGCGTGCGGCACTATTTATAATGGGCATTCTTAGCACCTCAGAAAATGATAATGTAATTCTTGCCTGTTTAGAGGCGTTAGGTAATATTCGTCTTGACAGCGCGATAGATGTTATGATTCTTTTCTATGATAGGAACGAACTCTATAAACCTACTGTGGTTGAAGCGCTCGGTAAAATTGGTTCGAAAGCGGCACTGGACTTTTTGGTAGAACGATTTCCGGCCGAGGATGAGTTAACAAAATATTCTATCTTGGAAAGCCTTGGCTCTCTTGGTGATATGAACACTTTTTATTTTCTGCTCGAACAGATGTCTGAAATCAGCGGACCAATGGTGCTTCCGCTTATCATGTCGCTTTCTGCGCTCAAAGAAAAATGTTATCTCGATATTCCTTTCGATAACAGAATGAAAAATTTACTTCTTTATGCTATTGCAGAAGGCACCCCGGAACACAAAAAAACAGCATTTAATCTGATTGACACTTTCGATGATAAAGAAATTCTTAGCGCAAGTCTTAGTCTGTTGGGTGATGATTATGAACTTGATGATTTGATCCGATCTAAAATATTCAGGAATGCAGATTTCATTTATCTTGAAATTGCAAAGCAGCTCAATCAAAATCCGCATAATCTCAAAAACATTCTCGAGCTCTTCCTTGCCACAATAAATTATGTCAGGGATTTCGGCACTCAGCTAAACGTTAATTTGATGGATATAAGAAATATAGTTCACGGTGTAAGCGGATTACTGAGCCATTACGATGAGGAAGTAAGAAGGACTGCGATGGAAATTCTATTCGAACTGGATCAGGAAAGCGCCCTTCTGTTTGTTGATGTAATGACTAACGATGAAAACAACTGGAATCGTTTAAGATTGTTGGAGATTGTTGAGAGCCTTCCCGGAGAGGAATTCAATTCGGTGATTCAGAAATTATTAAACGATGAAGATGAAATGATTCGTGAAAGAGCAGTTTATTCTGCCAGTCTGAAAAATATCAATCAGTTATCCACTAATGTGAACTGAACTTATGAATCCAACACCCATTCTTAAAACTCCGGAAGTTCCAGTAGGATACACGCCATTAGCTGCTAAGCAGGCGCTTATGTCTGGTACTCTGTTTGAAGCCATCAGAAAATATATTTATGAAAATTCCGGCATCTACTTTCAGGATAATAAAAAATATTTTCTTGAAAGCAGGCTGCAGCGAAGAATGAATTTTCTGGGGTTAAAGAGATTCGAAGAATATTACGATATGATCAGACTGGGAACTGCAGGCCCAAGTGAACGGAAATATTTTTTCGAGGCGATAACAATTAACGAGACGTTTTTCTTCAGAAACCAACCCCAGCTGGATGTTCTCGCGTCAACGATCTTACCTGAAATTATTGCCACAAAAACTGCGGCGGGGCGGAATAAAATAAGAATATGGAGCGCGGCAAGTTCTTCCGGCGAGGAAGCCTATTCAATTGCTATGATATTTCAGGATCTCATTAAGCCGCGTTATTCTAATATGGAATTGGAAATTGTCGGCACAGACATTAATAATGCGGTTATAGAAACGGCCGTAAGCGGAATTTACCGAGATTATGCAATACGAAATACTCCCCCTTATTACTTAAAAAAATATTTTGCGCCGAATAACGGTGCATATGAAATACTGCCGGCAATAAAAAAAATGGCAAGTTTCAAATTGATGAACCTATATGATGATGTGTTGATGAAATCGATGTTTAATTTCGATGTGATTTTCTGCGCCAACGTTCTTATCTATTTCGATCAGGCTTCCAAAACAAAAGTAATTTCAAATTTATACAACTCATTGAATAAAGGCGGATATCTGTTTATAGGATATTCGGAAACGCTACACGGAATATCAAAAGCATTCAAACTACTCAGCTATCCAAACACCGTTGGATACAAAAAGGAGTAAGTATTTATGAAAAAAGTGATACTCGTTGCGGATGATTCTCCAACGATTAGAAAATTTGTCTCTGTTGCCTTATCCTTAAAAGGATTTGAGATCATAAGCTGTGCAGACGGGATGGAAGCGATAGAAATTCTTCCACAGCAGAAAATAGATCTGGTAATTACCGATCTCAATATGCCAAATGTGGATGGATACGAACTTATCACCTCCATACGGAGTAATAGCGAGTACCATGAACTTCCTATCATTGTCCTTTCGTCTCTCGGAAACACAGAGGATATTCAGCGGGGATTGGAATGTGGGGCTAATTCATATCTTGTAAAACCTTTTGATCCAAAACGTGTTGTATACGAAGTATCAAAATATCTAAACTAAAGGGAATACTATGGCACTCAAATTTTTAGTAGTTGATGATTCGGTAACAATGCGCAGAATTGTTGCCAATTCATTAAAGACTATTGGGCATGATCTTTACGTTGAAGCAGGGGACGGAAGAGAAGCGTTAACTAAACTGGAAGCCGACGGGGCAATCAATTTTGTTATTACAGATTGGAATATGCCGGAGGTTTCCGGCCTGGAGCTCGTTAAAGCAATCCGCTCAAGTGACAAGTACGGAAAAATTCCAATACTGATGGTAACAACCCGCGGTTTGAAAGAAGATATAATCGAAGCTCTTGAAGCAAAAGTAAATAATTATGTTGTTAAACCATTCACTCCGCAAATACTAAAAGAAAAAATTGAACAGATAATTAGTGCAGCGGTTTAGGGAGAGTTGTTATGGAGCAAATTACAAATATGGAAAATATTTTTCAGAAGCTTGGTGACTTAAAATCCTTCTTCATTTACGGACAGAAGCTAATACCAATCCTTCAAAAGATTATGGCCTTTATGGAGGATACAGTTCCCCTTTTGGAGAAGGTTAACCAATCTCTGCATGAAAGCACGAGTAAAATGCCGAAGGCTACAAATCAGATTAACAGTATTACTAATGCAACAGAGATCGCAACAACCGAAATTCTTGATATAGTTGACGGAATGAGTCTTGAGATTCAGAACATGCAATCGAAATTGGAATCGCTCAAGGAGAGAATCGGTGAAGATGAAGACATTAAGTCACTTCAGAAAATTGTGGAAAGCATTAGCGCAGGCATGATGAATATTACGATCTCTCTTCAGGTCCAGGACATAACTGCGCAGCAGTTGTCATCTGTAAATCATTTGATCGGATCAATTCAGGGAAAACTATCCGGGCTGATATTTGAAGTAAAGGATAAAGACTTAAGCGTAGATGGGAATGCTGATTACCAATTCCCTAAAGACAGTACATTTAACGCCGATGCACGTTATGAAAAAACAGGCGATTCGCAGAAACTTGCCGACTCATTGGTGGGAGAAAATTTAATTAAAGCATCACAATCAGAAATTGATAAACTATTTGCAAAAAAATGACTGAACTAACTCCAAATCCGACTCTCATCGACCCGGATATGAAAGAGATTGTTGAGAGCTTTCTAATTGAGACAAAGGAAATATTAGAGAAATTAGATTTCGATCTTCTGGAGTTGGAAAAACGGCCCGAAGATACCGATCTCCTCAATCAAATTTTCCGATCCTTCCACACAATCAAAGGAACTTCAGGATTTCTTGGATTAGAAAAACTTCCGCATGTTACACACAAGTGCGAAGATATTCTGAACAAACTGAGAAAGGGAGAAGTAAAACTGAATTTGAGCCTGATGGATGGAATTATTCTTGGTTACGATACCATCAAGGAGTTGCTCGAAAAAATTGAATCCGTACAAAACGAGGATGTAAATACGGATAGCACAAATTCTGTGCTTGAGCAGTTGATCCAGAATATAGAGAATGGAAATGAAATTCCTGAAATAAAAGAATCGGAAATTTTGGACGTCGAACCAAAATCTACCGTAGATAACAAACCGAACGAAGCACCAGATAAAAAAGAAGAGCCGAAGAAAAAAGAAGGATCTGGTAAAGCGGAAGAACCAGAGCATAACGAAGAAGCAAAAGATAAGATCGTTAAAAAAGCTGCTGCCGCTCCGGCAGCTAAAGAAAATTCAATTCGTGTAGATGTAGACCGGCTTGATGCCCTGCTCGATATTGTTTCCGAACTTGTTCTTGGCAGAAACCGCCTGTCGCAGGTTAATACAAAATTCGGAATCGAAAACGAAGGATCGAGATTTAATAAAGACTTCAGCGAAGTAACAAAACAAATTGACCTGATGACTTCTGAACTTCAGCTTGTAGTTATGAAGTTGAGAATGATTAAAATAGGTAAAATATTCAATCGCTATCCGCGCGTTGTAAGAGATCTTTGTAAAGATCTTGGAAAAGAAGTTGAGCTTGTTATAAAAGGGGAAGATACCGAAGTCGATAAAAACCTTATTGAAGAGATCAACGATCCGCTCGTTCACCTTATTCGAAATTCTGTTGATCATGGTGTTGAAAAACCGGAGACTCGAATTAAAGCTGGTAAAACAGCTAAAGGAACGGTTACACTTTCCGCAGAGCACTTAGGTAATAATATTATCATTACAATAGAGGATGACGGAAAAGGAATTGATCCGAATGTTATTCGCGAAAAAGCGGTCGAGAAAGGATTATTGACACGCGAACGCGCTAAAGAATTATCTAAGCAGGAAACCATGCAATTAATTTTCCTTCCAGGATTTTCTACTGCAACAAATGTGTCAAATGTTTCCGGTCGTGGTGTCGGGATGGATGTTGTAAAGACGAACGTTGCAAAACTGCGTGGAATAATCATTATTGAATCTGAACCGGGGAAAGGAACAAAGATTATTCTCAAGCTTCCTCTTACACTTGCAATTATCTCTGGGATGATAGTTAAAGTTGACGGAGAATTTTTAGTCATTCCACTTGGTTCTGTAATTGAAGTTATTCGTCTCAGCAAAGAACAGATATTCTCTGTGCAGGGTAAGCAGGTTATCAAACTCAGGGATTCAGTACTTCCGCTTGTGGAACTGGATCATCTTCTTTCCGGCAGAATAAACGGAAGAAAACGGGATGAGCATGAGTGGCAATATGTTGTGGAAATTGGTGTTGCTGAAAAAAGGTATGGAATAAAAGTTGACGAATTGATCGGTCAGCAGGAGGTTGTAATCAAGTCGCTTGGTTCCTACTTAGGGAAAGTTGATGGCGTAGCCGGTTCTACAATTATGGGAGATGGAACAGTTGTGATGATCCTCGATGTAAGCGAATTGTTCAGTAGACTGGAAAGAAATTCTTGAAAGAAAACATTACTGTATTAATTGTCGATGATTCCGCATTCATGCGGAAATCCTTGTCCATAATGCTTCAGAGTGATCCTGGAATTTCTGTAGTTGCAACTGCACGCAACGGACAGGAAGGATTTGATCTTGCAAAAAGTCTCAGACCGGATATAATTACGCTTGATGTTGAAATGCCGGTGATGGACGGGCTTACAGCACTCAAAAAAATAATGACTGAATGCCCGACATCTGTGATTATGATCAGTTCGATTACAACAGAAGGTGCACAAGCAACACTCAAAGCGTTGGAGCTTGGCGCTGTTGATTTTGTTCCGAAAGAACTTTCGTATGTAAGTGTAAGTATATCGAATATTAAAGAAGATCTGATTACAAAAGTAAAAGAGATAGCGCGGCAAAGATCTTTAAAAGATAGGTTGAGAAGAATCAGAAGTTCGTTGCCATCCGCTACTCCTGCTAAAAGATTTACAGGTGTTATAAAGGACATACCGCGGTTTGGTCATAAGGTGGTGGCAATAGGAATTTCAACAGGGGGTCCTTTTACGCTTCAGAAAATTCTACCGCTGATTTCGGATAAAATTAATGTCCCCGTCTTTATTGTTCAACACATGCCTCCGAAGTTCACCAAGTCGTTAGCTGAGAGGTTGAATGGAATGTGTTCTTTGGAAGTAAAAGAGGCGGAAGACTCCGAACAGGTAAAACCAAATGTAATTTATATAGCACCGGGCGGATTTCATATGAAAGTAAAAAGCATTGGAATGAAAGGAATTGAAATAAATATTTCTCTGGAACCAAATACAACACTTCATCGCCCGTCAGTTGATGTGATGATGAATTCAGTTATAGATGTTTACGGCAAGAGCACTCTTGGTGTGATTATGACGGGAATGGGCAAAGACGGATTTGAAGCAATTAAAAATTTAAAAGCTCTCGGCGGTTACTCGATCGCACAGGATGAAGAAAGTTGTGTTGTATATGGAATGCCCAAGGCAATTGTTGATGCCGGTCTTGCAGATTTAGTGCTGCCTGCAGAAAAAATTCCCGATCTGATTAATAAAATATTACAATCCGCTTAAATGTGCGGAAGAAAATTTACTTAACAATGTGAAATGAGGAAAATAAAATGGGCAATCATTTTGAAGACGCTCTATTCAAAGACATTTATGCAAAAAATAAACTTATAACCGGTAATCTATTAAAGCCGGAAGATGTTGAAATAAAAGGCACAGCCAAGATTTCCGTTGAAGATGATGATATTGACGGAATACGTGTTATTCTTAAAAAAGATGCAAACGATTCAATCAAAGAGATCAAATTTGTATGCTCATGCGGTCAAACCAAATCAATTATTCTCGACTATTCTGAGTAATAAATCGCATTAGTAGAATATTAGCCACACTTGAATCACTTCTTGAAAGCATTTCTTTAATTTGAGCACATTTTAACTGGCATTTTATTTGGGTTATTTAGAACTAAAACCCAAAGGCAACAATGCCAACATCAGTTAAGCTACTTCAAAATCTTCTCGACTATTGCGCGGTAAAAAACAAAACTATCGCGAAAAATATTTCCAACATCGGAACTGAGAATTATAAAAGAGAAGATGTTGTGTTCAAAAACCTGCTTGATGAAAACGTTAACTCATTTCTCAAAACAACCGAAGGAAAGCATATCGCTAATCCGCAGGCAATTAATAACCAGGATCCAAAATTCGATCATGTATACGATGAAAGCGACAATATGGAATCGGGCGTTAATAATGTCAATATCGATAAAGAGATGAGCGAACTGGCGGAGAATACGCTTCGATACAAATTTGCATCAAGAAAGGTGGGCGATTATTACAGAAGTATTCAAAGTGTTATTAAAGGTGGAGGTCAGTTATGAAAATCCTGGGAAGCATGTTTGGTTTAAATTTTAGCTCCCGCGGTATGAGCATACAAAGGAAAAAAATGGATCTGATTTCTCAGAATATTGCGAATGCGGATACTGTAAGAACAGAGACCGGTGAACCATACAAACGGAAATTTCTAAAAGTTCAAGCCGATCAAAATGAGTTTGCCAAAAATTTATCAAGCGAAGGACAACATCTTAAACTAAATACAACAAACGAAAATCATTTTGCAATTCCGAACAACCCGCAAGGATTATCGATCTCTTCGGATATGGGAAAAGCAAAATTGAATGAATTAACAGATCAGAAACAGGGTGATCTTGTCTATATGCCTGATAATCCGGACGCTAATGAAAAGGGATACGTTGAAATGTCGAACGTTAATGTGATTAACGAAATGGTTGACATGATTGCTGCATCACGGAGTTACGAGGCAAATCTTCAGGCGCTCAACTCTGCTAAACAAATGGCTAAAGATTCTTTGGAGATATAAATGAGAGTTACAACTAACACTATCGGTAATTATCAACCAACATATATAAAAGCTGCTGCAGCAAACAGAAATGAGGCAGCCCAAATAGTTAACAAAGAAAATATTTCTACGGCAGAAAAGAAATTTTTTTCTGCACTCTATCCCGGGAGGCAGGAAGAGATTATGGGCTATCAATTGTATGACTCAAAAGGAAAAGTCTCGGGTGTGCATGTAGGTTCACTTTTCGACAGGAGAGGGTAAAATGAAAATCGAAGGATTAGGAAATTTACTACCAAGCAGTATCCAACCGCAGAAAGCAAAACCTATAGACGGTGAAAATTTCGGTAGTACTTTTACCGATCTCATCAAGGATGTAAATCAAAATCAGAAAGAATCACATGATATGGTAGAGAAGTTTGTCTCCGGTGAAGGTGTTCAACTGCACGAAGTAATGATAGCCGGTGAAAAAGCTAAAACAAGTCTCCAACTTTTAATGGAAATCAGAAACAAAACAGTTGACATGTTTAAAGAATTAACTAGGATGCCCGTTTAATTATGAATGCAAATCCACTACAATCTCTTCTCGGTATTCTCAACAAACTGAACCCGAAGCAAAAATTTATGCTTGGTGGCGGAGTAATTGCAACTTTAGCCATTCTCTCCGTTCTGCTTTTCTTTTTGAATGAACCGAATTATACTTCACTGTATTCAGGTTTGTCACAGGAAGATGCTTCAAAAGTTGTTGAGTACCTGGCTAATCAGAAGGTGCTTTATAAAATAGACGACAATGGCCAGACTATTAAGGTGCCTCACGAAAAAGTTTACGAATTACGTCTGGCTCTAGCCGGGAAAGGAATTCCGAGCTCCGGTGTAATAGGTTACGAAATATTTGATAAAACAACGATGGGAATGAGCGAGTTCATGCAGAAACTGAACTACAAACGCGCTCTCGAAGGTGAACTTGCAAGAACAATTCAGGAACAGGAAGGAGTTGTTGGCGCGAGGGTTCATATTGTTATTCCACAAAAAACAATTTTCAAAGAAGAGGAGAAATTTCCATCCGCCTCTGTTGTTCTTAAACTCAAAAGCAATTTAGCACCTTCTAAAGAAAATATTCAGTCAATAGTAAATCTGCTGGTCGGCAGTGTGGAAGGATTACCGCAGGCAAAAGTTTCAATTATTGACACCAAGGGAAGAATACTCAACAGCGACAGCGAAGAAGGTCCGCTTGCCTTTGCCTCATCCAAACAATATGAAATAAAAAAATCGGTTGAAAACTATTTGATGCAGAAAGCTCAATCGATGCTGGATAATGTGCTTGGCTACGGCAACTCAATGGTGCAGGTAAATGCAGATTTGAATTTTGATCAGGTTGAAAAGACGATTCAAAATTATGACCCGGAAGCTCAAGTTGTTGTTAGCGAAACAGCTACTAAGACAAACAATCAGGGTAAAGTTCAAAACGACACAACAGCACAGTCAAATGACCAGACACTAACCAATTATGAAAACAGCAGTACAATTGAGAAAGTTGTTCTTGGCAGTGGGAATATAAAACGTTTAAGTGTTGCTACTGTCATCAATGATATTCCAAAAGAAGTTAAGACCGGAAACAAAACAGACATAGTCTTTGAACCCCGTTCGCAGGAACAGATTAAGAAGTTGGAAGAGATAGTCAAAAATGCTGTTGGTCTTGATGTTCTTCGGAACGATCAGTTCTCAATTACAAACATACCCTTTGAGACAAAACTAGTTGAGAATATTTCAGAAGAAACCGGCTCAACTACCTTACCGGACGCGAATCAATGGATAAACCTGACATTTATAGTTGTTGCAATTGTCTCTTCAATATTTGTGCTTAAAAATCTGATGAAGCGTTTGAAGAACGAAAGAATTGTAATCGGCACAATCAATCCCGGCCAATTTGCTATGGGCGGAGCCGCTATTTCGGCACCTTCAATTCCCCAGCAGCAAACGCAGGTGAATCAGATAATGCCAAAAAAGAAACGGGGATTATTGCCAATGGGAGATATAGAAGATGACATCTCTGACGAAGCAATGATGAAAAAGAATCAACAGGAAAGAATTGTAAACTATGTTTCAAAAAATCCAATGGATGCAGCTAAACTAATTAACGCATGGATGCATGAAGATGAGATCTAACGATAAACTCCAATTAAAAAATGTATCCGATGATGTAACCGGATTACAAAAAGCAGCAATGCTAATGGTTGCGTTGAATGTTGAGGCGGCATCTGCAGTTCTTAAACATCTTGATGCGGCGGATGTGGAATTTATTACCACAGAAATATCCAAGGTTAAAAACATTTCTTCGAAAACCGCTGACGCGGTTATAGAAGAATTTTATAGCATGGTCACTGCCCGTGAATACGTTTTGGAAGGCGGTTTAGATTTTGCCCAGGCGGTACTCGAAAAAAGTTATGGACATTCCAAAGCATCAGAAATCATTGATAAGATAAAACGATTAACCACCCTGAAAGGTTTTGACGTTCTTAAAAAAGCAGAGCCGGCTCAGCTAATAAACTTTTTGAATAAAGAACATCCGCAAACTATGGCGCTTATTTTATCACAGCTAAGCCCTGATCAAACGGCAAATTCACTAAAAGAATTGCCTGAAGATCTTAGAATTGATGTGGTTCACCGGATTGCGACGCTTGGAAAAATAGCACCACAAACACTTAAACAAATAGAACATGTAGTTGATGAAATTGCCGGTGCTTCAATGAGTCAATCGGTAGGAAAACTTGGCGGTGCAAAATGTCTTGCCGCGATACTGAATAGAACAAACGTATCTATGGTAAAAGAAATTCTTGACAAACTGGAGAACGTTGATTCTGAAACAACATACGAAGTAAAACGATTAATGTTCATCTTCGACGAAATAATAAATATTAATGATAAAGACATTCAGAAAATAATGCGTGAAATAGACAGAAAAGATCTTGCGCTGGCCCTTAAGATTTCAGATGACAAACTGAAAGACAAAATTTTTAAGAATATGAGTGAGCGTGCCGCCGATTTGTTGAAAGAGGAACTTCAGTATATGGGAATGGTAAAATTAAAAGAAGTAGAGAGCGCTCAATCACGCATAATTGATGTAATAAAAGGTCTCGAAGAGCAGGGAGAAATTTCGCTCAACCTGCGCGGCGGTCCGGAAGAAATCTATGTCTGATGTAATTAAGCTTAACTCACATTCGAAAAGAGCAAATGCAAAAGTATCCGGATTTGGAAACGTTGTTGAAACCGTAAGTGAAACGGATCTCTTTAAGAAGCAGTTAGAAGACTATTACGCACTCGGATACCGTGAAGCTCAGGAAAAGACAAGACGCGAGGTCGAACGAGAATACACAGATAAATTAGTTCGTAAATACGAGGAGGTTCATACAATTCTACAGCAGTTTGATGAGAGTTTCATCGATTACGAAAAAACATTTGAAAAATTAGTAATTGAGACGGCGTTTGAGGTTGCAAAGAAAGTTGTTCAAAGAGAAATCAGTAACAGCACTATTATAAATGAAAATGTACGAACCGCGATTAATAAGATTATGGGCGCCAACGAAGTAAGACTGAAAATGAATCCTTCGGATATTGATGAAATGACCGAAGCAAGTAAAAATCTGATACACGGCAGTTCGTTTAATAAAATTAAAATTGAGCCCGATATCCGTATCGAACAAGGCGGCTGCCTCATCGAAACTGAAATTGGAAGTGTTGATGCGAGAATATCAACTCAATTAAGTGAAATGCAAAAACAGCTGGAAGACAGTTTAATAAAAAAGAATTGAAATGGACATTGCCAAACATCTTATAGAGAAATACAAATTCATCATTAACAAATCCGATACGGTGCGTGTAAACGGAAAAGTTGTAGATGTAATTGGGTTGGTGATTGTCTCTGTGGGTCCTAACGCGGTGATGGGAGAAATTTGTTCTATTGTAGATCAAAACGGTAATGAAGTTTGTAAAGCGGAGGTTGTTGGATTCAAAAATGGCAAAGTGCTTTCAATTGCCATCGGCGAGGTTCATAACATCTCTCCTGCATGCGAAATTAAAGCATCCGGGAAAAGTTTTTCTGTTGGACTAGGAAAAGGTCTTCTGGGAAGAGTTATTGATGGACTCGGAAATCCAATTGACGGTAAAGGAGAAATAGATTATTCATCTTTCCGAGAATGTTACAGAGAGCCGCCAAATCCACTTGAAAGAAAAAGAATTTCTTCCCCAATCCAAACCGGAGTAAGAGCTATTGACGGATTATTAACCACCGGCAAAGGACAGCGTGCGGGCATCTTTGCAGGAAGCGGTGTCGGCAAAAGTGTTCTGCTCGGAATGATTGCGAGGAATACTAGCGCAGATGTAAACGTAATTGCACTTATAGGTGAGCGTGGAAGAGAAGTTAGAGAATTCATAGAGCGGGATCTTGGTGAAGAAGGTCTGCAAAGATCAGTTGTAGTTGTCGCAACGAGCGATAAATCACCACTAATAAGAATGAAGGGTGCTTATATCGGAACAACCATTGCGGAATATTTCCGCGATCTGGGAATGAATGTTCTCTTCATGATGGATTCCGTTACACGTTTTGCAATGGCTCAACGTGAGATCGGATTAACAATCGGAGAACCGCCGACAACTAAGGGTTATACGCCATCAGTTTTTTCTCTGCTTCCAAAACTTCTTGAACGTGCCGGCAATACTGAGAAAGGATCGATTACCGGACTTTATACAGTGCTGGTTGATGGTGATGATATGACCGAACCGATTGCCGATGCTGTACGTTCGATTCTTGATGGACATATTGTTCTTTCCCGTAAGCTGGCAAATCGAGGACAGTATCCTGCCATCGATACATTGCAAAGTGTAAGCAGAGTTATGCCGGATATTATAGATCAGGATCATTACCAGCGGTCAATGAGATTCAATGAAATTATTGCAACATATAAAGAAGCGGAGGACATGATCAATATCGGCGCATACGTAAGAGGAAGTAATCCTCAGATTGATCACGCACTCTCCAAAATTTCTCAGTTACAAAGTTACCTTAAGCAGGATATTTTTGAAAAAGCTTTGTATGATGATTCGGTTGAGCGTTTAAACAATATCATAGAAGCGTCAATAGTGTGAGAAAGTAATGTCAAAATTCAATTACCGTTTCGCCTCAATATTAAATGCCAAGGAAATTTTCGAGAAGAAAATCAAAGAGGATATTTCCTTAATTAACAGAGAGACAAGTAATTTAAAATCACAGCTCGAAATCATTTTCGAAGAAAGAATTAAAACCCAGCGAGAAATGATTGAGCGGTCATTAAAAGTTTCGGAATTCCAAAGCGCTAAAATGTACGATTCGCTGTTAGAGAGACAAATTCAGATGATAGAAAGAAAGATTGAACAACTAAGGTTGAAGAAAGAAGAAAAACAACTTGAACTTATAGAGAAGAAAAAAGAAGTAAGAGCTTTTGAGATACTTAAGGAAAATCAGCTTGAGAATTTTACAATTGAAGAACGCAGACAGGAACTTAAGGACTTAAATGAGATAGCAATTAGAAATTATATTGGGGAATTAAAGTGAAAGAAAAAATTATTTATATCGCTTCATTTCTGCTGGCATTTGTTCTGGTTACAGGATTACTGATTTTTCTAAATTCTACATATACAAATATTTTTGTCTTCGATTTTACGCCTTCAGCACAAAAGAAAGCGGAAATAAAAAAGTCCGGTCAAAACGACAGTACCAAAGTTCAGCTAAAAGATTCGACAATGGTGAATGTAACACCTCAGGATATTGTTGAACAGAAAATCGATTCAACGCAAATTAAGTTAGCAGCAGTTAGCTTAAAAGATTCTATCGCGGCAAAAATTGTTAGTACCAACATAGCGGAGGTAATTAAGCCGCCACTGAAAAAAACACCACCGGCACAAGCAAAACCGATCAAAGTTGAACAGGTAGATAAGAGTTTCGCAAAGCGGGATAGTCTTCATAAAGCATGGGTAAAAAACACTGCAAAATTGTATGAATCGATGGATACACGGAAAGCCGCTAAAATAATTCTGGGTTACTCCGATAATATTGCAAGAGATTTGCTCTTAACTATGAAAAAGAAAAAAGCAGCAGAAATATTAGCTGAATTTAGGCCTGAGACGGCTACACGAATCATAAGTGCTGTACAATGAACTTCAACACATTTTTCCTGGATAAGCTTTCAACCGGCAGTCAATCAGTTAATTCGAGCAGTGGGAAAAATGCGTTTTCCACCTTTATGTTTTCAGATATAATGAAAGTTTACGAAAAGGAGAACGGTATACAACAAAAATCCGGAACAGACCTGATTGATCCTAATCCGGTTACAAAAGAAGTAATACCTCTTCCTGCCAATGTGATAGAGTGTAGTGATATTAAATTAAAAACGCTGAGTGATTTTATTAATTCATTCACCGCCAATTCGCAAGAGCCAATCAATATCTCAGAATCAAAAATCGATCTGAATCCTGTTGTTATTAAAAAGGAGCAATTCCTTCTTTCAGCGAGTGGAATGGAAGATTTTCTTAAAGGATTGATTGTAAGTATAAATATAAATTATAGCGCTGACATTAAAATGCCATTCGCTTTAAGTGAGGGCGGTACTCAAGAATTAACAAATGTAATTGCGGATTTAAGCGGCGATGGAAAAACACCCTCCCTTCCTCAAAGTGAAACCAACGGAGATGTTGAGACCGATACTGTTGCATTAAATGTTGAAGCGATATTGCATTCCATACTTAGTTTCATTTCGAATAACAAGTCCCTTTCGCTTTCTTTTAAAAGCGAGTTCGGAAAAGTGAACATTAATATTTATGAATTGCCGGAAGACAATTTTGAGACAAAAATTAATTTAGAAAAACTTGCCTCCGATTTTATGGTGGAAGGGAAGAAACTAGTTGATGCATCAACCAATTTTTCAAATGAAATTACGAGCGAAGAAACCAGTCAAACAATTATAAAATTAACAGAGAATACACCAGCCGAGTATCTATTACCACCATCTGAGGGTGCCGAACAATTACCCAAGGGGATTCAGCCAGCAGCAATAAATCCGGAAATATCTTTAAAGTCATTCGGATTCAATATAACCGGTTATGGAAATGTTTACAAAACCGAAATAATTGAGATCGCTTACAAACCAAGCGTTATTTCGAGTAGTACCGGTGCTGCTGTTCAGCAGAAAGCAGAAAAAGTATCTTTTGATTCAAGTCTGTTATCGGGAGTAACTCAGGATGATTCAGAAATTTCCGATGCAAAATTCAGATTAACCAAAAATTTATCAGCGCAATTAAGTGTTGATACCAATGCAGATAAGAATATATCTGAATCAACAAAAAATATTTCTACTCAGGAAACTTTCTCCAAGCCTACTGAAAGGCAAGAGGATGTACAAAGCGCAAAATTGCTTTTGAACGAATTGAAGGGCAAGCTGGTTAATGTTGAATTCAAGAAGTCCCTCGAAAGTGATACCCCCTTAAAACATGAATTGAGCTCAAAGACTCTTTCCGCACAAATTCCCGAGCAGTCGGCGAACAATATCGAAACCAATGATAAAAAAAGTCAGTTCGCAGAGCTGAATGGAAAATTATTGGGTGTCGATCTGAAAAGAGCATTAGGAAAAGACGAAACTATTAAGAATGTAAATGAAAACAAAGGCACTAAACTAGTTAATGCTGGATTCAAGAAGTCCATCGAAAGCGATACTCCCTTAAAATATGAATTGAGCTCAAAGACTCCTTCCGCACAAATTCCCGAGCAGTCGGCGAACAATGTCGAAACCAATGATAAAAAAAGTCAATTCACAGAGCTGAATGGAAAATTATTGGGTGTCGATCTGAAAAGAGCATCAGGAAAAGATGAAACTATTAAGAATGTAAAAGAGAACGAAGGCACAAAATCAGCTTCAGGCGATTATACCAAAGAGAATGAAGAAACTGTTGTTAATGCCGAGAAAAAAACATCTGACGGAAAAAATTCTGAGAAGCATAAATCAAATGAAGGCTTCAAAAACATTTTACAAGCCGCAGAGCCGGTAAAAAGTAATAATCCCGAAATCTTTAAGATAAATACTGAATTGAAAACTACTCAGGAAGCACCAAAAACAATTAATACTCAGGAAATAATTCCGGAATTCACCAAGATTCTTCAAAACGGTGAAAAGCAGAGTATGACATTCCAGTTGACACCGGAGAACTTAGGAAAGGTAAAACTTATTGTTGAATTGGCTGAGAACAAAATTGTTACGCGCATCGAAGTCGAAAATGAACAGGTAAAACAATTCATTCAATCCAATGTAGAACAACTTAAACAAAATTTACAGTCTTCAGGAATTCAATTGAGCAGTGTGAATATAAGTTTGACAGAATCCGAGCAAAAATTTTCGAAGGCGTTTTCTCCACGCAAAAAAATGGGAGAAAAAGTCGGTAAAGTAAAAGAAGTGGAAGACCAAACGCGTCCGGCGCAAAAATCATTTGGTTATAATACATACGAATTTTTAGCATAGGTGAAAAATGGTAGATCCAATTAGCAGTAGTTCCGTTAACACAGCAGCAACAGCACAGGGTAAAGCTTCTCTAGGTAAAGATGATTTCATGAAGCTGATGATTTCACAATTAAAAAATCAGGACCCTCTTAGTCCGATGGATGGAACTCAGTTTTCGGCGCAGCTTGCCCAGTTCAGTTCTCTCGAACAGTTAAGTAATCTGAACTCATATATGAAACAAAGCATCGATGCCAATGCAGTTCTTACTCAGTCAATTAATAATACACTTATTACCGGATTGATAGGGAAAGAAGTAAAGATCAATGGCGGAGATCTTCAATTGAGGGGACAGGAAAACATTGTGCTCGGTTACAACCTTCCAGTTGAAGCCAAAACTGCGCAGATAAAAATTTATAATGAAAGCGGTTCGCTTGTAAGGACAATTGATGGAGTACCGACGAATTCCGGAAACAGTAAACTTTCCTGGAATTTAACCGATAATAATGGTAACAAATTACCGAATGGTAATTACAAATTCGTAGTTGATGCAATGAATAATAGTGGCGATAAAATGAGTATGGATCTTTTCAAAATTGGAATGTTAGATGGTGTTCGTTTTACTGATCAAGGAACAGTTCTTATTGTCGGCGGTGCGGAATACTCAATCTCTGATATCGCCGAAGTACTTAATCCACAAACCACGGGAGGTGGAAAATAATGGCAGAAATTAACGGTATCTCCGTTCCATTTATTCCGATTGTAGGAAACAGTGAAGTTGCTTCTAAAAAAATTGGAAGAGAAGCGGCCTCAAGTTTCGATGCAATTTTTAAAGAGGAACTTGAGAAAGTCAAATTTTCAAATCACGCTTTGAAACGTCTTGAAGCCAGAAATATTCAGCTTAGCGATAATGATCTTTCCAGAATTCAAAACGCAGTTGACAAAGCAGAGGCAAAAGGCTCAAAGGATTCGTTGGTAATGATGGATAAAACAGCGTTCATCGTTAATATTCCTAACAAAACAGTAGTAACAGCAATGGAAGTTGCTGAATCGAATGAAAATGTCTTTACCAATATAGACAGTGTAGTGTTTGCAAATTAATTAAATAACTTTAACATAACTGAGCGGGACCTTCCAAGGACGCTCTCAGATTCGGCGGACTGATTGAAGCTGAATCGCACAACGGAGGTTACAAATGGCACTTCTAAATTCTCTTTTCGCAGGTGTATCTGGTTTACGCAACAATCAAGCAACAATGGATGTAATTGGTAATAACATTGCCAACGTCAACACAATCGGATTTAAAGGATCGCGCGTTACATTCAGCGATACTTTCAATCAGTTTGTAAAAGCAGGTACAAATCCATCAGCAACAAGCGGCGGTACCAACAGTTTCCAAATTGGCCTTGGTATGAAGATTAATTCAATTGACAGAAACTGGAATCAGGGTACATTTGAAAGAACCGGAATTACAACAGATCTTGCATTGCAGGGACAAGGCTTGTTCATTCTGAAGAGTAATGGTCAGCAATTGTATTCAAGAGCCGGTGCTTTCATATTTGACGCAGATGGTAAATTAGTAAATCCACAAAACGGTGCGGTTGTTCAAGGTAAAGTAGCAAATGGATTGGGAGAAATACCTGCCGGTACAACATTGCAGGATGTTGTGATTGATAAAAATTTGCGCTTACCTGCCGTTAAAACTACTCTTGCACAATGGGGTGGCAACTTGCAAAGTAGTTCAACAACGATCAGAACAGATACCGTTGAATTAGTAGGAAACTTAAAACGTGAGAGTCCTGCTGCTGCAGCTACTTTTCCGGGTGCCGCATATAATGCCGCAAATCCTCTCACATATAATGCAAGCACAATTTATAATAAAGACGGACAGGCAATGCAATTAAGAAGCTGGTATACGGAGGCTACGGCTGTTGTACCGGCAATTGGTGCATGGACTTATAATTACGCTATTTTCGCACTTGATAATAATGGTGACCCAACCGGTGCTGCAATTGCCCCCGGTACACAACTATTATCATTTGATGCAACAACCGGCGCTTCCACCACAGCTCAAATTAATGTTACTGAGGATGTTAATAAAATTGATTACAAACTAAATTTCTCTTCACTTAACAATTTGGTTGCAGATAACAACGTGGTAACAAGACTTGATAAGGGAGAAACAGCGGAACCCGTATTAGGCGCAGTAACAATATTCGATTCATTAGGTAATTCACATACACTATCACTAAAATTTGAACATCTAGATAATAACAGATGGAGCTGGAAAGCAACAATTCCCGGCGCGAGTGGAGATTTGGGTTCAAACGCTTATGGTGAAGCAATATTCGATCCTAACGGCCAGATTCAGAGTTTATGGCAGGCAGGCAATCAGGTTACATCAACACCTCCGGTTCCACAGATTACTTTTACACCGGCAAGCGGTGCGGAAGCGCAAATAATCGACCTTGATTTTGGTACAGGCACAGCCGGTGTTACTCAGACTAACTTAACATCACAAGTTGCAGCATTATCACAAAATGGCGCTGCGTCTGCAGCTCTTTCAAATCTTAATATCGATCAATACGGAAACATTATCGGTATCTTTTCAAATGGTAATTCAAGAAATCTTGCTCAGATAATGGTTGCTACATTTAAGAACTTGAATGGTCTTGTAAGCGTCGGCGATAATATGTACAACGTTGCTGCAAACGCGGGCGATCCTAGAATTGACGTTCCCGGTGAAAACTCAGTTACAACAATTCAATCCGGTGCACTTGAACAATCAAATGTGGATTTATCCGAAGAGTTTACGAGAATGATTGTGTCTCAGAGAGGATTCCAAGCAAACGCCCGTGTTGTAACAACGGCAGATAGTTTACTTCAAGAGATAACAAATTTGATTAGATAATTTTTCTTAACGTTATAGAGCAGATCACAAAGTGGGCTGTGGAAAAAGTTAGAACCGTATAATTTTGTCCGAAGGACTCCTACGGAGAAAACTTTTTCTTCAGCCCCATTTCTTTTTGATCCATCAATCATTTTATTTGTCAATATGACAAAATTAAATTTTTAAGGGGTCTCATTTAGATCTAGAAAGAACCGAAATTTATTCACGGTCTCAGACTTCTTATAATCTAAAATCTTCCTCTCATAAACACGTATTTAAAGGTCAATACTCCAGCGATAATATGCATTCAGTGAGTTAGGATGTGGGGATGAATCCAACTGATGAATATTAGCCAAACATGGAACTCTACCTCCCCTCAAACATCGATAATCGCTAAAATTTCAATGGCATAGCAATTGAAAATTATCTGCCACTATGGAAAAGACAAAAGAAGAAACACCCGAAACAAAAGTAGAAGATACCTCCTTACCAAAGGAAAAAGGAAAAGGACTAAACATTAAAGTGTTATTGTTCGGAATCCCAATCTTCATCGTTCAATTGGTTGTTGTTTATTTTATCACAGCCAATGTATTACTGAACAAGATTCAAGCTACCCATCCTTCTACTGAGACTACTCTTGCTGAAAACAAAAAAGAAGCAGAGAAACCGAAAGCTAATTCCCAGGAACTCGGAAAATTTGTTTACATGGTAGAGGATCTAATTATTAACCCGGCGAATACTGATGGCAAAAGATTGCTATTATCTTCGCTCGGGTTTGATGTTTCTACTCAAGAAGAACATCAGGAACTTAAATCGAAGGAGTTTCTTCTTAAGGATGCGGTTATATCCATCATGAGCAGCAAAGAGGTAGCACGGCTAAGTAACATAGTGTACCGGGATACTCTTAGAACAGAAATTATCAAACGTCTTTCGACAATAATGCCGAAAGTTAAAATAAACACTATTTATTTCAGTAAATACATTTTACAATAGCCATGCCTGAGATACTATCACAACAAGAGATCGATCAGCTTCTTAATAATATTAAGAGCGGAACTGAGCAGAAGATTGAAACCAGTCATGAAAGAGAGGCTGTACTTTTCGATTTTCGTTTGCCAAATAGAATTTCAAAGAACCAACTTCGAATTCTACGAAGCTTCTTCGAAAATTTTTCTGAAAGTTTCAGTTCGTTCCTTGTAACAAAACTTCAGACAGTTGTGAATATAAATGTGACTTCGGTAGATCAGATTTATTATTCGGAGTACGTTCTTTCTGTTGCTAATCCGGCATGTCTTTTTACTTTTGATATCAGGAATACCGACGTTAAAGGAATTCTTGAACTCAATAACGATCTTGCTCTTTCGCTAGTTGACAAACTTCTTGGCGGAAACGGACTTGGAACGAAGCAGACAAAAGTTATCACACCAATTGAACAGAGAGTTCTGCGTGTGGTTGTTGAAAGAATTATGCAGGATTTACGCAAAGCATGGCAGACGGTGGATAATTTTGAATTTAACCTTGATCGTTTTGAACCGGATATCGATTTTGCTCAGATCACATCACAAAGTGAATCTGTATTACTCATCTCCTTCGAAATACTGATCGGCGAACAATCATATTTAATGAACATCTGTTTTGCAACTTTTGCATTCGATAACATACTTGCAAAATTATCAACAACGAAGCTTTCATCAATCAGAGCAACAAAATATTTCGGTATTTCGGCAAAAGAAGTAGTTGAAAACCATCTTTCAAAAACACTTCTTCCGCTTAATGTTGAATTCGGAAGAACGAAACTTTCCATTAAAGAGTTACTGGAAATGCAGGTGGGTGATATTGTCCGCCTTGAAACAAAATTATCTGATGATCAGCAAATTAGAACAGGCAGCCAGGTTCTCTTTTCCGGAAGAGTCGGGACTGCCAATAATCATAAAGCAATAAAGATTACTAAAAGAGTAATCGATGAACCAAAATCTTCCTGAGGAATTCATGGATAACTTAACAAACGAACCAAATGATTTAACCAATACTCCAGATTCAGCATCAGCTCCAATAAGCACTTCTTTGGCGCAATTCGAAGAATTTGACGACTCGACCAGGTCGAATGCAGGCTCAAACGAAAAACTGCATTTCCTTAAAGATCTGCCGATGAACATTTATATAGAATTGGGCAGAACTCAGATGCAGATAAAAGATATTCTGGAGCTTGAACGCGGTTATGTAATTGAACTGGATAAACTTGCAAGCGAACCGGTTGATGTTTTTGTGAACAACAAAAAAATTGCCGAGGGTGAGGTAGTGGTAATCGATAAACATTTCGGAATAAGAATTACAAGTCTCGTTGATCCGGCAAACAGAGTAAAGGATATCAACTAATGGGATTTTTAGATATTGTAAAATCGCTGATCCCTCTTATACTGATTTTTGGACTTCTGTTTGGAGTGCTGTTCCTCGTTAGAAAATATTCTTTTTCGCTTGGCGGAAAGAAGATGCGCTCCGCAAATGTAGATGTTGTTTACAATCAATTAATACTTCCCAAAAAATATTTATCGCTCATCCGTATTCAGGATAAACTCCTCGTTCTCGGAATCAGCGAAAACAACATCACACTTCTGAAAGAACTGGATTACGATTCTTTCCAGGAATCAGAAGCGATTGGAAAAGATGCCAAACCAAATTTTGTAGATATCTTCAAGCAGAATCTGGGAATAAAATGAACAAGAAATTATTCCTCGCTGTTCTTACTATAACATTACTCTTTTTAGTTACAGATACATTTGCGCAGCAGAAATCAACCACATTCCCATTTCCTAAAGTCAGTTTGGATGTAGGCACTGCACAGTCCGGAAGTGATGTCTCTGTTACTCTTCAAATTCTTTTACTGATGACGGTTCTTTCATTAGCGCCGTCATTAGTTATTATGACAACAGCATATTTGAGAATTATAATTGTATTTCATTTTTTAAAGAGTGCCCTCGGGACTCAGCAAATGCCGCCCTCCCAACTCCTGGCTGGAGTGGCACTCTTTATTACTTTTTTTATCATGGCCCCTACGTGGAATAAGGTAAACAATGAAGCTCTCAAACCTCTCATGGCAAATCAAATTAATGTTGAAGAGGCCTACAACAAAGGAATTGAACCGATCCGCCAGTTTATGTTTAAGCAAACACGCGATCAGGATATGGAGCTTTTTATAGGGCTGTCCAATCAGGCAAGACCTGCCAACAGAAACGATATTCCGACCTACATCTTAATTCCATCATTTGTGCTTAGTGAATTGCGTGCAGGCTTTATAATGGGATTCTTCCTTTTCATTCCATTTATAATGGTTGATATGATTGTATCAAGTATTCTGATGGCAATGGGTATGATGATGATGCCTCCGATGATGATCTCGCTTCCATTTAAAATATTGTTATTCATTCTTGTTGACGGCTGGAATCTGATTATTGGTTCTTTAGTAAGGAGCTTTGCGTAAATGACAGAAGAAATTATCATTGAAGTCTTGAAGGAAACATTCTGGACAACATTTTTAATCCTTCTTCCGGTTCTGGGAGTATCGCTTATTGTCGGAATTTTTATCTCGGTATTCCAGGCGGCTACTTCAATTCAAGAAATGACTTTGACATTTGTTCCCAAATTAATTGCAGCTGCACTGGTTATAATTTTTATGCTGCCATGGATGATTGATAAAATGGTTGCCTTTACTGTCAGAATGTTCACAATGTTCCAGCATGTGCTGCGATGACAGAACTCCTGATCGGCGATTTTGTGATTGTGCTCTTAATTTTCCTCCGCATCATCTCGATGATTGTAACAGCCCCTGTTCTCTCGCACACTGCTTTTCCCGTATTGGCTAAAATTTTCATTGCATTGGTTCTTGCGTATATAGTTTTTTTAACAATCGATAAAAGCAAAGTTATTGTTGAGTTAAACCTTGTCTCAATGGCGATTAACGGAGCCCGTGAAATCCTGATAGGTTTTATAATGGGTTACATGCTCAATTTTATTTTTTATGGAATTTCATTTGCAGGTACTTTAATTGGTTTTGATATGGGATTGATGATGGCAGAAGTAATGAATCCGATGCAGGAGACAAGTAATAACGTGGTTGGTGAAGTGATTTATTATGTCTCAATAATGATTTTTATACTTATTAACGGGCATCATTACATCATTGGCGCAATTGTCGCCTCATTTGATGTAATTCCATTAGCAAAATTTTCGGTGACGTTGCCCGTTCTTCAGATGATTATTAAATACTCATTTGCAGTTTTCACAATTGCATTGAAGATAGCATCACCCGTTCTGGTTTCCTTCTTTTTAATTCATATTGCCGAAGGTATCATTGCCCGTGTAATTCCGAATATTCAGGTATTCTTTATAACACAGCCGGCAAAAATTGCAATTGGGCTGGTATTCCTATCTGCTTTGGCGCCAATTTATGTTTTCGCTATTAAAAACTTACTTCAGAATTATGAATCGCAACTAACAGAAATTATTAAAACGATGGGCGTTTAAAGATGGCTGATCAAGACGGACAAGAGAAGAGTGAGCAGCCCACCGGGAAAAAGCTTGACGATGCCCGAGATAAAGGTCAGGTTGCTAAAAGTACCGAGATAAATTCGCTGGCAGTTTTCGGCAGCGGGTTGATTATAATTTATCTGATGAAAGGATTTCTCGGAGAGAAAATTTCCGATTTCACAATTGAGATGTTGGGATCGCTCGAAAAATTTGAACTCAACAAAACAATTATTCAGACCTATATGTTTAAGTGGGTGCTCTTCCTTTTAACGCTTCTCGCGCCGGTACTGTTCGGAATAATGGCAATTGCGCTTGTAGCAAACATTGCCCAGGTTGGTTTTAAGTTCAAGACACAGGTATTCAAACCGAATCTTGGCCGCTTTAATCCTATTGCAGGAATTAAAAGAATTTTCTTTTCCCCCAGTTCAATAGTTGAAATAGCTAAATCAATTGTAAAATTATTTATTATCGGATTATTTACTTACTTCATCATTTCAAAATTAATTCAGGATACAACACTTCTTATAGAGCTCAGTGTCGAAGAAATTGTAAAGTTCATGTTGGACTCCGCATTCGCTCTCATTTGGAAAATTGCCCTCTTCTTTGTCGCTATAGCTGCTGTTGATTTCACGTTCCAGAAATTCAAATTCAAAAAAGAAATGATGATGTCTAAACAGGAAGTTAAGGAAGAGTACAAGCAGAGTGAAGGTGATCCGCACATTAAATCCAGAATACGCAAGCAAATGCTGACCATGGCGCGTAAAAGAATGATGAAAGATGTTCCGACTGCCGATGTTGTGGTAACGAATCCTACACACTTTGCAATTGCGATCAAATATGAATTGAATAAAGACAATGCGCCTAAAGTTGTTGCAAAAGGAATGGATGAACTGGCTCAGCGCATCAAAAAAATTGCATCTGAAAACAATGTTCCTCTCTATGAAGACAAAGAACTTGCCCGTGCACTTTATAAATCTGTTGAAGTTGGAGAAGAAATTCCTACAAAATTATTTAAGGCAGTTGCACAAATACTTGCTTATATCTTTCAGATGAAAAAACTGAAGAAGAAAAGGAGCATAGTGTAAGGTGATGAAAGCCTTCGGTAGAAATAGCGATATATTTTTAGGATTTGGTCTCATAATGATGCTTGGTTTGCTGTTAATTCCGCTGCCGGCATCAATGCTGGATTTTTTGCTTGCATTGAATATTACAATATCGGTTTTGGTGTTGATCGTTTCGCTTTATATTCAATCTCCGCTTGATATTTCTGTGTTTCCTGGATTGCTCTTGGTAACTACACTTTTCCGCCTTGGCCTCAATATCAGTTCAACACGTTTGGTGCTGATTGATGGTTATGCCGGAAAAGTTATAGAATCTTTCGGCACCTTTGTTGTCGGTGGAAATTATGTTGTAGGTTTTATCGTCTTCGTAATTCTGGTTGTCATTCAGTTTATAGTAATTGTCAAAGGATCCGGAAGAATTTCCGAAGTCGCGGCGCGTTTCACACTTGATGCAATGCCTGGTAAGCAGATGGCAATTGATGCCGACTTGAATACGGGTCTTATTAATGAAGCCGATGCACGCAAGAGAAGAGAAACTATCAGCCGTGAAGCTGAATTTTACGGAGCTATGGATGGTGCCAGCAAATTTGTAAAAGGCGATGCAATTGCGGGTTTGATTATAAATGGAATAAACCTTCTTGGCGGCTTTATTATAGGTGTTGCTCAAAGAGGCCTAACATTTACAGATGCTATCCAAACATATTCAATTCTGACTATTGGTGACGGATTAGTATCACAAATTCCCGCACTAATCATTTCAATAGCGGCTGGCCTTGTTGTAACACGAAGCGCGGCTGGTACTTCATTAGATTTTCAAATGAAGACACAGCTCTTTTCAAATCCCAGAGTTCTTGGAACAGTAAGCGGCGCAGTTTTTTTATTTGCTCTAATTCCGGGAATGCCGGCAATTCCGTTTCTTATGCTTAGTATTCTTTTGGGAACAAGTTCCTACATTACTAAGAAAAACAAACAGGCAATTCCGGTAACAAAAGTTGAAGAGGAATTATTAATTGCAGAACCAAGTGAAGAAAAATTTGAACAGTATCTGCAGGTAGACCCGATTGAAGTTGAGATCGGTTACGGATTGATAAGTCTGGTAGATGAAAAGCAGGGCGGTAATCTATTCCAGAAAATATCTTCCACACGTAAATTAATTGCACTTGAATATGGTGTTTTAATTCCGCCTGTAAGAGTGCGCGATAATCTGCAGCTATCACCAAGCGAGTATATAATAAAGATTAAGGGAAATATTATTTCCACTAACGAGATATTCCCGGATAGACTTCTTGCCATGAATCCAGGCAATATAGGAGAAGGTCTTAACGGAATACAGACAACAGACCCCGCGTTCGGTTTGCAAAGTTTCTGGATTACCAACGAGGAAAAAGAAAGGGCCGAGATGCTGGGCTACACTGTCGTTGATAGTATCTCTGTCTTATCCACACATCTTCAGGAAGTACTAAAGAAGAATTTTGATAAGATTATTTCGAGACAGGAAGTAAAGCAACTTTTAGAAAACATCAAGAAAGATTACCCGGCTGTGGTTGATGAGATAAACCCCGAGGTGCTTAATCTTGGAACCATTCAAAAAGTATTACAGAATCTTTTGAAAGAAAATATCCCAATCAAAGATTTTGTTCAGATTTTGGAAGCACTAATTGATTACTCAAAAACAACAAAGAATGTTGATGTGCTTACCGAATATGTTAGACATACTATTGGTGGTACTATAGCGTCTATTTATGCAGATCCGAATGGAATTATTCATGTAGCTGCATTGAGCGAAAGTCTGGAATCAACAATCAGCAGATCTTTACAGGCGCAGAAAGACAGTGTTGTAACATTAGGCTTAAACCCAGGTGTTTTAAGGGAGCTTAATTTACAGCTTCAACAGATGATGGAGAATTTTAACAAACTTGGTTATTTGCCGGTTTTAATAACCTCTGCAACAATTCGTCCCTATTTTTATCGATTGGTCAGCAGCAGTTTCCCGGAATTAACAGTTTTATCTTATTCGGAACTACCCGCAAATATAGAATTAGAATTTATTGGAAAGTTAGAGGTACAAAATGCAAATTAAAAAATTTATCGCCCCTTCATTGAAAGAAGCCACGCAGCAGATGAAACGTGAATTGGGAGTGGATGCAATTATACTGGGTACACGTGTCTTAGAGGGTGATAAACGATTTGATATGAAAAAGATGTATGAAATTACTGCCGGTGTTGATCAGCCTGCAAAACCAACCGAATCAAATCAGACCGGAACAAAGCAGGCAACTGCAGAAAGTTACCAATCTGAACTTGACTCACTCACAAAAAGAATATTTCCTAAAACGGAAATTCCGCTTCTTTCAGATGAACGGAAGAATAAAAACTACCGTGCCGCTTCATCGGTAAAAACTTTTGAAAGAGAGATAACTGAAATTGCAGAAACACTGCAAATGCATGAAGTGCAAAAAAATATAATTTCCACGCTTGTTAAACATTTATCCAACTCCTCCGGGTTTGTGGATGAGTCGGGGCTGGAAAATTATTTGCTCTCAACAATGGAGTCGATGATTCCAACTACTATGTTTAAGGTCGACAAGAACAAAACACATAAAATTGCGCTTGTTGGTCCAACCGGAGTAGGAAAAACTACTTGTATTGCAAAGCTCGCAGTAATTTCCAAGATCATTCATAAACTGAATGTGGGGTTGATCTCGATTGACACGTACCGTCTTGGCGCTATAGATCAATTAAGAATTTTCTCTGAGATCAGCGATATAGAAATGGCAGTAGCATATGAGCCGGAAGAGATTCCTAAGCTCATAAAAAAATTCAAGAATAAGGATTTGATTTTTATCGATACAGTCGGACGTAGTCAGAAAAGCAAGAAAAGTTTAGAATCCATCGAAATGCATTTACAGGCTGCGCAGGTAGATGAAACTGTTCTTGTTGTCAGCGCAACAAGTTCTGCTCGAACACTCAACGATGTAGCGGAAAAATTTAAGGGTACAAAATACAGTTCGGTTATTTTTTCAAAAGTTGATGAAGCGGTTTCTTACGGCAATATTATGAATCTCGCGGTAAATCATAATATACCGGTCATGTTTTTAACCAACGGTCAGGTCATTCCGGATGATATCGTTTCGGTTAATCCATCATTCCTGGCAAATCTGGTTTTTACAGGTAAGTTATATAAATGAATGAGCAAGCATCAAGACTGATTGAGCTCAATAGACTTGCGGAAAGAGAAAATAGAAATTCCAATTCTAAAATCATTTCCGTATGCTCGGGCAAAGGTGGTACAGGAAAAACATTTTTCTCTGCCAACTTCGCATATCAGCTCTCACGCCTGAATAAAAAAGTGCTGCTTGTGGATTTTGATCTTAATTTTTCCAACCTGAACATACTGCTAAATCAGACCTCAGCTAAAACAATTTCCAACTTCTTCGAGCAGACAGAAACTCTAGATGACATAGTTTTCAATTATTCTACGAACCTCGATTTGATCTTCGGCGATTCCGGCAGGAACGACTATCCCCGCGTAAGCAGGGAAATAATAGATTACTTCTTTATTGTCCTTACAAAAATTCAGCATCGTTATGATTATATAATCTTAGATTCATCTGGGGGTGCCGATATGCTGGTTCTTTATCAGCTTATGAAATCAGATTACAATATAATTGTTACTTCTCCCGAACCGACAGCGGTAATGGATGCTTATGTTGTGATTAAACTATTAGCCGAAAATGAATCGGAAGCGGAAAGATTTGTTGTAATAAACAAGTGCAGTGATTCCGACGAGGGGGAGAATGCATTCATAAAACTTTCAACAGCGGTGAATCATTTCCTGAAAATGCATATCGAATTACTCGGAATAATAAATCAAGACGGAGCCGCGCACAAATCAATAGTGAATCAGGAATTGCTTCTGGATTACGATCCAACGTCAATTGCGGCCGATGGAATTTATCAGAACGTAATGCGGTTCATTACTATCACACAAATGGCTAATAATAACCAGTCTAAATAAGTATCCTCAAATTTCCCCACATAAATCAAGCAAAATTGAATGTTTATACTACTCTGCCAGAAACAGTGCTATGGTATAGTGTTTGCAACTTTAGTATCAAAAAAGTGGAAACGATGAACAAGATAATTCTTCAAAGCGGTTTACTGATCTTCTTCTTTTCGGTGATCTATTTCACCCAAAGAGGAATGACAATGGAAAAAATCCTTCTTAATTCTTTCGTCATCTTTATCATAGTAACCTCAATGCTCAGCATAATAGTAATCGGAATCATCAAAGCAATTAACAGAAACTCGCTCAATAAATTAAGCGACTATTCAGAAAACTTAGCAGGAAAATCGAAAAATGAGTAATGCAACCCTTTGGTCCTCGTACAAAGAAAATCCTTCAACGGATTTAAAGAAACAGATTGTACTCACTTATCTGAATCTTGTTCATTACGTTATTCACAAAACCAATCTTAATCAAAACGGAATTCTGGACCGTCGCGATTTCTTCCAGTTTGGAATTGAAGGGTTGAGTGAAGCGATCGATCGGTTTGATCCCGATTACGGGACCAAATTCGAGACATATGCTATTCAAAGAATCCGCGGTAAAATTTATGATGAACTCCGCAAATACACCGACAAATATGAACACACAGTTGAAGGCGAAAGCAGCACAAGCTATTCCTTCTCAAGCGTTTCCTTGAACCAAACAATTAGTGATGATGACGGAATGCAGGTTCAGGAAATTATTCCAAGCGGCGCAGAGAAGCCTGATACAATTCTTGAAAAGAAAGATCTTAAACAAAGGCTTGTTGATCTTATGAAAGAACTTGGCGAAAGAGAAAGAACGATTTTGAGTCTCTATTATTATGAAGAATTGAACTACAAAGAAATTTCTCAGATTCTAAATGTTACGGTCTCGCGTGTATCCCAAATTCATTCTAAAGTTATCAATTCTCTCAAACTTAAGTTGGCTGAATATAATGCTTGAAGTTAAAAATCCGGACTTGCGGGAAAGCATAAGAAAAAAACTCTTGAATATAGGTTCTCTGCCTTCTGTTCCACAGATTATTACAGAGGTGTCGGTGATGCTTGACAGTGATAGAACCAGCGCAACAGATTTATGCAAAGTGATTTCTCAAGATCAAGGTATAGTTGCAAAAATACTTGCGGTTGCAAATTCTCCTCTTTATGGTTTACCAAGAAGAGTTTCAACAATTGAGTTTGCAGTTGTTATAATCGGCTTTGAGCATATTAGAAATATTCTGGTTGCTCTTTCACTTGTTGAAGTATTTAAAACAAGAAACACACCCGATTGGAATCAGAATAATTACTGGGTTCATTCTCTTTTAACGGCGACTGCTGCTAAAAGAATTGCAGATGATCTTCGTTATCCGAAATCGGGTGAAGTTTTTACGGCGGGACTGCTTCATGATTTGGGTCTTGTTGTACTTCAACGATTTATTAATCCGGAATTCAAAAAAGTATTACAGGCAAAGGAAAGAGATCAAATATCTCACATCAACGCTGAAGAAGCGACACTCGGTTTTACACATCAGGATATAGGAGAGTTCTTACTTGAGAAGTGGAATTTCCCTCCTTATATCGGCGAAGCGGTTCTATATCATCATAAGCCTTCACTCGCCAAAGAAGGAAGAGTCCTGGCTTCACTTGTTCATCTTGCGGATTATATGACCCAGCGTTTGAATATCGGCGCGTTTGAATGGGATAATGAATATGTGTTCGATGAGAATATAATTGACATTCTTGGTTTTGGAAGTTCTCAATATCTCGAGGATTTCATCTCGGGTTATGAATATTTATTTAAAAGTCATCTTGAATCAATAAATCAATAGGGCGTTATGGAAACATTATCAATTGATTATACAAAAAAATGCGAGAGAACAGAATTAATTCTTAAAAAGGTTAATACGCTGTCTCCAATTCCTAAAATACTCACCGAGGTGCTTGAGCTTCTAAACGATCAATATACCAGCCCTCACGTTCTTGCAAAAGCAATTTCGAAAGATCAGGGTGTTGTGCTCAAACTGTTGACAATTGCAAACTCTCCGTTTTACGGATTATCAAAAAGAGTTGCTTCAATTGAGTTTGCAATTATGATTTTAGGATACGATGAAATCAGAAATATTGTTTCCGCCCTTTCCTTGATGGAATCGATGAAAAACAAAAGCGATCAGTATCTCGATCAGAAGAATTTTTGGATGCACTCATACATTACTGCAACCATTTCCAAAAAAATTGCAATGGATCTGGGATTAGAAAAAAGCGGTGAAGTATTTCTGGCCGGACTCCTACATGATCTTGGGATTTCTGTTGTACATAGATTTATGCACTCAGATTTTGTGACCATTTACGACGTTGTTGGTAAAGGCACACCATTCCTTGAAGCTGAAAAAGAAACACTCGGAATGGATCATCAGGCAGTTGGCGAAATCCTGTTAAAGAACTGGAACATACCCGAACTAATATGCAACATTGTTAAGAACCATCATTCGCCGCAACTTTCTGCAGATGCACCGGTTCTTTCATCGGTTGTTCATCTTGCAGATTATATGACTCAAAAATTACAAATGGGAGATCTAAAATGGGATGGCACTCTTGAACTGAATGAACATATTCTGACAACTCTTCATTTCAAGGATCTTGCAGATCTTGGAAAATTTATTGAGAATTACCGCGAGCCGTTAGTCGGACAACTTGAATCATTGAGGTACTTAATTTGAGACTGATAAAAGAAAAAACTTCTGAATACGAATCATTTCATAAGTCACTTCAATATTTCACAAAAAATTCTGAAGCGCAGGGAGATCTGAAACTTATAAGTTTCGAGAATCACAGAATTAATTCGAATCTTCTGGACAAATATTCTTTCTTTGTTCAAAATCTTTACTCGTTCCAAAATAAAATTCAAAGTGTAGACAGCGTTAAAGATCTGAATTCTCTTTTTCAGGAATTTGTGAAGCGGATTATATTTTCTAAGGAAGTAGAAATATTTCTTTTCAATGAGTCTCGCCGGAATTTAGTACCGTTAAATTCTAATGCGTCTCAGCTGCATGTAACGGCTGTTAATAAAGCGTATAAAGACGGAATCCTGGACTGGATCTTTGAGACCAAGAAAGCCACAATAATACCGGATCTGAATAAGCTCACCATCAATGGTTCTAAACTTAATCAGATAATTTTTCCGGTCTATGACAGAAAAGACAATTACGGGTTACTCTCTTTATTGACCCCTGTTTCAAAGCTTAAGGAAGACTCGCTGGAAAATCAATCAGTGCAAATTTTGCTCAGTATGATCATTCCAATGATTATGACACTCAGACAAAAACAATCAATCAACAAACTTTACCAGGAACTTCAGGTTTATCAGTCTAAAATGAACAATGATTTTGACACCTACGCCATAGGAGAACTTGCAGAAGGAATTTTGGAAGAGATCGGAGAACCGCTTCAAGTAATATTAAGCTATACCAACGTAGTCGAAAATGAATTTAATGTTGACGGTGAAGTGACGGACAAGATCAAACAGCAGGTAAAAAAAATCAGTGAACTCACCAAACGTTTAGTAAAATTTTCGGAGCTTAACAAGCCGCAAACACAAAAAAGCCAGCCCTGTGAAATAAATAAAGTTGTACGCGAATTTAAAAATGTGAGCAATGCAACTCTTAACAATCTTGGACTTGAATGTGAACTTGATCTGGAAGAAAACATGCCTCCGATTCTAAGTGATCCTAAAGACATTAAACAAATTCTGGCAAGTATCTTTTCGATCGTTAAAAGCGATTCCAAAAAAGGGGGCGCGATTGTTATTCAGACCAAATACATCAAAGAGAGAATTGTGCTCTCCGTTTTTACTACAGAAGAGTTGTCCGGTTTTGATAATTCAAAAGAATGCAAAACGAATGTAACCGTTAAATTAATTCATGAACTCATGAAAAAAAATGAAGGCACCGCTGAATTCAACTCTTTACCCCTGAAAGGATCTATTATTCATTTAATCTTCCCAATGAGAAGGAACTTGAATTTATGAAGTATGTAATCTTTGTCATTCTAATTTCTACTTCGCTTTTGTTTGCTCAATCTGAAGCGATTGATTCGTGTGTAACTGAAATGGCGCAGGATTCTATCTGCATAAGTAATTTAGTTCAGCGGCAGATTGAGAAGGCTAGGGAAAAACAGATGCAGCAAGCTGTGATTCCTGTTACAGAAGCGGCAATCAGTATAGCGCTCAAAAAAGTTGTTATTCCAATTTCGAATGATCCAATTCGGAATTTTGTAAAGTCGCTACCGCTTCATATTCTAATATTTATAACGGCATCATTTTTTATTATTCTCGGTCTCGTAGTGCGCAGAACGGTTTATGTAATTAAGAAAAGATCGTCACGCACATTAAAAAATAAAATATCCATTCTCCGCGAAGAAAAAGTTATCACAAGAGAAAATTCAAAGCTTAAAGACGAGCGGAAAAAACTTAAGAATCATAAATCGATCTTTAATGCATCCGAAAGTCATATATCTAATCTCGCTAAAGAATTAAGAATCGCAAAAGGTGAATTACTCCTTGCATCACGCTTAAAATTATTTGAAATCGGAAAAATGTAGGAGAGGATGAAATGATTAAAGGCATATATACCGCAGCAAGAAGTCTTGAGTACAAAGTTAAAAACATTGCAGTAATAGCAAACAACCTGGTAAATGTAAACACAACGGGATATAGAAGAGAAGTTCCGTTTTCTGAAGTTATTAATAAGATGGGTGATGCCGAAACAAGAAAACTCACAAGTCAGAAACAGGGAGATATACTTCAGACTGCCAACCCTCTTGATCTTGCAATTACAGGCAAGGGATTTTTTGCTGTTAAAAATGGAATGGATGAAGTTGAACTTACACGTAACGGAAAATTTAAAATATCCGATGAAGGCTTTTTAACCGATGTAAATGACAATAAGGTGCTGGGTAAGAATGGTCCAATTACATTGGAAGAAACGATGTTGAATAAAGATTCTAAAATTGAGGTTACGAAGGCCGGAGAAATTAAAATAGGTGACAAAACTGTAGATACACTTTTAATTATGAATGTCGCTGATGCGGGGCAACTATTCAGATCGAGTAATTCCACCTTTATAACAGAAGGTCAGGAATCTTTTGCAGTCCCTGAAAATGATTATGGCATTTCTCAGGGATATCTCGAAGGAGCTAACACGAATATCATTGAAGAAATGGAATCGATGATACAGCTCAACAAAGAATATGAATCAGCTCAAAAAATTATTGCTGCTCTCGATCAGTCTTTAGCTCAGGCAAACGAAAGCGGAAAAGTATAAAAGGAGAAAATCATGTCAGAACGTGCATTAAGAACAGCGGCAACAGGTATGTATGCGCAGCAAATCAATATCGAGGTTATCTCTAATAATATAGCGAACATAAATACAACCGGTTTCAAAAAGAATAAAGCCGAGTTTCAAGACCTAATGTATCAGGAGGTTAATATCAACCCTCTCACCTCTTCAACCCCGGGTATTGAGGATACTTCTACAACAATGATACAGGTTGGTAACGGAGTTAAACCGGCATCATCACAAAAAATATTTAAACAAGGTGATGTTACACCGACAAATAATCAATTCGATCTGGCAATTCAGGGTGAAGGATTTTTTCAGGTAAGAAAGAGCGACGGTACATTTGCATACACACGCGATGGGTCTTTTAAAGTGAGTGCAGATGGAAAATTGGTTACAACAAGCGGTTATACTCTTGAGCCGGGATTAACCTTAAACTCAGATATCGCAACTTTATCGGTTGGAAAAGACGGTACAGTAGCGGCTAATCTTTTAGATGGAAGCGCGACCGTTCTCGGAAATATTGAGCTTGCCCGATTCATGAATAATGGCGGTCTCTCTGCTCTTGGCGATAATCTTTACTCCGAGACACAAGCCTCCGGTCAACCGATGCTTGGTACTCCGGGTGGTCAAGGATTCGGGGAAATTCATCAGGGATTTTTAGAGTCTTCGAATGTTGATATTGTGGAAGAAATGATTTCAATGATAGCTGCTCAGCGCGCTTATGAAATAAACTCTAAAACTGTTAAGACAGTTGAAGAAATGATGACAATCGCAAACAATCTTAAGAGAGCTTAATTAAGTATGCTTGGAATGATAACAATATTGATCGGATTTTTTATTGGCCATGGCGATAGTCTTGATGCAAAGTTGAAAAATTACCTTGAGGCTAAACTGAACAGCTTCGTTAAATATGAATATCAGATTGTTCAGCAGCCCAAAAATTATTCACGTATTGAAATCAATTATGAAAAACAATCACGGCTAACGAAAAATTATTTTTATATCCCGGTTACAGTATATGATTTGGATAATTTGCCAAGCAACGCTTTATTAACTGTTCGTGTAAAACTTTATAAAAATGTACTGGTAGCCTTAAATGAAATCCGAAGAGGAGAGAATCTCTCTCAGAATTTATTCGAGGTGACAATTGAAGACGTAGCTATGTACGATGGAAAGACTGTAAATATTGATGCTAATCTCTCTAACTACAGAAGTAAAACTTCAGTGAAGGCAAGAACAATACTTTCCAAAGAGATGATTGAACCGGCACCGATAGTGAGCAAGGGGGATAAAGTAATTCTTCATACCGGCGGGACCGGTGTTGATGTCTCGATGGATGTAATTGCCCGGCAGGATGGTTGTGTCGGGGATGTAATTAGTGTATACGCAAACGGAAGCAAATTGTACAAAGCCAAAATAGTAGATAAAAGCAACTTAACCCTGGTAGAATGATATGAAACGATTAATAATATTTCTCGTACCGGCAGTTTTTACATTGGCACTGAATGCTCAGGATATGAGACAAAACGCATATGCGTCTCTTTTCTCAGATCAGAAAGCAAACAGACAAGGTGATGCAATAACAATTATTGTATTGGAATCCACACAGGCTTCTAATAACTCTGAGACCAATGCAGGAAGAAAGAGTGATGTCGGCTTTGGATTTTCCGGAGGAGTGGATAAAACGGCATTACCAAATGTGAATGTAAAGATGGGATCCAATAATGATTTCAGCGGTCAAGGTTCAACGCAGACAACCGGAAATATCAGGACAAAAATAAGCGCAACTGTCGATACTGTCCTGGCTAACGGTAATCTTGTTATTCGGGGGAGTAAAAAAATTACAATCAACGGCGAAGAACAGATGATTCAGGTAAGGGGAATTGTCCGCCCTTCAGATATATCCCCGGATAACGCTGTTCTTTCATATAATATTTCAAATGCAGAGCTGTCGTTCGAAGGCAACGGCATAATTAATAATGCCCAGAAGCCCGGTTTACTTTCTAAATTATTTCACTGGTTGTTCTAGGTATAAAAATGAAAGCAAAAATTTTAATTGTTCTCGCATTTCTCTCTTTCGCTGGTAATTCCATTCATTCACAGCGGATTAAAGATGTTGCCTATATGACGGGAAAAAATTCCGAACAGATAATCGGCTATGGCATTGTAGTTGGACTTGCCGGAACCGGCGATAGCTACCGCTCATCATTTACAATTCAATCTGTTACAAGTATGTTAAAGCGATTTGGAATTTCTGTTCCTCAAACTGATTTGAAGACAAAGAATGTTGCCGCAGTAATAGTAACAGCAACTCTAAGTTCAAATTTAAGAGCAGGTGCCGAGTTTGATGTAACCGTTTCATCCATGGGCGATGCGACCAGTCTACAGGGCGGAACTCTTTTGATGACGCCTCTTTCAAGTATAAGCGGAAAAGTTCTAGGATTTTCACAAGGTGCAATTTCTGTAGGCGGATATGATATAAATACTTCAACCGGAAACAGAGTTTCTAAAAATCATACTTTGGCAGGAAGAGTTCCCCGCGGCGGTTCTTTAAAAGAATCGATGCCAAGTGCCGAGATGCCGGTAGGAGAAATTTCTGTTTTTGTAAAGGAACCGGATCTTACCACATCACAAAATATTACAACAGCCGTTAATCAAAAGTTTGGAGCTGATGTAGCAAAAGCAGTTGACGGATCAGAAGTTAAAATTACGGTACCGCAGGATCGCCAGAACAATATTATAGGGTTTTTATCAGAACTGGAAAATATTGTAGTGCAGGTTGACGAAATAGCAAAAGTTGTTCTGAATGAAAGAACAGGAACAGTTGTATCCGGCCAAAACGTAAAGATTCAACCTGTTACAATTACACATGGAAGTCTTAACATTACTATTCGCAACTATCCAATTGTATCACAGCCGGAAGCTTTCTCTCAGGGAAAGACTACAGTTGTTAACAATGCGATTCCTTATGCAAGTCAGGATTCAACAAATACGGTTGCAATTCAAGGCGCAAGCAATGTTCAGGAAGTAGCGGCGGCACTTAATTCATTAAAAGTTTCTCCGCGCGACATTATATCAATATTTCAAGCGCTCAAAGAAGCTGGAGCGTTAATGGCAGAATTAGTGATCATGTAAATGGAAGAGCTATCACTTAAAATAGATAACCCGCAGAAGCACATTTCCAAATTACCGGAAGTGAAATCACGTTATGATGAAAACGGTAAGGTAAAAATTGCGGCCGCGACTAAGCAGTTCGAAAGTATACTTACGCAGATGATGCTGAAGAGTATGAATAAAACGACCGGCGGTATGCTGGGTGAAGAAGGTTACGGCAACGATATGTTTGATACGGTTTTTGAACAAGAGATAGCAACATACATGGGACAAACAGAAAGTCTTGGTCTTGCGGAGATACTTTACAAAAAAATTACCGGTGAAGAGATGACCCCCGATTTGAAAATCAAGATCAACAATAGAATTGCACCAATGAAAATAAAGGATACCGCAGCTGAAAAGGATTCCACCAAGGTTCAGCCAAGCAATAAATCCCTTGACAGATTAGAAAAATATGACAATCACATTGATGAAGCTGCAAAATCATTTGGCGTTGACAAAAACATAATCAAATCTATTATAATGACTGAGAGCGCCGGCAACAATAAAGCCGTTTCCGGAGCAAAAGCAAAGGGATTAATGCAGCTGATAGACTCGACGGCATCTGATATGGGCGTTCGAAACGTGTTTAATCCAAGGGAAAATATCCTGGGCGGCACTAAATATTTCGCACAAATGCTTCGACAATATAGTGGTGATGTGAAACTTGCTCTGGCCGCCTATAACGCGGGACCCGGAAGTGTAGAAAAATATAATGGGGTTCCGCCATTCGATGAAACGAAGAATTATATAAATAAAGTATTGGGCTATTTGAATCATTTTAGTGAGAGTAATTTATGAACACACAACTGTTATTGAATTCGCTGAGGGTGCAGGATGAGAATCTCGATATCTTAATCGATGTGCTGGAAACTGAAAAAAACGCAATTATACAACGCGATTCTGCGGCACTTGAAAATGCCATAAATGAAAAACAAAAAATATTAAGAAGTGTTGAGTGTGAAGAGTCCAACAGGATAAAAATTATAAAGGAACTTGCCGGTCTCTATTCGTTGGAGCTTCCGAAGCCAACAGTTGATAGTCTTCTTGAGCAGGGCAAGATTCATTTTGAGAAAGAGCAGAAAGAGTTAAAGAATGTAAGAGCCTCCATCAAGATCAAACTTGATACAGTAACCCGGATGAATTCCCAGTTAAAAGATGTAATTGAGTTTTCACGAAATATGATTAAGGAAACCATCATGATGTTGGTTGGCAACAACAAACATGCATTAGTGAATAAGAAGGTCTAAAATGAGTATTGGAAGACTGTTTGATATTTCTGTTCGTTCGATGTCTGCTTATCAGCAGGCTTTAGATGTTACTTCAAATAACATATCGAACGCAAGTAACCCTGCTTATTCCAGGCAGAAGGTGATTCTTTCTTCGGAGGTTGCTGAAAACGGAACCGGTGTAGGAGTAAAAGTCCAGGACGTATTACGGATAAAGAATGATCTTCTTGGTGTTCAGATTGCAAAGTATCAATCGACATTAGCTGATGCTGATAAACGTTCGGAAATGCTGAGGCAGGTTGAATCTATTATATCGGAACCGTCTTCTAATGGTCTTTCAAATTATATCACAGAATTTTTTAATTCATGGGACCAGTTATCAACAAATCCGAACTCAATACCAATACGATTAAATGTAATTCAAAAAGCTAAGGGGGTTGGGGACCGGTTTAAGCAAATTTTAGATGGACTAGATGTTGTGCAGTCAACTTTGCTAACCGATGCTAATGCAACTATAATCCAGATTAACGACCAATTAAAACAAATAGGCGATTTTAATTCTAAAATTTATGAGGCAGTAACGCGCGGTCTCAATGCAAATGAATTAAAAGATCAAAGAGATGAAGCAATTGCCAAACTAAGCAAGAAGGTAAATCTAACAGTACATTTTAACGAAACCGGTTCGGCAAATGTGAGCATCGGTGGTGTTCAGGGGGCAGACCAATACGGCGCTAATCAATTTGAGATGATGATAATCGATGGTAAGATGCGGATGGTCTCGACTTCTGATTCCACCACGGTTGCTGTGGTAAACAGCGGCGAACTTTATGCAATCACTGATCTGTACACAAATAAAACTCCACAATACAAAAGTGAATTTGAAAACCTGCAAAGGGTTTTTGTTAATAAAGTAAATGATCTTCATCTTACAGGAAACTCGCTTATACAGGGAGTATCCTCAAAGACTAACGTGCCTTTTTTTGGCGATACAATTATCAGCGGCGTTGCGGTTGATGCTATCTCGAACGGACAAATTAATATCAACTCCAGTATATTAAGCGATCCTAAAAACATTGCTGTTTCAGAGGTCGCAAATAATGATGGGAACGGCGGTATTGCAAATAAAATTGCGCGTTTGTTCGATTCTGCTTTTGGCGAATTAAACAACCAGTCATTCATGGATTATTATTCAACTACACTTAATTCTTTCGGAATGGAAAAAGTAAGCAGCGATAATTCCGTTGAATCAAGTTCGGCAATACTCCAGCAGTTAAATAATGAAAGAACTTCCTATTCCGGCGTATCCCTTGATGAAGAAATGACAAACGTTTTAAGATATCAACGTTCTTATGACGCAGCCGCAAAAATGATAAAAGTAGCTGATGAAATGATTCAAACAATTTTACAGATGGTGTAATTTATGAGAGTAACCGAAGGTTTAATGACGGATAAGTTTCTGTACAATCAACAGAAAATTTTGAACCGCAAAGCGAAAGTTCAAACTCAGATTGCAACGAACACCAAAATTGATACTCTATCTGATGACCTCCTTGGTTCTCTTCAGAGCATAAAAGTTCAATCACATATAAAAAAGACTGAGAACTATTTACAAAATGCGGATACAGTAAAAGAATTTATGACTGCCTCATTGCAATCATTCGATAGTATGAATACCGAAATACAAAAAATTATGGTCACTGCAGATGATGCACTCAATCCACTTAATGTGCAGAACTATGGAACCATGGCACAATCAGTTAAGGATTCATTAAGTGCCATTGTTCAGAGTCTAAATACCAAGCATAATGATATGTATCTTTTTGGCGGTACAAATTATCAGGAAAAGCCGGTTGAAATTGACCCCGCTACAGGGAAGGCAATTGTTTCTACAGGGGATTTTTCGGGTGAAATTAAAACTCAGGTATCTCGGAATGCCTCACAGGTAATGAACATTCCCGGTTCAAAAATATTAGCTACAGGATTATTCGAATCTCTCAATAGTATTATTGATTCGCTCACATCGGGAGTTGCGCCAACACAGACGGAAAAGGATAATCTGAATAATGCTTTCAAAGATCTTCTGAACTTACAATCGCTTGGCGGACAGACAGTTAACAGAATGGATGATGTAAACAGCATGTTGAGCAACCAGAAAACCAGTCTGGAAGAGACGTACTCAAAAATACAGGACGTTGATCTGCCAGAACTTTCGGTCGATTTACAGAATCAGGAATACTTACTACAGGTTTCATATAAACTTTTATCACAATCATTTCCAAAATCTCTTTTTGATTACTTATGATAAATAAAATAGGAGCTTTTTTGGGATTACTGCTTGGTTTATTCTCGATTTTTGGAGCTTTCTTTTTTGAAGGTGGCTCTTTCCAGGCACTGTTCCTTTTTACGTCAATCTTGATTGTATTTGGTGGAACTTTTTCTGCAATAATCATCGGATTCGGACTGGATAAATTCAAAAACATTACGGCTCTAATACGTCTTGCATATTTCCCCAGAAAATATGATGTAAGTAAAGTGATTGATACTTTCGTTGAACTTTCGATCAAAGCCAGAAAGGAAGGATTGCTCTCAATCGAAAAAGATTTAAACAAGTTCGGCTACATGTTTCCGAAAAAAATGACAAAGTTTGTTCTTGATGGAACAGATGCCGATTCACTGCAGAGTCTGGCTAGCCTCGAATTGAGAGGAATGCAGGAAAGGCATTATTCAAACATATTCATGTTTACAAAAATGGGCGGCTATGCCCCGACAATGGGTATCATCGGAACCGTAATGGGACTTATAATGACTCTTGCGAACGCTGGTATGGACCCGAATTTATTAATAAAAAATATTGCAACTGCATTTATTGCAACCTTGTGGGGGGTATTCAGTGCAAACATTTTATGGCTTCCGGTAGGAGATAGATTAAAGAGATGTCATTCAGAGGAGAAAAACATGATGGAGATTTCTTTGGAGGGAGTGCTAACACTCCAGAGTGGCGAGATTCCTTCGATAATGAAAGCAAGACTGGTAGGAATGCTCCCGCAAAAAGAACAATTAAGCAAAATGAGTTCTTAGATTCCGAAGAAAATCCTTTCTCAGAAAGCGGCGATAAAGACCGGTATCTAATTACTTATTCCGATCTGATAACACTGCTCTTGGGATTGTTCATTATACTTTATGCAATATCCAATATTGATAGCGCAAAGTATAAGGGCTTTGTTGCGGCTATGGGAAGTTATTTCGGCAACGAGTCTGTCGTTCCAAGAATGCCAGATTCAAAAGTGATTACAAATCCGAAAGAAAAATTAAGTGAAGAACTTGGTAAATTAATTGTCGAGAATAATTATTCGAATTCAATTCAACTGGAAGAAACCGAAAGAGGTATCACGGTTCACATTCTAGATGACGTTTTGTTTTCACCAGGTAAGGCAGTAATAAATGAGTCATCAAAATTAGTACTGAAAGGATTAGCAAAAGTTATTGTTACAATTCCAAACGATATAAGAATTGAGGGACATACAGATAATGTGCCTATATTTACCGAGCGTTATCCATCAAATTGGCATCTCTCGGTAGATAGAGCATTAAGCACTGCTTATTATTTGATTAATCAGGAAAATATTTCTCCGGATAAAGTTTCTATAGTTGGATACTCGGAATACAGACCGATATCGCCAAACAATACTCCGGAATCAAGAGCAAAAAACAGAAGAGTGGATTTAGTAATCCTTAAGTGAGCATATATGAAAATCAACACATATCAATTTGGTGAAGTAGAATTTACCGAGGACAAGATCATAAACTTCAAAAGCGGTCTATTCGGTTTTGAAGAATTGAAGAAGTATCTTTTTATTAAGCCGGATGATAGTTATTTCTATTGGCTTAATTCTATCGAAAATCCGGGTCTCGCATTCCCGCTGTTTGGCGTGCGTGCATTGGACGATCAATTTCCTCAGGAAGAGAATTTTGAGGCATTTGCAATCGTCACACTGAATTCAGATCCTTTGAAGATGACAGTTAATCTGAAAGCCCCGGTTTATATCAATCAAAATGATAAATTGGGCATTCAAAAAATAGTTGACACGGACAAATATCCGGTTCATTACAATCTTTTTACTGATTGAAGGTAAACATGTTAGTACTAACAAGAAAAGCGAACGAAGAAATAAAAATTGGTCCTGATATAACAATTAAGATTTTATCTATTTCCGAGAACCAAATAAAAATCGGGATTGATGCGCCAAAGGATGTTCAGATTTACCGAAACGAGGTCTATGAAAAAGTTAAAGAAAGTACTTTGGAAGCGTCTCGCGCAAGTATCCAAAAATCAAATGACTTACTCAATTACAAAATTCATAAGGTTGAATAAAAATGGAATTTGATAACGATAAAATAAAAATTCTGGTTATTGATGATTCCGATATCATTAGAACATCGTTAAAAAAATTTTTATTGGAATATGAAATTGAGGTTCTAACCAGCAATGATGGATTGGAGGGACTTCAAAAAGCAATTGAACACAAACCCAGGTTGATTTTTCTGGATCTCATGATGCCTAACCTCGATGGAATTCGTTTACTGAAAGTCATGAAAGTAATGGAGGAACTGAAACGTATTCCGGTAATAATCATCAGCGGACATACCGATAAGGTGAATGTAATTGCGGCTACCGAGGCGGGTGCAGAAAAAATTGTTTCAAAACCCCTCTCAAAAGAGATGCTCATTAAAAGTATTAATGAAGTGCTCGGAAGTAATTTTTTGGGCACCACAAAAAAATTCGGCAATCTTTCCGGTGCAGAAAAAGAACAAATGTCCAAAGAGCTGAGAAAGTATTTTATTAATAGTCTTGCTAATAAAAAAGAAACATTGAAGCAGGCGCTGGATCATAAAAACAGAGAACTTCTAAAATTAGTGGTGCACGAATTAAAAGGATCAAGCGGAACCGTTGGCTTTCATCAGATTACAGATATATGCCGTGAGATTGAGGTGTCTATTCTATCTTCAAATAATGGTTGGGATGAAATTAATCTAAAGTGCCGTACGTTAATGGAAAATTTTCACCAGGCAGAATTATCCGTTGTTAGGTAGGAGTTAAAGAATGTTTGTCATTATTGGACTTGTGGTTGTAATTGTAGCTGTTGTTGTTGGGTTCACAATGCCCGGCGGCAATTTGTTATTGTTAATTCAGATTTCGGAATTTATTACGATAGGCGGAGCCGCAATAGGAAGCTTATTAATTGCTTCACCGTTACCATTGATAAAAAAAATGCTTGGTGCAATAAAGGGAATTTTCAAACATGTAGGTAATACTAAAGAAGATTATCTGCAGATGATGAAATCCTTTTGCGATCTTTTTCTGATAGCACAAAGAGAGGGATTGCTTGCAATAGAAAAGCATGTTGAAGATCCGGACAATAGTACAATCCTATCCGCCAATCAAAAATTTATTCATGATACTGTTATGAAAAATTTCTTCTGCGATACGATGAAGGTAATGCTTGCGGGATCAGTTCCCCCGCATGAAATGGAAGGTCTGATGGATGCTGAGATTGAAACTTTTGAAAAAGAAAATCGCCCTGTTTACGAAGGTATAAACAGAGTGGGGGATGCACTACCGGGACTTGGGATTGTTGCCGCTGTGCTTGGAATTATTATTACGATGAGTGCTATTAATGAGGGACCTGAAAAAGTTGGACATCACGTTGCCGCAGCGTTAGTGGGAACATTTCTTGGTGTATTGCTTTCATATGGATTTGTTGGCCCGCTTGCAGCTAATATTTCTCATTCAATTGAGGTTCGAGCACAGGATTTAGTAATAATTAAGTCGTTTATTCTTGCCTATACAAAAGGAAATCCTCCTTTTGTGGCAGCAGAGATTGCAAGAAGAAATATATTTTCAGATGAACGCCCGTCATTCCAGGAACTTGAGTCGGTTTTAAGAGGAAAGAAATAGAAAATGAGTGATCTTGGTAACGAAGCCGCACCAATAATAAAGAAAATCAAGAAGTCGCATGGTGGTCACCATGGCGGCGCCTGGAAAGTGGCTTATGCAGATTTTGTTACCGCGATGATGGCTCTCTTCATTGTTCTTTGGATTTTAGGGCAGAAACCAGAAGTAAAGGAAGCGGTTGCCGGATATTTTAAAGACCCGGTTGGATTTTCAAATAAAAGTAAAATATTAATTGAAGGGAAAGCCAATCCAATACCGGATATGAAGATTCTGGATGATGTGCAAAAGCATGAGTTGGAAAAAGCTGAATTGGAGAAAGTTGGTGAAAAATTGGCTAATGAATTAAAGACCGATACCGATTTGTTAGGACTTGCAAACCAGGTTAAAATTGAAGTGGTAAAAGAGGGATTACGAATTGAACTGACGGATTCTGAAAGCAATGTATTCTTTGAGATAGGCACTGCCGATTTAAAGAAGGATGCAAAAAAACTGCTTCAAAAAATTGGTGCAGGAATTTCGAAAATGCCCAACAAAATTATCGTAGAAGGGCACACCGATTCGCGGCAGTTTAACAATATTGGTACAGGATACACAAATTTTGAATTAAGTTCGGAACGAGCTCTTGCCGCCAAGAGGGCATTGGTTACTGGTGGATTGCACGAGAAACAAATTGATGAAGTACGCGGATTTGCAGATACACGCTTAAGAAACGAACAAAATCCGCTGAGCTTTGTAAACAGAAGAATAAGTGTTACGGTAAAGTTTAATAAACTATGAAAATAGAAAAGAAAATATTAATAATTGAAGACGACATCTTTCTTCAGGATCTCTACAGGATATTTTTTAAAAAAATTGGTGCTGAAATAATCCTTACCGAAGATTCCGATGAAATTCTTAGATCAATAAGCGAAGAAGAGGTTGAGTTGATAATTATGGATGTCAATTTGAGGAATACTAGCCTAAATTCTAAGCGGATTGACGGAATAAAATTTTCAAGATATATTAAAGAACATTTCAGCAGTCTCAATATTCCTATTATTCTTGTAACTGCTTATCCAATATCTAGTTTTGGGAACAATCTTCTTGAGGATAGTTTAGCTGATGACTATCTTATTAAACCAATAACCGACTATAATCAACTCATAGAAAAAATTAACAATTTGATTGGCATAAATTCATGAAAGATTCAGTACTTATTGTGGAAGATGAAAAAGATACTCGTTTCATCCTCGAGAAACTTTTATCAAGAAATAATTACGATGTAACCAGTGCTGTAAACGGACAGGAAGCATTGGAAATATTAAAAACATTTTCGCCTAAAGTTATTCTTGCTGATTGGACAATGCCGGTACTCGATGGTTTGGCTCTCTGTAATATTCTGAAAAACGATGAGAATCATAAATTGATTTATTTTATTATCCTGACTGCCCGTTCCTCATTGAAAGACAGAATTATGGGTCTTGATGTAGGTGCAGATGATTTCTTGATCAAACCGGTCGAAAATCAGGAACTACTTGCCAGAATTCGCTCTGGCGTAAGAATCTACAATCTTCAAAATGAATTAAGAAGCATTGAACATTCGAAGGCAATAGTAGAGATGGCATGTACGATTGGCCATAAGATTAACAATCCTTTAAGCAGTCTAATTTTTTCTCTCAAAAACATCGAGACAGAAATTGCACAAAAAGATAAATTATCTCATGCAGAAGATTTTGCCTCGGTAAATGAGTCGATAGAACGAATTAAAAAGTTTGTAAATGAGCTAATTCATCTGAAGAATCCGGAAGTAGTAAATTATTTTGAAGAAAACCGGATGATTAAGACAGACTAATGTAAAGAAGTTGTCTATTCCTTCGATAATAAATCGGAGGATTAGGCATGTTAGAGAAAATTGTAAATATTTCAGCTGGCTCAGATTATAAACAATCATCTAAACCCAGCAGTCACTCAAAGGTCTCACGATACTTAAGTGAATATCATCCAGCTGGAAATGATTCCATTTCGCTTTCACCCGCCACCGCATTTTTATCTGTTATCGGTTGGAAACTTAAAAAAATCCAAATCGATAAAGAAAAGATTAACATCAGTTTCTCATTTGATAATATTGATTTTTCAACTGCTCTAAATCCGGGCGAGTTATTTCAATTGCAGAAGATTGATTACATAGTAAAGTATTGTTTTAACTCCCTAACCGGCATGGTGGAAATGAATATCAAATTAGCCTCTCCGCTGGTTGTTGAAAATTCAGAAAGTATTCAGGTTAAAGTTCACCTGACACAGCTGAAGCAGTTTCTTGATTCTATAATTTCATCTTCTATTTACAAATCAAATGTTTCATCAGATACATTTGAGGTCGCACAAATTTTTGCAGATATGCAGCAGGATCTTCAAAAAGAATTTAATTATATAAACAGAAGTCTGATTAATTTTCTTGAAAAATTTCTTTCGCTCAAAATTAACACGAAAAATGACAGCGCTATACTTAGCCGTAAGTTGGAACTGAATTTTCTGCAGATAATAAAGCCGGGAATATGAATCATTTAGAACATTCAAAAATAAATACGGCAAGTGTCAGTTTAGATTTTCACAATTACACCGAGCTGCCTAATAATAATCCGTTGGTTATTGTTGATCCGGAGATGAAAATCGCTTACTGCAACGATGCTTTCAGAAATACTTTCCGGCTGAATATTGGCGATGATATTCTGAAAATGAATTCGAATCCAGAATTCGTTTATCTGCTGTTGGGTTTTAGCGAAAGCCGGTATAAAAATATTTCACTTGATATAAATCTTTCTTCCGATAATGATCAGCTAATTAAAAATTATTCTGTCAGTATTGAACGGGTGTTTATCCGTTCGGGGCAATATTATGTTCTTACAATTGAATCGCTTGTACAGAGGAAGAAGATCGAGAACAAAATTAACTCACTTCACAACGCGCTCGATCATGGTAATGTGCCCATAATAATTCTGGATTCAAGTCATAGGGTTACTTATGCTACGCGTTCGTTCGAAGAACTTCTCTCGAAAGAAATTGATAGCATCTACAACAAAGACCTAACGGAAATTTTATCCGATACACTTGACCAAAGCGAAATTAATAATCTCCAATATTCGCTTAACAACTTTTTAATATGGAAAAGAGTTGTCTCGTTTTATAAGCGAACGCCCGTAAATTTTTGGGAATTTACACTCAATCCCGTACTGTCTAACGAAGAACCCAAACCGAGCTTTATCCTGATTGCGAATAACCTGACGGAACATATAAACCAGACAAGAGCAATTGAGAGGTCCGAGAGAAAACAGAGATTGATCATTAATAATATTTCGGATTTGCTCCTTATAGTAGAACAAATAGGTTCTGCGGCTTTATTCGAAAATGCCAACGAAAATTTTTGCAGAATATTCGGTTTGGATAAGAATAAAATATATTCACTCAAGATTGATGATTTCATACCTGAAGCGTTAGTTTCCTCCATCTATCAATCAATGAAACACCTTGTACATAATAAAGTACCGTATCATGAATTTACTTATAAGAACGACGATAACCGTGAATATTCATGCAAGATTAATAGTATTACAGAACGTGAACCCAACTCGACGATTTATATTATAACATTGAAAGATATCACCGATGATGTTCTGCATCAGGATCAACTGAAAAGAGCATACCACAAAGAAATTCTTCTCAACAAAATGAAGTCTGATTTCCTCGCCAACATGTCTCATGAAATCCGCACTCCATTTAATGCTGTTGTCGGCTTCTCGGAAATAGTTGATGAAAGTATAGAGACGGGCGATATCGATATGCTGCGAGATCTGATGGATTCAATGAAGGAAGTGCTTGGACGTGCTCTTAACTTATTCACTAATATTGTGGAGGTCTTTCAGATTGAAGCAGGGGAAGTGGAGTTGGATAAAGTTGACTTGAACTGTAATCAGGTTGTGAGAAACGTTTATCATAAATTACTAAAAGAAGCGAATAAGAAAAAACTCGATTTCTTTCTTCAGGTGGATGATGAAGACTGTATTATTGAAATAGATTGGGTGAAATTCGAAAAAATAATTCACTCTCTCGTTGATAATTCAATCAAATACACTTCAAAAGGTAGTATTTCTCTCAGCACAAAAAACAGGGGTGATCAGGTCGAAATAATAGTTACTGATACCGGGGTAGGGGTTGATCAGGTAAACATTGAAAGAATGTTGAAGCCATTTGCACAGGAAGTGGAAGGATACACGCGACCGTTTGAAGGTGCGGGATTGGGCTTAACACTTGCGTACCAGTTAACAAAACTGATGGGTGGTAAATTCGAAATGACTAGCGAAAAAAATTGTGGAACAAAAATTTCAGTAATATTTCCGGTGAGTAAATAATTTATGTCGGCGGTATTAGAAAAATATGATCAGATCGAAGCCGGGAATGATGCCAATTATTCGAAATTTTATCGATTAGCAAAAGATCATTTCCAAATCAAAGCCAAAAACGATTACGATTACATTAACGGCGTTAAAGAAAGTATAAGATTTTTTTCGCTCGACCTGCCGGCGGAAATAAAAGAAATATTTATTCCATTCTCTGAAGCGCCTGTATTCTGGATTTATGAATCATCGCTTCTCAACCAGATTGAAGAATTCATGAAATTTAATATGGTGCGCGGATCATATAATGAATTACACAAATCTATTAAAGAAAATTACTCCAAGTGGGTTACTACAAAATTAAAAAGTGAAAAAGATTATTATGCAACACTCACTATAAATTTTATTGAACGCGACATTAATAAGCACAACATTTTCAAATTAATCATTAAAGCAATAATCTTGACTTACCAAAACACATTTTACAATCCAAAGCGTGCGCTGGAAATACTCTCAAGCATATTGGAGCTATTAAATACAATCCGGCTTAATGACCAAACCAAGACCGAATTGAAATACATTTTAAATCTTTATATCGGATTCATTTATCTCAAGGAAAATGAAATCGAAAATGCCAATCATGCTTTTAACTATGCTATAGAGGTTAAGCCGCAAGGCAGTACGGCAAAAATATACTGTGCACTTACAGAAATTAATCTTGGAAAAGAGGACAATGCACTATATCTATTGAAAGATGTATTCAATTATGATGTTCATCGCTTAACACTGGCTCTTAAGACAAATAACGCGGGGATGTTCAGCTATTTTTACAGAAACGCTTTTATCTACAATATTTTTCAGGAAAAAGATTTTATCAAGGCACAAAACGTTCTTGAGTCTTTTCTAAATGAAAAACGAATCGATGGCGCCAATAGATTGAATGAAAGCAGGGAAAAATTTGAACTGCTGAAAGCAAAGAAAATGGACGAGTATTTTGATGATGAAATATTGACGGTCATCTCATTCTTTGACAAGATGGTTCAAAATTATTCTTCGTCAAAAAATACCTTACTGATAACCCTGACCCCGGAATTCCAGCAAAAGTATGAATCTGTTGTCGACTCCATTGTTGCCAAAATACGAGGGAAATACTATCGGGAGGTCCAAGAGAAGGTCAGCAACTTTGATGACCTAATTAAAGAAAATACAAGCGCGGAAAAACATTTAATTGATGAACTGGAAAATTTCAAATTAAAATCAAGAGAGTATCTTGAAGAGTCAATTAAGAGTCTGCACGAAAGTTACGACATGGAAGCACGTACGCTTGAACAGAAAATCGATGATCTTCCAAATGTTGACCGGTTTAATCCGCGTGTCTCTATGTCAAATAATATGACATACAATATCATCATTGCTTTCGTTGTGTTTTTTATTGGAGCAGTATCGGGCTATTCTAATAAAACTGTCTCAGCTGCCTCAGAGTTTAATTCAATGTTTTCATTCGTTCTGATATCAGGCGCAAAATGGGGTGCTATAAGTTTTATTGTTGGTGTAGTAATCTCAACTGTAATATCGGGGATAATTCTCGTTGAGCGTTCAGATATGCGGCATAAACTCTTGCGAAGAATTAGTTATCTCAAAATTGAAAAGGAAAGATTAATTTCTGAACATAAGGAGAACTCTTTGCATAAAGAAAAAATAATGTGTGATTCGATAAACAACAGTATTTCTCAGCATCGTAAACGTATAGAAGAACTAAGAAACCAGAAGGACGAAATGCAAAAAGGACTGATGAAAGAGGCAGAAGAAAAGATTAAGGTTATTGTTGACCAATTGATCGCTCTTTCTCCATCCAAATAACCCACCCTTATTTTACGATCATTTAGGAAAGAAGCTTAGTGCCCTCATTCATGAAGACATTCCTTCGTAATTGGACCAATCAGCATCTTCCCAAATTATTTCCAATATCTGTGATGTGTAATTTCAAAAAAATATTTTTCAAGTCTCTGATTGTAGAAATGTCACCTATCCCGGTGTAACCTTCATTCTAATGTATAAAAAGGAAAACCGGACAAATCTTTGATAATTGTCAGCGATCCTCACAAACATGAATTGGCCAATATTAGCCTTGTTCATAAATAGCACCAATCTCTGCTCGAGTTTTACTTCAAAACTACTTTTTTCTGTTGGTACAAGATTCGCAAACATAGCTGGACGTAGTAGGACTTTGTCTAATTGGAAAATTGTATCACAATATAAATTAAAGTATAAAGGATTTTCATGAATGATTTCTCAGTTCAGAAAAACATAGAGCAGTTTTATTCTTATAAAACATTTACTGAAAATAAGCTGAGAGATTCGGATTCGTCTGGCCAGATTAATTATTTTAAGAAGGATTTGACGAATCCAGTCACCTCGATTCTCTATTCAAACCGGGAAAAACAAAAAAGCAGATTTATTGACGGCTTTTATCCAATTGAAAACAATACACAAAGATGGATGAGCAAAAAAGGATTGGTTCTTATTGATGTTCCAACTGAAGCAAATTTCTTTTTTGTAAAAGGTTATTTCCCCCTCGGATTTCATCCAGGCGAAATATTGACGCTGTCTGTTTATGTTGAAGATTCTTTGATGGGTGAAATTGTTGTTAACGAGGCGAACTGTTTTACCGGAAGTATTCCAATCGTTGATTCATTGTTAAAAAAGCCGCGCCAATCAGTATTGATAAATCTTATTGCGTCGAGTTCAGTTATCCCTGCAAAATACGATTCGCAGAGTAGTGACTTTAGAGATTTATCGATGCTTATCCATTCACTTGGTTTTGTAAATTCAATCGAATCTATTTCTGAAATAGATAAAAACCAAACAATTGATTCGAAGATTGATCAGCCGCTTCATCCTTATTTTAAGGGAAAGTGTAACATCTGCGGCTCACAGGAACTATTTGTGTTTGATAATTATCTGATGTCCAGAGAATCACTTCTATGCAATTCATGTCGATCTTCCAATCGCATTAGACAACTTGCACGCGGATTGATAAGCTACTTCCAAAATCGTGAATTGATTTCTACATGCATAAAAGATTTGGCAAAGGAACTCAATGACAAGAGTTTAACAATCTACGATACCGATTCAAATTATTACGTAGCGCAATTGCTAAAAGAATATAACGGTTATATAACAAGTGATTATCGTGAAAATGTTAAGCCAGGCACTCTGCTGGGCAAAAATCATTACTGCCAGGATTTGTCGTTACTAACTTTCATCGATGAAAGTTTTGATGTAGTACTTAGCAGCGATGTTTTTGAGCACGTACGGCTTTACCAACAGGCAATAAAAGAAATTTACCGCGTGCTAAAGCCGGGAGGTGTTTACATCTTCACGGTTCCTTTTAACAGCAAGTTGGATGAACACGAAACGTACGTTGAAGTAGTTGATGAGAAAGATCCCTCTAAAGATATTGATCTTAAACCACGTGTGTATCACGGAGATACTATAAATAGTAAAGGAGCTTTATTGTATAGAATCTATGGCAAAAAATTATTTAAGGAATTTGAGAAGGCAGGTTTTTTAATGAAATATGAACGCACCACAATACCTTCTCATGGAATTTACGATTGTGATTTATTTATTGGGTATAAACCGGAAAATAATCTTGATAACCTGCATTCTACAACAAGTTCTTTGTCAACCATAGAGTCTTCAGAAAGTGGCTTCAGTTACAATGAATGTAAGTGGTTGAATATCGAGCTTAGCTCAATCTGCAATCTCCGCTGCCAATGGTGCATCTTAGATCATTCAAAACCGGCCGAGTTTCTGAGTCTGACGGAACTCCGGAAAATCATGCATCAGATCGAGAACGGACAATTGTCTTATCTGGAAAGGATTGAGTTACACAATGGAGGCGAAACGCTCTTGCATCCGAAGATAGAAGAAGCGCTTGAAATTATTCGCGACTCAAGAGCAAAATTTACAAAACCGATTTTCATTACTTTACTCACCAATGGTACTTCCTTAAAAGAAAAGACTCTGCAGTTGTTGGCATCCGGCGAAGTTGTTGATGAGATACGTATAAGCGTGGACGGCGGTTCCATAAAAAGTTTTGAGGAGATCAGAAAAAACGCGAAATGGAGTAAGGTTTCTTCCAATGTAAAACGTTTTAGAGATGCAATCGATCAGGCAGCATCTAAAACAAAACTTGGAATAATCTGCATGGTTCCTCAAGACAAACCGGACAATACAGATTGGATGGAAGAAGAATTTAAAAATGTTCTTATGCTTGCAGATGAAGTTGAGATCAGACATCCTCATAGCTGGGAAGGTTCGCTCCCAGAATCCACTGGTTTGCAAGCCAATACTTCACTGAAGCGTCCTGATCGGCTTTGCAAATTCTTGAAAAATGATCTGGTTATTCTGGCAAGCGGAAAAGTTACGGTCTGTTGTGCCGATTTGAATGGCCGAGGAATTGTCGGCGACGTGGTTTCAAATACTTTAGACGAAATTTTAATTGGTCAGCAACGGCAGAACATAATTACTCTTTGGCAGGAGGGTAGATTTGATGAGATACCGATCTGCTCGACTTGTGAAGGATATTATGACCCGGAAAATTCTATCACTAATATTGATCCAAAACAGGTACAAATTTCTGTAGACGTATATCAAGTACGTGTTAATGATGAACTGATCCGAAAAGAATTTATAAAATTGCTTGAATTAAAACTTAGCGAAAATGCATTCTGTGAAGCTGAGATTTTAATAAGTAAAAAAGATCCAGCCATCGTAAAGCATCAAGATGTCCAAGAGATTGTTCGTTCTCTAAATCAGAAAAGAGGAGAATTGAGAAGGACTCTTAACTGGACAGGTAAAAAATCTGCAACGACAGTTTTACAAGCAGAACAATTAATAGAAGGACATAAACTGGATTCAGCGAAGAAAAAACTTCTTGAAGTAGTAAATCTGGAACCATTCCACATTGAAGCACTGAATGATTTGGCTGTAGTGTTCATACTTCAGGAAGAACTTGATGAAGCCGCCGAGATACTAAACTTCATTCTTCTTAATGAATCAGCAAATGAAACTGCGCTTGGTAATCAAAAATATGTGCAGTTACAGTTAGAAATACTTCAAGCCCCGGAAATAGTATCCAACAAGATCACATCGTATAAAGACTTTATGAACTATAGTGAACTGATGCAGAACGAATTCAGGGAAAGAGAAGTTTATGAAAAAAACTTGTTGACCAATGACGATTCATTCACAGTTCGGGGTTACTGTGCGGTTTGCCTAACGCAGGTCGATTTCCAGGTCGATTTTCAATACTCGAACAATTTGAATGGAATCAAAACACCAAATTGGCGCGAAAGGTTGGTTTGTCCTAAATGTAATTTGAATAACAGAAATCGAGCGGCCATTCATCTTATTCAGAAAAATGTTCAACCAGATAATAATGCAAAAATATTTATAGCTGAGCAAACAACACCGTTATATCAATACCTGAAGGAAAATTATACCAACACAATTGGAAGTGAATTCCTTGGAGACAAAATTATGTTTGGAGCTTCGAACTCTGATGGAATCAGAAACGAAGATTTTACTAACCTGACATTTAGTGACAATACATTTGATACTGTTCTCAGCTTTGATGTTTTTGAGCATATCCCCGAATTTCAAAAAGCCTTTAGCGAGTCGTATAGAATCTTAAAACCAGGCGGAAAATTATTATTCACCGTTCCGTTCAACAGAAATGCGGAAACAAACTTAACCCGGGCAATTTTTGAGAACGGAGAGTTAAAACATCTCTTTCCACCGGAATATCATGGCGATCCGCTTAATCTTTCCGATGGATGTTTGTGCTACTATCATTTTGGATGGGAAGTATTAGAACAGTTAAAGGCCGTTGGTTTCGAAGATTCATACTTGCAATCATTTTATTCAAAAGAATATGGTTATCTGGGAGCGGAACAGTTATTCATTATTGCTGAAAAACAAAGTAAATAAAAAGTATCTAATTCTAGCCATTTGCAGTGCGCTTTAATTGAAAATGGAATCAAATAATGGTTGCGGATAAAAATACGGCTGTAGAAAAACAAACTTGTTAATTAGTGCTTACTAGGAATAAAGGAACTAAATATATGGCTCACATTGCAATAATAACGATAAATGATAGATGCTGTATCGGGGCAAGAGTTTTATCATCGATCATAGAAAGAAGCGGTCATAAAGTAAGCCTAGTGTTTTTTGGCGAATATGATACAAGGAAATATGAGTCCACTGTCGGTCTAGACATAAATGGGAAGAAAAATTATTTCGCTGAAGAAAAAATCCTGATAGATCTCATGACAGAAATTAATCCGGATGTTATTTCGTTTTCGTTCAGAAGTGTCTCTGAACTGATTGTTACGGACTTAGCTCAAGTATTAAAGAAGGCGCTTCCAGAAAAGCCGATTTTATTCGGTGGAATTGGCGCAACTTCAAATCCTAATGATTGCATCGAATTTGCCAATTACCTGTGCGAGGGTGAAGGCGATTATACGTTAGTGCCTTTCCTAGATGTAATGGATACAAAGACAAATCTTGTGCCCGAAGATTTTATTTCTGTGCCTAACTTATGGATAAATAGAGACGGCAAGATTGTTAAAACAAATAGGGCAAAGCTTGTTGTCGATCTTGATTCGGTACCTTTTATAGATTATACAGCTAAAAATAAATACTCAATTAATCACAACACGTTAATTAGGAACGATGGAAGATATGATAATGAATTGGGCGCATACCCATTACTTTCTTCAAGGGGCTGTCCATATTCATGCTCCTATTGTCATAACTCATTAGTCAAAGATTTATATCGGGGCGAAAAATATTGTAGGAGAAGATCACCAGAATCCGTCATTAAAGAATTGAAAAACGAATTGCAGCGCAATCCAAAAGTACAAATGATCTCGGTTTACGATGATTCTTTCCCGGATAAAAAAGGGTGGCTGGATCAATTCGTCCCGATGTATAAAAAAGAAATTAGATTACCTTACTGGTGCTTCGTTCATCCCGAGTTTATTACTGAAAAAAATGTACAGCTGCTAGTTGAATCGGGGGCAAACAATGTCTGCGTAGGATGCCAGTCATTTTCTGAGCGTACTCTTAAAATGTATCATCGATATACAAAACTTCCATTATTAAAAGAGGCTTTCAGAATTTTGAAGAAGTTTAACCTGAATGTCCAAATTGATTTAATATCTTTCAATCCATTGGAAACAGAGGATGATAGGAGAGCAACTTTTACATTCTTAATTGAACTTGATAAAAACACAGATTTCAATTCTGCACCCTACCAAAAATGGATTCCATCGATTTCACGCTTAACTCTTTTTCCTCACACTGAGATGTTTGAATTGATTGCAGAAAAAACTAAAAATACAGGTGAATTTACGCCTGCTGTAAAAGATCCGGCGCAGGAAGCTTTCTGGGAAATGATGTATCGACTGACTTTCTATGACTTTTTACCAAAAGATAAATTAGTGGAGCTTTCCAATAATTATGATGATTTCATTAGTAAACATAGTGTATCGGAGGTTCAATACGGAATTGAATATGTAATTGACAAATACGCTGAACAGAATAACGTACAGGAATTGACCAGCATATTAGCACAAGTAATGGCAACTGCACTTAAATATAAAAGTATTGGGACAACGGTTCCGGATACAATCATATTGCTGGATAAATTGATTGAAAAAAATAAAGAAAAGATTCCGGATTGTCCTTCTATCAAATCGTTAATCCTTTTTGTGGCTGAAAAATTAATTGGAGAAAAGAATTTAGTTGAAGCAGAAAATACTCTGAGGTATTTAATAAACATGGATAATAGAAATGTGGATGCATTAAATGATTGTGCTGTAGTTATGATACTTCAGCAGAAAAATGAAGAAGCAAAGAATATTCTTCTCGACATCCTGGAAATAGATTCAGAAAATGGAAACGCCATCGAAAATCTCAAATATCTGGAGCAGCAATGCATTGTGTCTGTATGATAAAACCATTATTAACAATCATCATTCAATTTAATCGGAATAATGGATGAAAACCTTAATTGTTAAACTCGGCGCATCCGGTGATGTGGTAAGGACAACGACTGTTCTCCATCTTTTGCATGGTGAAGTTGATTGGATTACAAGCGATCTTAATGCGATCCTACTAAATGGAATTCCCAAGATCACTCGTGTAATTAAAAAATCTGATCTCGCAGTTGCAGTATTAAATAATTACGACCTTGTGATTAATCTTGAAGACGATGTTGAGAGCGCAAAACTGATTGAGAATTTAAAATACAAAGAACTATTCGGCGCATATCTTAACGGCAGAGGAGAGGTTATTTACACAGAAAGTTCAAGGGCATGGTTCGATCTGAGCTTAATCAGTACTTATGGAATTGCTAAAGCAAACCAAATGAAATATGAAAATACTAAATCATATCAGGAAATTATTTTTGAAGGTCTGGGATACAATTTTAACGGAGAGAATTATTTCCTGCCTGAATGTCCTATTACAAATTTGTACGGAGATGTTGCTATAGCACCAAAGGCTGGAAAAGTGTGGCCAATGAAAAACTGGGCTTACTTTGATGAATTAACGGAGGTAATGCGTAAAAGAAGACTTGTTGTAAATTATCTTCCTAATCGGCCGACAATGCTGGAACACCTTTCAGATGTAAGAAATCATAATTTGCTTATTAGTGGTGATAGTTTGCCTATGCACTTTGCCTTAGGCAGCGGAATTCCTCTTGTTACGTTTTTCATCTGTACAAGCGCAGCGGAAATTTATGATTACGGTCTTATGACAAAATTAATCTCGCCGGATTTAGAAAAGAACTGGTATCGTAAAGATTATGATGTTAAAGCGACACAATCAATTCCATTCTCTGACGCAGTTACCGTTGTGGAGAACATTTTCAAAAAGAGAGCGGCTTATGTTTAGCATTCAGCAAATTAATGAGAGACTACAGGATTATTTTAACAACGAGAAGTATAACGAGGCGATTCTGTTTCTTGAACAGATAAAGGATCAAGAATCTTCGGCAGAAGTATTAAACGTGGTGAATCATCATCTGGGAAGAATATATTTTTTCCATGAGGAATATGAATCGGCACAAATATTTTTTTTCGAGGCACTTAGGCATACCCCACGTGATTTTTATTCAATGATCTTTGTGGCAAAAATATTAGAGATCAATAATAAAATATTCTCTTCGATGAAAGTTCTTGGACGTGCTTTTAATGAAGACGAAAGCCAGCAGCAAGTGCTGTATTCTATCAAGAGCAAGGTCGAAAATGTTCTTGATGACGATGATGATGAAATTGATAAAATTCTGAAAAATGAAATCGGAAATTCAAATAAGTCGGAAGAGCTTACTGATCCCAAAATTTCAATAATTATTCTCTGTTACAATAAAGTTTCATTTACAGAGAAATGCCTCAGATCAATGTTCAAAAACACACACTACAAAAATTATGAAGTAATTGTTGTTGACAACGCTTCTGTTGATGAAACTCCAGGATTACTGGAAAGTTACGGAGATAGACTTAAGTTTATTCACTCAAATAAAAATCTGGGTTTTGTCGGCGGTAATAATTATGCCGCAGAATATGCTTCCGGAGATTTCATTGTCTTCCTTAATAACGATACCGAAGTACTGCCAAACTGGTTGGAAAATTTATATTCTGTATTCAAGTATTATCCTGATGCCGGGGCGGTAGGTGCAATGTTGATTTATCCCAATGGTAAATTGCAAGAAGCCGGCGGAGCTATTTTTAACAATGCAAGCGGTTGGAACTATGGTAAGAATGGAAATCCAATAGATTCAAAATATTCTTTTGTGCGGGAAGTTGATTATTGTTCCGGTGCAGCATTGATGGTGCGCAGAGAGTTGTTCTCTCAACTTGGCGGATTTGATGCTCGCTTTGCACCTGCCTACTATGAAGATACGGACTTATGTTTTAGTATTCGCAAACTCGGTTATAAAGTGTACTATTCTCCATTCTCAAAAGTTATTCATTTTGAAGGCGCTACTTCGGGAACAGATGTGACAACAGGATTCAAAAAATATCAGGTAATTAATTCTCCCAAGTTCATAGAGAAATGGAAAAATGAATTGGAACTTCAGTATCCTGACGATGCAGAACAATATTTTTTCTTTACAAACAGAAAAAAGGGGAAACGTATTCTCGTTATTGATGATATTCCACCTTTGCCGGATAGAGCCGCCGGCGCCCTACGACATTATCATACTTTAACACAGATGCTTGAGCTTGGTTATCAGGTTACTTATATTCATTTGATGGGGGCTCAATACACGGATGAAGCAGCAGCCAAATATATTAATCACTTCAAAATGCGCGGAGTTGAATTTATCTGGTTCGATTATGAAAATTGGTGGGAAATCAGGGATGCCCCGCAGGTAAAAACAATACTTACCAGATTGATCGAAAGCCTGGAATTGAAACGCCGGAAATTTGATTTAGCCTACATTGCATTCTGGCATATCGCTAATTATTTCGTTGATCTCATTCGTGAAAGGGCACCACATTTGCCAATACTTGTTGATACGATGGACATTCATTATCTGCGTGAGCAGAGACAGGCAGAAATGAACAATGACAATGAATTGAAGAGACGGGCAGAAGAAAATAAGAAAAAAGAAATTGCTCTTTATTCCAAGGTGGATTGCATTACAACTGTGACAGAAGATGACCGAAATGAGTTGAGAAAACTCTTGCCAAACAAATCAATTTTGGTACTAACAGATGTGCACGATGCGGTAGAAACTAAGACTCCTTTCGATCAACGGAAAGATTTTTTATTCGTCGGGAATTTCAATCACACCCCGAACACAGATGCGGTAATTTACTTTTGCAATTCTATCTTTCCTCACATAAAAAATCTATTGCCGGGTTCTAAATTTTATATTGTAGGCAGTAATCCTCCTCCCGAAGTAAAAAACCTTGAATCTAAAGATGTGTCCGTTACCGGCTGGGTTCCTAAAATATTACCTTACCTTGAGCAATGTAAAGTATCAATAGTCCCGCTTAGATATGGTGCAGGGAACAAAGGAAAAGTTGGTGAAACCCTGAGTCACGGTTTGCCCATGGTCTCAACGACTATTGGTGCCGAAGGAATGAATATCATTAATGGAGAACACAGTTTTATTGCAGATGATCCGAAACAATTTGCCCAATATGCAGTCGAGCTTTATACAAATGAAGATCTATGGCAAAAATTTTCGATGAAAGGACGGGATTTAATTTCCGCTCAATACTCTAGTGCTATGATGCGCAGAAGATTGGAATACATTCTGAGTCTCGACTCAATTGAAAAATTCCGTGGTCTAAATGCAATTAATTTTCCAAATCCTCCCAAAGTCAGCATAGTATTAATAGCATATAATCAGTTCGATTACACAAAAAAGTGTATTGAAAGTATTATCAAGCATACAAAGGTAAGTTATGAGATAATCCTGATTGATAATAATTCTAGTGATGATACAGTTAAAAACATTACAAAAAAATTCCCGGAAATTAGATTAATAAAAAACTCTGAAAATCTTGGTTTTCCAGCTGCGGCAAATCAAGGTATCACTGCTTCATTAGGTGATTATGTTCTTCTTCTGAATAACGACACAGTTGTTACTGAGAATTGGTTGGAAAAAATGACTGAACTTTCAGATAATAATAATAGAATTGGAATTGTTGGTCCAATTAGTAATGAAGTAAGCGGTTTGCAAATTGATAAAGATGCAAAATACACGAACATGCAGGAAATGCATTCATATGCAAAAATGATAGGCGAGAAAAATGCGGGAGAAGTTCTGAATTTTCCAAGGATTGCTTTCTTATGTACTTTGATCAAGAGGGAAGTAATCGAAAAAATCGGCGGCTTGGACGAAAGATTCACTCCCGGCAATTATGAAGATGATGATTTTTGTTTGCGGGCTCAGCTAGCTGGTTATAAAACAGTTATAGCAAAGGATGTATTTATTCATCATTACGGTTCAAAAAGTTTTAAAACTGAAGGTGAAAATAAATACGCCGAACGGCTCGAAATAAATAAACAGATATTCATTGCTAAGTGGGGTGTAACTCCGGATGAACTGTGGCTTCAGAAAAAAGAAATCAATCCTCATCAAATTTATTATCCGATCAGCAAGAACAAATTTGACGAACATTTTGAACGTGCTCGTATTTTAATTGCCGATAAAGAATTAGAACTTGCTTTAGAGTCTCTCCAAATGGCTCTGGATAATTATTATAAAGTAGAAGAAAGGAAATATCAAATTGAGTATCAGGAACTGCTGGATCTTACCGGCAACATTGCACTGGCAACCGATAATATAGAATTAGCGCAAAAATACTTTGAAGAAGAGTTGAGTATCGTACCGGATTCATCAACTGCCTGTGCCGGACTTGGTGAGGTCTTCTTTATACAAGAATTATTTGAGAATTCGAAAATCATGTTTGAGTGGGCTGTGAAGAATTATCCCCAAAATGAATCGGCGCAGGAGTCCCTCTCTAAAGTCAATCTACTTCTCGGTCTTGAAGAATTTCATAATTCATTAGTATGAGAATATTATGTCAAAATTGACACTTTCGATGATTGTAAAAAATGAAGAGAAGCATCTTCGTGATTGCTTAATTTCCGTTAAAGATGTGGTAGATGAAATAGTTTTAGTTGACACCGGTTCAACGGACAATACCATTAAGATAGCAGAAGAGTATGGCGCAAATATATATAACTTTCCATGGGTAAATGATTTTTCGGCTGCAAGAAATTTTGCGCTTGGAAAGTCCACCGGTGATTGGATACTATATCTTGATGCTGATGAACGTCTGGATCATAATTCCGTGGCGGAGATAAAAAAAATTCTTGAGAATAATGCTCCTTTGGCTTGTTACTGCACAGTTAAAAGTTATGATTCAGACGGAAGCCGTGATAATTCGCTTAGGTATCCACGCCTGTTCAAAAATTCTGTTGAAATCAAATTCACGGGCAAGGTACACGAACAGATAGAGCCTTCCCTGACAAAAAACAAATATCATCTGTTCAATTCAAATATTCTTATTCATCATCTCGGGTATAACATATCCAAGGAGGAAAAAGATAGAAAAGCGCATAGAAATCTTTCACTATTAATTGAAGATTACAATCAGCAAAAAACGGCCTACGGTGCGTTTCAAATTGGTCAGTCATATAACGTGCTTGATGAAAGAGAAAATGCATACAAGTATTTTAAAATTGCAGGTGAAAGTGTGGACCTTGACCGCACATTGCGAGCCCAATGTTTTGCGTCTATGTCTTTAATGGCCCATAACGATCAAAAAATTGTCGACGCAGAAAGATATGTTCAGTTCTCGATAAAATTGGATGACCGTCAGCCCTTCTCGCAATTGCTTGCCTCTAAAATCGCGTTGCGCAGAGGGGATTATTTAACGGCTGAATTCAGGTGCCGCGCTGCGTACCAGTTGAATCAAAATATTTTGACTGGAAAAGAACAGACTTCATTGACTGTCATTTTAGATCCCGAAGAAGTGATCTATTTTGGTCTTACACTCGCCCTCCAGAATAAAAATTCAACTAATATAAGTTTCTATCAGAAAGAATTATCTGTCTATTACAATAGAAAAGAATGTGAGAATGGGGTTCTTAGGTTGACAGTTATTCAAAAATTATTCAACAACGGAATACTGAATGTCGGCGAAGAAAAAATATTTATTGAGATGGCAAACAGACATACTATAAATTTGTTCCTATACACAATCTTGAGCAATCCGAACAAACAACAAATATTCCGTCTGGCAAATGATTTGCAAAAAAAATTCCCGGATTCACTGGAGGTTAAAAAAATAATCGCAAGATTGCTCGAAGATTTCGGAAAATTGGATGAAGCAATTCAACTTCTGGAGAACGTTGTTGAGAAGGATCAGTTTGATCCGGCAATATTATTTTATCTTATTTCGTTTTACTTAAAAAAGGGCTCTGATGCGAAAATAAAACCTCTTATTGGAAAACTAGAGAAAAATTATGCGCATATACCCGAGGTTATGGAGAGAGTGAGAAAACTAAGAAGAAAGCTATTAATGCTCACCAGTGTTCCTCTGTAAAAATATTTAAAATAAACCTAAACTTTTCTAAATCGCCTCCGATAATAATGTTGAGAACAAGGTGTTCTCAAAATAAGCCAAGCACGGATGCTTGGAAAAATAACAATAACATGGAGGTACCAAATGGCTTTCTCAGTTAACTCAAACTCAGGCGCAGCAGCAGTTTACAACGCTCTTGCCAAAACACAAGCTTCAACACAAAAAGCTCAGTTACAATTAGCAACCGGCAAAAAAGTAAATTCAGCCGCAGATGATACATCTGGCTGGAATATTGGTAAACAGTTGGAAGCAGCTTCATTGAAGATGAAATCTCAGCTTTCTAATATCGGATCAGCAAAAAACTTTTTAAGTACAGCTGAATCTGCTCTTCAACAGGTTTATGACAAATTGAACCAAATTCAATCAAAGCAATCAGACGGACTTGATCCTTTAAAGGATGCAACAAGTCTTAAAAATGATATTAAAACTCTTGCAGATGAAATTGATTCAATATTCCAGAACACCAAAATTGGAAGCAATGTTCTTTTAGGAAGCGTTGCCAATTCATTCGGTGCCGGTGCAACAGCAGTTGAAGTTAATGTCGGTGTAAAACTTGGTGCTAGCACTACTGGTGTAGAAACAACAAATCTTGGGCAGTTGACAAGCATTACTACTAATCTAACGGCAACAACTAACACAACAGCCTTGCAAACTGCTGTAAGAGATGCAATTACTTATATCGGTAACAAATCTCAGGTACTTACTTCAAGAGAAGATTTCTTAACTGCATCTATTGCTAATAACGATTCTGCGATAGCTCAGATATTTGATACAGATACACTCACCGATCAAATGAAAGCTTCACAGGGTGCAGTTGGATCACAACTGGCTACGGCAATGATGTCCCAAATGAATGCCGCACCTCAGCAAATTTTACAACTCTTCCGTTAATCGAGCATTTAATAAATCCCTCCCGGTAACGGGGGGGATTCTTTTTTGACCGGCTTATTAATCAAGGTGGATAAAATGCAGACAGCAAATGTTTTGGCGACCAAAAGAGTAAATCAGTATTTAACAAATGAAATATTGGATGCTTCACCCGAACAGTTGATTATGAAGATCTTTAATTTTGCTATACTAAGATGCCAGAAACATGATATGATAAAGACGAATGAGGCACTCCAGGTTCTAATTAACTCACTTAATTTTGAACACCCGGAAGCAAAAGAAATTTCTGTTGGATTTTTTAGATTGTACCGTTACTGCCAGGATCAGATGAGAAAACAGAACTATGATATTGTATATAAAACTCTAACTGAATTAAAAGAAACCTGGGAAACCGCCCTTGCAAACAGGTAAACGACCATGGCTTATGATTTATTATCAATCAATGGAATTAATAGTTTTATAGATGATTACAGAACCAGCGAAACCAAAAGGCAGGTTGGCCCTCTTACCAAAAAGAAAAAGAATACCGACGATTTAAACACCGCTTATACAGATATTACCAATAAACTTAATGAACTTAAAAATATTTCTTACGCAATGCAGTTGACCGATACCTCTTCAGCATTCCGTCTTAAAAAGGCGTCTTCTTCAGATACAAAGTTCGTCGATATAACAGCAACCAGCGCTGCAGTTACAAGCTCGCAATCAATAAGAGTTAATCAGCTTGCAAAGAGTGATCTTGTAATCTCTCGGGATTTAACTTCAACTGCGGCTTCTACAACAATCATCGCTCCGGGTACTCATAACATGGTTTTCACTGCCGGAGACGGAGTGGGCGGTACCTTTACAAGTAAGGTTTCGGTTACATTTGAAGCTGCTGATTTTACCGCGGGAACGATATCCAATGCAAATGTAATCGCTAAAATTCAAAGCGCAATAAACAGCAGCAAAGAAGTTGTACTCTCGAATTCAGTTACCGGATCTACTGCAAGTACAGGCTCGTTTAACCTGAATTTAAATGGAACGGTTACAGCTATAAATTATACAGCCAATACTTACACAAATGTGATTGATAGTGTTGTTACTCAGATTAATGCATTGAGCGGAATACAAGCGGAAAAAGTTGATGTCGGTGGTGGTTTTTACCAACTTAAACTTACTGTAACAGATTCTTCAAAATATTTGACTATTGGCGGAGATACCGGCACTTTACTAGCCTCGCTTGGTGTTTCAGTTACTAACGAAATGGGCGCTGCTGGAATGCTTAATGCGTCTACGTTTTCACCGGATTCCACATTATCGCAGCTTTCAATTGCAGCTAAGAAATCGGGAAATGGTTATAGACTTTTGTCTTTAACGGATTCAACCGGTAGCAGTTTAGCTTCGGTAGGATTGAATCTGGGTGGCATTCGTACATCTTTTGTTCAAAACACTAGCGGTGCTGATACACCGGGTTATGTCTATGCTACAACTGATTTGAATGCCAAATTTGTGTTTAATGGAATTCAAGTAGAAAGAAATTCGAACCAGATTTCGGATTTAATACCGGGGGCAACTATAAATCTAAAATCGCTTATGCAGGCCACAGATACAACTGTAAACCTTGATATAAGCAGCGACTCTGCAAAAATAACGGAAAAAATTCAGGATTTTATTAAGAAGTTTAACGACAGTTATGTTTATCTGAAAGAAAAAACCAAGTCCACTAAAGAGGGAAGAGGATTGCTGATAGGTGATTCAACATCTGAATATTTTAAGGACCTTCTTACATCAACAGCATTGAATAGTGTGGCAGGTATAAATACAGATGAGGTCAACACACTCTCAAAGCTTGGGCTCAAATTTGATGTTACTGAAGGACTGAGTGTTGGTGATTCAAGCAAGCTTGAAAAATTAATTAAAGAAAAGCCGGAACAGGTTGAAGCTCTGTTTAACTCTACCAATGGTATTGCAAAAACACTTCATACAAAGATTCTTCCTTACGTAAATGCAACCGGATATCTTTATCAGAAGAAGACAAGTTTTGGTATAACTTCACAATATCTTAATGATAGAATTACTGCAGCGCAGGAAAGAATTAATCTAAGCGCTTCAAATCTTAGACTTAGATATATGAAATCGATGTCGCAAATGAATGCAATGGTTTCAAACCAATCGATTTTCTTTATGAAATCTTTTTAATGGCAGTATTATAAATTATGAGTACAATTAAGCTAAAAGCGGATCAGAAGAAAACCTTTACAAAGCAGTTATCAAAAAAATATAAATCTGTTGAAGAAGAACGCGAAGAATTGGAAAAAAAGACTTTGAGAGCAAAAGCTGATCGGACTAAAAATTTATTAGAGAATGTTTCCACTAATCTGGACATACTTGATATTGATAATTTTGATGCCTTATTTCCCGATATGCTGACAAGTATGAAAGAAGCTGCGGTTTTGAGGGATGAATTGATAAAAGAGGTCGGATTAGAAGAATTAGCGGAAAACAGACCGGAATTATTTTCCACCGCTAAACAAATTGAAAAAAAGTTCGATAATGTTGTTGAGAGATATTCACAGGAAGGGAAAAGACTCGAAAAAGAGCTTTCTGGAGTTATCAGCAGTAAAAAAATTACAAATTATCTAAGGTACTGACGTGGAAATCAAAGGTGTTTCAAACAGCCCGCTCTTTGTAAATAATACAAAGAAAACTAAACCGGAGACGGTTCAAAACCAGGATCCGAAAGACAAAATAGAGATTTCTTCGGAAGGACGCGATATGGCAAATGTTGAACTTAGCTCTACCCGGTTAGAAGAAATCCGTGAACGCATCAGAACAAATTTTTATAGCTCCGAAGAAGTATTGGAAAAAGTTGCTGATAAACTGTTGGCTGAATTTAAAAAATAAGTATTATCTTAGAATATGCTTTTATAGTCTATTCTACACAGGGGTTATGGAAAAAAGGAATAAAGTATTAGTTGTTGATGACGAGGAGTTAGCACAAGATTTTTTAAAGTATTTTCTCTCCAAAAAATTTGAAGTTCACACTTGCGGAAACGTCAATTCATTCTATAACATAATTGACAATATGGATTTCGATCTGATATTGATGGACATCTCCTTAAAAGACTGTAAAGATGGTATTGACTTGACACGTGAATTGAAGAAGATGGAAAAATATAAAGACACTCCTGTTTTTATGCTCACCGCATTTAACACAACTAAAGAAAGGAACAGTTCGTTTGAAGCCGGCGCGCAACAGTTCTTGGCAAAACCGGTTGACGGAAAGGCACTTCTACAATTGATTGATTCTGTCTTAACAAAATCTGAATCCGTACCCAACTAGTAGTCGCTGAATAAGTCATTTATTTTTGACAAAGCCAAATGATAGATACTTTACTCAAGTTGACCGCTTGATTTAATAAACCGTTAAAACGGTTGAAAACAAAAGATAGAATTATTAACTGTTTTAACAGTTTTTGAATACATGGCGGTCAACTTGAGTACTTTAATAAATCTTGCAATATCCGACAACTCTTTTTCATCCATTTATGCTTTTTATTTCTTGTTTTCTCAACTATTTCCACTTGTTAAGGATCGACTAATTATATGTAGGAAGAAACGAATAATTCTTAGCGTAATACAGCATCTGTTTAGTGAAGTCATCAGGATACTCAATCTTCACATCGATTATCCGGCTGTTTTTTATTACCGGAATGAGCATTGGATTAATGAATCCAGCATAAGGAGCGATATTTAATTTTTTATAACGCGCCAAAATTTCTTTATGAATATCCTGATCAACTTTAACGCCGTAATTTTCAACTATGTTTTTACCGGCGTTGTAATCCCCTTCCGATTTTATTTTTTGAATCTCTTTCAACAACTGTCCGAACAAATTTCTCAACTTGTTATAATCATTAATTACAAAATAAGTTTTACCGTCTTTCACTTTTTTTTCGATTACATTTCCCGGTTTTCCTTGTTCAAAAGCCCATTTAGAAATCAGCATCCGGTTTCTCATATGCGCTTCCTCGATATTATCGCCGGTCTCAACGCGGGCGAGCTGAATCATTAATCCATTTTTAATGTACTGATCATACGCAGCTTTTCCTGCATCGATTGTTGTCATGACACCTATATCTACCAGTTTCTGATCCAGCAAATAATAAAGCGCAACAAGATCGGCACGGGCTTCTTCAAGAGTTGAGTAATAGTTTTTCAACGTTGCATGCGGCTCCGCAACTCCCGGGTTCATCTGTCCCGATGCGTGTCCAATTACCTCATGCATATCTGTGTGAAGGTCATCCGATAATGCACCATATTTTTTTGATCGCTCGATCTCCTCTTTGGAATAGGCAAACTCTTCTAAAACTCCGCTTGTAGTTGCAAACATATTATACGAATGAACTATGTTGCCCATGTTAACGGATTTAGAACCATGTTCTTTACGTACCCAATTCGAGTTTGGTAAATTCACCCCGATCGGGGTAGATGGTGATGCGTCACCGGACTCCACAACAACAGTAATTACTTTGGCGCTGATACCTTTTACGTTTTTCTTTTTGTGTTCCGGCATTATAGGGGCATTGTCTTCGAACCATTGTGCATTATCGCTTATTGCTTTAATACGTTTTGTTGCTTCCATATCCTGAATAGAAACATATGATTCATAATTTGCACGGTAACCAAGAGGGTCGTTATATGTTTCGATGAATCCGTTCGCAACATCTATTACGGAAGAAGTATCTTTGACCCATTCAATGTTGTACTCGTCCCATTTTTTCAGGTCGCCGGTCTGGTAATACTCAATTAGTAATTCCAAAGTTTTTTTCTGTTGATCATTCTCTGCAACACCAACTGCTTTCTCAAGCCACGAAATAATTTTCTGGATTGCGAATGCATAGATGCTATTTGCCTTCCAATGCCGTTCAATGATCTCGCCTTTATACCGGACGAGTTTGGAATTTAATCCATAAGAAATGGGTGTTGGGTCATTTACATCAACTATCATTTTGTAGAAATCTTCCACTTCTTTCTGTGTTACATCTTCATAAAAATTAACAGCAGATGATTTTACCATATCTGTTTTAGGATCCTGGTTAACCTTCATTGCGTCAACTTTTGGGTCGAACATTATCGGTATAAGTTTCTTGATCAGGTCATCGGGTCGTTCGAGGTTTTGCATTGGTAATTCATATTCATCGCTGCCGCCAATAAGTTCGGTAAAATATTCTTTCGAGAATTCGGGTAGAAATTTTTTGTTGGCATAGTGATGATGAATTCCGTTGGAGAACCAGACACGTTTCGTGTAGGTCATAAATTTTTCGAAATCGGAAGTTTTGCGGTCACCGGTATATGTTTTTACAATTGCCTCAAGTGTTCGGCGGATATATAAATTATGCTTGTAGTTCTGATCGTAGATCATGTCACGTCCGGAAAGCGCCGCCTGGTAGAGATAATAGGCAAGTTCTTTTTGTTTTAAGGAGAGTTCATTAAATCCGAGCACCTGATACCGCTGGATTCTCAGATCGGCAAACTGCTCACTGAAATACTTGAAATTATCGGCATCCTGTTTTTTCTCTGAACTACAACTCATGATTATGATTCCCAAAATGATGATTAATATATTTTTGATGTTTCGCATAAGTATTCCACAGATTATTTATTATTGTCTGTTAGAAAAATATAGCTTTTGACAACGCCAAACAACGCATCTTAACGGCACTTTCATGGAAATATTATGAATGTTCAAATATTCGGGACTAAGGGCTGCAGCAATACGCGTAAAGCAGAGCGATATTTCAAGGAAAGAAGAATTCCGTTCCATTTCCGCGACCTGAATGAAAAAGGAATTGCCAAAGGTGAGCTTGACAGCATAACGCGGGTTTTTCAACTTGATGAGCTAATTGACCGCAATGGGAAACAATTTAAAAAACGCAATCTTCAATACATGGTTTTTAATTTGGAGAATGAACTGTTGAATGATCCTCTACTTTTTAAAACTCCAATAGTGCGAAACGGAAAATATGTTACAGTAGGATATGAACCTGAAGTTTGGAAGACTTGGAGCTAATGTAAACTACCATCCACGTTGCAGTTCTAAACAGAGAAAGTTGATTACAAAATTTTTTTCTTCTTCAATTCTTCCACCAGACACTGATAGTTAGTAAACTGAACACCATTCCATCCGCAGTTTTTTGCGCCATCAATATATTCTTTTATGTCATCTATAAAGAAATGCTCACAACCGGGTCTTCCGGTAAATTTTTCTGCTGATCTGTAAATTTTTGGTTCCGGTTTAACAGAGCCAACTTCGTAGGACAGAACTAATTTCTCGAACTGATTTAGAAACTTATATTTCTGCCAGCCGTATTTACGATGAATCTCGTTCGTATTAGAAAGGAGAACAAGAGTATATTTTCTTTTTAGAACAGGTAGTAACTCAACAACTTTCTTATTAACAGTGAAAACACTCGAGAACAATTTACAAAATTCCTCAGCGGTCACTTTAAAATCCAACACTTTCAGCATTGTAGTAATGAAATCTTCAGTGCTGATTTTTCCGCGCTCATAATTTCGATGTATATCGTAATTATCTTTATAAAATAATGCGAACTCATCACCAAGATTGTTCCGGATATCATTAAATTTTTTGATAAGCGGGTCATAGTCGAACGGAATTAAAACATTCCCCAGATCAAAAACTATTACCGAGTACTTTGCTATCGGTTTCTCCACAAACTGAATTTCCTATACTTGCAAAATTATTTTAGTCTAAAGATAAAACATCTTTGCGGTTCTTGCGCAAAAAAATCACGCAGATTCTGCCTGGAATAAAGCAAAGCACCCGAACAATAGAAAACCGCATTCCCTACTAAGATAAAGACTGCGGTTTTTTGAATATTTTTTTCCGTCATTTATAATCTTCATCAGTTATAACGCAGACCTGTCTGCGCTACTTTCAGGTGATGCTAAAAATTATTTCATCAACAACATCTTTTTTGATAGAGTGTACTTACCCGCATTAATTGTATAAATATAAATTCCGCTTGTCAATCTGCCCGCATCAAAAGTTACTTTGTGATATCCGGCTGTTCTGTTTCCATTTACAAGTGTTGCTATCTCTTTACCCAGCATGTCATAAACTTTGATTGTTACAAAACCATTCTCCGGCAGTTGATAATTTATTGTTGTTGTAGGGTTGAATGGATTAGGATAGTTTGTGATTGAATAAACAGTTGGTACATCTAATGCACTTGTAACAATTAAATTATTTTCGAGCATTGATTCAAGTCCACCTCTTCCAAAAACAGCCGATTCAAAATATGGGTCAGACTCTGTCTGAAAAATATAGGGCCTTACATCGTACATAAGATATGTATCTTCTGAAGAACCGGTCATTATATAATCCGGATCAGTGAATGTTGTATTGCTCGTAGAACCAATTAATGAACCTGTTCCACTATGGCCAATCTTCCTATAAACACGGTAGGCCGTTAAATTTGGATTGGGATTTGCATTCCATGTGAGTGTAATTTGTTGTCCAATTGAAGAAGTAACTTGCTGGTTTCTATAGACGATACTCGGTTTTGAAGTAAATGCTGCTGTATATGTACCATGTGCAGTAACTGTAATTGTATTTGAACTAGGGCTATTGTCCCAATAAGCAAATGTGTAATCTAATCCATTGGCTGATAATTTGTAGCAAAGGCATAAACAGAATTCTGTTCTACTACAGGGCTTATTCTTGGGGAGGAGTAGGAATTCCCATCAACATAAACAGTTCCACCGCCGCTTACAAAAGTTGCATTGCACAACTTCTTCATTTGTGCTTCATATTTCCAGCCATCCTCACTTTTTAATAAAGCAAAGGTATTTGATGCTGGATTCAATGTAGAAAATTTAAACCCACTGGCATCTTTTTTCCACCATTCACTTTTATTTAGCGGCGCTTGAGTTTCGTTATACACCATTTGATAGTTAGGTATGGAAGATGTAAGCGCACCAATAGTTATTTGATCGTTTTCATAGGCTTTAACTTGTGCCGGAGCCGCGGGTGTTAAATAAGTTGATCCCTTATAAGCGACTATATTTCCAGTCCCTTGATTATAAGAAATTGTTAATGTTGCTGATTCTCTTACAGTTCCACTAAATAATCCAGAACATGATGCAACCTCTTGTCTATTTGCATTATCTTGTCTTTTAACACCGATTATTAATTTATTGGAAACTATCTTCGACATTGTAAAAGATAAAGTTATTGAAGTCAGTTCATCACCAGCCGTAGTACCGCCCATTGCTCTTATTGCAACAATTTGAGTTTGCGGGCTCGCGTTTGAAATATCGGTGGTTATAAAACCCGCAGTCCAATCTGATCCGTTATAGCCATAAAGTTGATTTAAACTAAGTGTTACACTTCCCGAAGTTACGGTACTTGCAAGTCCACCCAACTGCGATTCAAGATCAATTACACATAGTACATAATGAATATAGTTATAATACTGTCCTATAAGTGGTCCTTGTGTACTTGCTCCATAAGTATTAGAGTTATTATCGTAAACCAAACCGCTTATAGAAGCGGATATTGGTACATTTGTTACTATTTTTTGGGAAAATGCTATGTTTGAAAGCATCATTACAAAGATAAGAACTAAAATCTTCTTCATTTTTTACTCCTATTAGGTTAGTGAATATTATTGTAGATTAATAAAAAAGGAATTCCCCTGCATTTGAAAAACAAATGCAAAGCATGCCAGCTTTGTGGGATTCCGAAGTGCGGCAGTAGTGACACACTGCCGCTTAATTATTGTTCATTTAATGCCTCCTTATTTTAGTATTCCATGATAGATTATGTTACTGCCTGTTCTTTCATTTTTAGCCGGTATAAAAACATCATTTTTAAAAATCATACTATTAGGTGAAAGCGTTATGGGATCAAGTGATTTAAATAAATATTTCCAATCTGTTCCATTATAATGAGCAATTCCATCCTTCATTCTTATTATTATATCATTCCTGTTTCTGCCCCAGACTACACCTCCAAAGTTTGGATCATTTACTTCAAATATAAATTCCATATTACCGTTGAAGTATCTGTAAATCTTTTTTCCAATTACCATATAGATGTAACCATCTATTTCAGATATTCCCGGACTTGAATTGCTTGGAGGAAGTTCATAAATCATTTTTAAATTCTTTCTATCGTATTCATATATTCGATTTGAATAATCTGCTAAAAATGATACTAAATAATACTTGTTGTTTTTAGGACAATATTTAATTTGATTAAACCCTCCAGAATCAGTCAGCTTCTTATCAAGATACCACGAACTTCCGTTGTATTTCATTATGATTGCGTAGTTACGATTACTTCCTACAGCATAAATCTCATTACTTGATGATCCTGCCATGACATAAAAAATAGTAAGAGTTCCGTCTACTTTAAAATCTGTAAGTTGTTGAGTGTATGAGTCACCAGTAAATTTCCAAATGCATCCTTTATCATTTCCGATCCAAAGATTATTTTCATATCCCCAAAGAGCAATCGGGTCGCTGATGTAAACTCTGTTATCCAGCCTCCACTTGTAACCATCGAATCTGTAAAGAGCATCACTCATCAATACACCGGCTGTCCATATATTATTTGGTGCATTGCCCCAAATATTATAGAAATCTAAGAATGGATTATCTATTGTATCTGCAACCCATGAATAATCTCTCCTTCCAGGTATGGCATTACTATCATCGGGCACAACGGGGTTGTCTTTACAAGTATAGAGAACTATTAAAAGTGCAGTTAGTAAAATGAATTTTGGTATCAGTTTCATTTATTCCTCTTATTTATATCAATCGCAGTAAAACTATTTCCAAATTTTCTATTTATTTTGAAGAACCTGAATACGTGATGGAATAATCCGAGACTAGGATTTGCATCTGCTCAATGTCTTCTGCTCTAATCCCAAATGTAATTTTTCCACTTGGCGCCCCGGAGTTAATAATATCGGTAACATTAAATGACAGCGATTCGTCATAATTGCCTGAGACAACAGAGGGACCCATTGCAATTGTTGACCATACTGAATTTAATGGGGTACTTAATAATTCGTTATTAAGTAGCATCACACCATACTTTAAATTATTGGGCAGACTGCTCATATAACGAAGTTTGATATTGAGAACGGCGTTATCTACATGAGGAGTACTTCCAAAAATTTTTGTAAGATCAAACGTAATAAATCCGCAAGTGCGTGTATATGTTTTGAGGCCTGGGCTGGTAGAAATGGATTTCCCAATTAATAAAGTATTGTTTGTATAATCATATTGTGGTTCCTCAGTTTTTCCACCCTCATAAAATCTGAGATTTTGTACGACGCATCGAATTGTTGTTGGCCGAATTGTATGTGTACTTAATTCAGTATCCAAAGAATTATTCTTACAAGAAATAAGAATTGTAAATAAAGGAAGAAATGTTGCTGCTTTTAAGAAGGGTTTCATATTTCCCCAGTTTTAGTTATTTGATAGTTAATTCGATTTTCTACTGACTAAATAACCTCTTTTTTTTTGATAGTCAAACCTTTTCAAATGGACTATCAATAGATTGTAATAACTCTTTAAAAATGTCAGGAGTTAGAAAACGAATAAATACATGTTGGATATTTAGCCCGCACTACCTAAGTTTGCTTCAAAGAAGCAAAAAAATTGTATTATTGCCCTCAAATTTAAATTGATAAGCTATTCTGAAGGAATAAAATGAAGCTGAAATTACCTCATTCATCACAAAACTGGATCTCACTTATCGGTGCTACAATTGCGTTGATAAGCCTTTTCATGATAATCTTTTTATTTGTGATTACATTTACATCCGGGGGCGGCACTTACCTTGGATTGGTAGTATATATAATTCTTCCCGGATTTCTGGTATTTGGTTTAATAATGATTCCGGTTGGAATGTTTTTAAAAGTACGGAGAGACAAAAAGCATCACGTACTTCCTCCAAGAGAATGGCCTCATGTTAATCTTAATGACATCCGCCATAGACATGCTTTCTTCGTCTTTTCAATTGGAACAACAATATTTCTCTTTCTTACAGCGTTCGGAAGCTACGAAGCATTTCATTATACAGAATCTGTAGAGTTTTGCGGAAAACTCTGTCATGAGGTAATGAAGCCTGAATATATAGCCTATCAAAATTCGCCTCACGCAAAAGTTGCCTGCGTTGCTTGCCACGTTGGTGAAGGTGCAGATTGGTATGTAAGATCCAAACTTTCCGGTTTATATCAAGTATACGCAGTAACATTAGGAACTATTCCACGACCAATTGAAACTCCAATCTCTAATTTGCGTCCTGCACGCGAAACTTGTGAACAATGCCATTGGCCTCAGAAATTTTATTCAAGAAAATTAGTTACTCAAAGACACTATTTAACTGATGAAAAAAATTCCGAATGGGACATTTCTCTTACAATGAAAATTGGTCCTCAGATAAGTGCCCTTGGTACACAAGAAGGAATTCATTGGCACATCAATCCTAATGTTCGTATAGAATATAAAGCAACCGATAACAAGCGTGAGAAAATTCCCTGGGTTCGATATACTAACCTGAAAACTGGAGAAGTTTTTATTTATCAGGATAAAAATGAAAGTGTTGATAAAAAAGCTTTAGATACAATGCAGACACGCACTATGGATTGTATGGATTGCCATAACAGGCCGTCACATAATTATCAGCCCCCTTCATTTTTTATTAATCAGGCGCTTGCCGCCGGTACAATTCCCAAAGAACTTCCGTGGATGAAAGCCAAAGCAGTTGAAATAGTGAACAAACAATTTTCTACTACAGATACCGCAATGATTGTGATAAGGGATGAGATAAATAGATATTACAAGGAATCATACCCGGATATTTATTCAACCAAAAAGTATTTGATCGATAGAGCGGTTCAAGGAATTCAGGAAGCATTTAAGAAAAATATTTTTCCTGAAATGAATGTGCGGTGGAATGTTTATCCTAACAATATCGGTCATATGGAATTTATGGGTTGCTTCCGTTGCCACAATGACAACCATTCAACCGTACAAGGACGATTGATCAAAAAAGATTGTAATCAGTGCCATCTCATTAACGCACAGGGACCACTGGATAAATTGGAAGTCTCACCTATAAATTCATTCTTAATCTTTAAGCATCCCGATGCCGAAAGCGGAGAGGCGTGGAAAGAAATGAACTGTGTCGATTGTCATACGGGTGTTAATCCGTAAAAAGATTTTAAATAGAACGCAGATTACTATGATCGTTTATGATTTTCTATGATCATAACTAATCTTAATTATCATAAAAATCTGCGTTCTATTCTTTTGTTCACTTTCAAATCGAATAACATTTTTTTCTTTCATATATTTTCATCATAAAAACTATCCTTAATACTATGATTGAGATAATAAATCTTCATAAGAGTTTTGGTTCTAATAGAGTCTTACGCGGTGTCAATCTGATTATCAAAGAGGGGGAATCTCTGGCTATTATCGGAAGAAGCGGATGCGGTAAAAGTGTTCTGCTCAAACATATCGTAGGTTTACTTTCTCCGGATGAAGGGTGTATCAAGTTTGAGGGAAAGGTAATAAACGATCTGGAGCGTAAAGAACTTTACGAAGTACGCCGTAAATTCGGATTTCTATTTCAGGGTGCGGCGTTATTCGATTCAATGACGGTTGAAGAAAATGTATCTCTTGCTTTGGTTGAGAGTGAAAACAAAACATCACCGGATGAGATTAAAAAAATTGTTGAGGAGAAACTTGAACTTGTTGGATTGCCCGGTACACAGAAATTAAAACCGTCAGAACTTTCGGGTGGAATGAAAAAACGGGTGGGACTTGCGCGCGCATTAGTTACAAATCCGGATTATATTTTATATGATGAACCGACCACCGGTCTTGATCCGATAATGTCTGACTCGATTGACGATCTTATCAAAGATCTTAATGAAAAACTTAATGTCACTTCGATAATAGTCACTCACGATATGTTCAGTGTAAAAAACACAGCCGATAAAATTGCTATGATGCACGAGGGGAAAATATATTTTACCGGTACACCACAGGAAGTACTAGATAGCACGGATCCGGTAATTCAAAAATTTATACAGCGGACCGGATTCTAATGGCTAAACACCGAATAAAATATATCTGTTCCAACTGCGGTCACGAAGAATTAAGATGGCTCGGTAAGTGTCCATCATGCGAAAGCTGGAATTCTTTTACGGAAGAATTTATTGAAGAAAAAAAATCGGCAAAGAAAAAATTCAGCGGTGAATCTTCTATCACTAAACTGAATACGGAAGCTCATCAAAGCGAAGAGAGAATTAAAACCAATATCGAAGAGTTCGACCGGGTTCTTGGCGGCGGATTGATGCCGGGCTCTATTGTATTAATCGGCGGCGACCCGGGGATTGGTAAATCGACTCTTGTTATGCAGGCAGCAGCAAAAATTAATGGTGAAGTTTTATATGTGACAGGGGAGGAATCCGCTAATCAGATTAATCTACGCGCTAAAAGATTGAAAGTACATTCGGACCTGCCTGCCAGTCAGGCAAGTAAAATTTCCGTGATGACGGAAACCGATCTTGATATTATACTTAATGCAATAGAAAAACACGCCCCTGATGTTGTTATTGTCGATTCGATCCAGACAACATACAAATCAGATTTTGATAACGCGCCCGGTACCATAACACAGATCAGAGAATGCACCGCAGAACTTATGCAGCTTGCAAAAAAGAAACATTGCGCGATAATTATAGTCGGTCACGTTACAAAAGAGGGAACCATAGCCGGACCAAAAGTTCTTGAACATATTGTAGATACGGTTTTGCAATTCGAGGGGGAACGGAGTTACTCATTTAGAATTTTGCGCGCTCAGAAAAACCGTTTCGGCAGTACAAATGAGATCGGCATCTTCGAAATGCACGATGACGGATTGCAGGAAGTTAAAAATCCCAGCGAAATATTTTTAAGCGAGCGTGAAAAAGAAATTACCGGTTCGGTTGTAACATCAAGCATGGAAGGCACACGTCCCATTCTTCTTGAAGTGCAAGCATTGGTTACTCCCTCATCTTATGGAAATCCTCAACGCGTTGCAACGGGATTTGATTACCGCCGCTTATCCATTTTACTTGCTGTGCTAGAGAAGAGAGCGAACCTTCGCTTGTCCGCTCAGAATGTTTTTCTAAACATTGCCGGCGGAATACGTATTGATGAACCGGCTGTAGATCTTGCAGTATGCTGTGCAATTGCCTCCAACTTCTCCAATAAGTTTGCAAAGAATGATACGGTCGTAATTGGTGAAGTCGGTTTGGGCGGTGAAGTGAGAAGTGTGGGCAATATAGATAAACGAATTCAGGAAGCAGCAAAGCTTGGCTTCAAAAAAGTTGTTATTCCTTCAAATAATTATAAAGCAATAAAGGTTAAAGCAACTATCGAGATAGTTCCTATTGATAACCTTCCTTCTGCAATAAAAGAAATTCTTAATTGAAGTAATAGATAGATAGTTTTAATTTAGTCGGGGAGAAGATTATGAATCGCAAAGAATTTCTAAAGAAAATTATTCTTTCGTTACCGGCCGCCGCAGCATTACAGATTCCGTTCTCCTCGTGCAGAGAAGATACAGTTAATTTTGAATCGGATAGCACAATTCCCCGACTAAACGGAGTTGTATTAATTATAGGTGGAGGAATATCCGGCATAGCGGCAGCCAAATCGTTAAAAACTGTTGGGCTCGAGCCTGTAATTCTGGAAGCGGGTTATAAACTGGGCGGAAGAATCAAAACCGAAGTAAGAAATGGAATGGTAATGGAATATGGGGCATCAACTATCTACGGAGGCCGGACAAACCCGATAGCTCAAATTGCAAGAGATGCCGGAGCGGATCTGCTTAATATAAATAGTGAAGTTTTTTACGGTTATGATGAGAAAGGAATTCCAATACCGGATGAAAGGATGAATGAATACAATACGAATTACAACACGTTGCTTCAACAAATTAAATTAAATGCCGATCAAAATAAAAGTGTAACCGATGTTATTAACGGAATTGAACCGGGATATTTGAATGATTATTTGATGAGATTACTGTTAACAAAACAGCTGGAATTAAAAACCGGCGCTTCGATTGATAAATTGTCTTCACTCAATTGTAATGATGAAGAAAAATTTTCCGGACAGGATTTAATGGTTATCAATGGATTTGACAAAATTGTGAATTATTTGGCAACCGGTCTGACGGTTCTTACAAATCATATTGTAAACAGAATAGACTATAAGGATTCAAAAATAAATGTAAGTACAAATCGAGGTGAATTTATAGCCCAACACGTTTTAATTACCGTACCTCTTGGAGTTTTGCAGAATCAATTAATCGCGTTCGATCCATTGTTGCCTGAACGGAAAACCGAAGCGATCAGAAGATTAAAAATGTCATCAAATGAAAAACTTTCTTTGAAGTTCAATTCATCGGTCTATGTACATCCCGGATATTCTTTCGGTGTCGCGTCAGATCAGTTTGGAAAATTTAACTACTTTTTGAATATGCATAAATATGCATCTAATAATGCTTTTACTTCATTCTTGCTGGGAAATTATGGCGAGACTCTTGGAAGGTATGACCCGTATTCGTATTCTAATTGGGCTTTGGAGAATTTATGGAAAGTTTTTCCACCTCATAAATACGGCACGAGCTATTATTACGGTAGCCAGTGGAATAGAGATCCATTCTTTTGCGGAGCTTTTTCATACATTCCCGTTGGTGCCAACGCTTCCGATTATGATATAATAGCTGAAGATATTGATAAGAAATTATTTTTTGCCGGGGAACATACCAGCAGGCAATTTAGGGGAACTGTGCACGGCGCTTATCTATCGGGTTTACGAGCAGCGGAGAAAATTGTTGCATCGTTTGCTTGATTCTTTATCTTGAAAAAATACTATTGGAAATTACTCCGGTTGATAATTTTCTTGAAGCTATTCAGAGGGTGTTGAAATAAACTGCCTCAAACTCTTTGCTTTTGTATCTCTTTATTTTGTTAACAACATCTTTACGATAGTTGTAGCGCAGACCTGTCTGACTCCAGGCAGATTTTGGCGTAGCCATCACTATGTGAGAAATCTGCGCTACTTGCATATAGTGTGCAAAATTATTTCATCAGCAACATCTTATTTGTCTGTGTAAATTTCCCTGCTTTAAGTATATATAGATATACACCGCTTGATAGCTTAGATGCATCAAATGTTGCTTTATAATTACCGGCACTTTTTATTCCGTCAACTAATGTTGCAACTTCTTTACCAAGTACATCGTAAACTTTCAAGGTTATATATTCTTGTAACGGAATCGAATAGGATATTACTGTGCTCGGATTAAATGGATTTGGATAATTATTCCCGAGTTGATAATCATTTGGAATAACACCACCCATTATTTTAATTTCTTCATATGATTTTTTGTTTAACTCCGGTGTATCTTCCGATTTCATGTCGTTTATGTAATAAGATGCCACACCATTTACATTGCATTTTACTCTTAAATAATATGTCCCTTCTTCGATTTTACCGCAGTCAATCTTATACATAGATTCATCATCGGTTATTTTACTAAATTCATACTTCGAAGCATTGAATTCACCCTTGACTGTGTTACCGTTTACGTTAACGAGCTCTATTGAAAAAGCAGCATCATTGTCTTTTAATTCTTTGTACTTATCATTTTCAAACGCATAGTATAAATTACCAAGCACTAATGTACTTTTAGAAGTTAAGTGAAAATACTCTGATGAAATAACTTCACTTATCATTTTGGAATCTTTAATTTTTGATGTATCGGTGAATGGTTGGAATTTTATATTTTCACCATCGACCTTTATACCACCAAGGTAATAGACAAAATTCTTTTTCTCTTTTTGAACGATTGCCATTCTTCCGTAATTACTTAGAGCATTTCCGCTTACTTTTTGCAATGTTGAAAAATTGAACGGTAATGGCTTTACTTCATATATGCCGGATAATGGCTGTTTTAGAACTACTGATTTTATGTTATTGAAATCATAGCCATTACTCAATTGAATTTGTCCATTACCTGCTGTTTCCGGAATATTAGTTATACTTGAATACACTCCATTTAAGAGTTTAACAAACTTGTGCTCATAATAAATATTACCCCATGCTATTATACTTCCGTCTGTGCCGGCATCCCGGGAACTGTTGTTTGTACTTCTTACAGAACCGCTTGCAAAAGAATTGAAATTAGACCATGTTCCGCTAACTCTTCTTTTTACAATTGCCGTTGGAATGCTTCCGCTATATCCACTCCAGCTAATCAATGGATCTCCTTCGTGTGAAGATATTGAAGGATCAATATTGTTTGTATATGGAGAACCGGTTGTAATTATTGATTCCTCATAGGTGGATAATATATCATTCACGCCACGGAAGAACTCAAGGTATTTTATTTCCGTAATTCCGTTCTGGTAGGCAAGAAAATATTTTTGAACATCAGAGGCAATTGATGGATTACTGCTGTTCGAAGTAGTATTGTTCACTTGAAAATCAGAATGGGCACTCCAGCTTCCGGAATAATAAAAGTTCTTTTCGCTTAGCGCAGATGTTGAACTTGGTTTAAACACAACACATACCGTATTGTTTAGTGCGGCTGTTACCGGCTTACTATCGTAACTGTAAGAAGAGAGAGTATAAACATCAGCGTAAAGTGTTCTTGAACCGTTCTGGAATTCAGTAAGAATTATTTTGGGATAATTATCTGCGGCTACCGCATCCCTCTGGTAAACAACATAAACCTTATTTAAGCCGTCATTTGATTGTGCTATTGATGCGCTTTTACAATTAGCTCCCAAATAATCTACCTTTTGTTCTTGAAGCCAGGTGCTTCCTCCGTCTGTGCTGCGTGTGTACCAGACTTGATTCATTGATTCGTAAACCATGTGAAACTGATCATTATCTGTTCTGACCACCTTTCTTTGACTGTTAGACGAAAATCCAGTCGTTGCATTTGAAATTAAGTGACCTTTAAAGTTGGCTGTTATAACTGCATTAATACCGGTAAACACAATGCCTGTTGTTAATGCGCCGGCACTTTGTAATGTAGCATTTGTTGTGCTCCAGTTTTGAAAGTACGAAGTGTAACCGTTTATTGTTTGAGTTGATTGTGTGCGAACGGAATAATACGGTGGTGTGAAACCCGTCCCACCTTGGTTAAAAAGCACACCTTTATAAACATCGCCACTGTAGGAAGTAGTATAATCAGGGGAAAAAGGTGAGGTTCTTGATTTGTAAGGTGCGCTTGTTCCCTGATTCCTCGTGCCATATGGAGATTCATAGTAGTCAATAAGCCACGGATCTTTGAATTCAATTGTTCCGCTGTTTAAAGTAGAGACACCTTCCAAAGAATTTTGGATTGATGATAAATAGGCGGGTAAGAAATAAGCTTTTAATCTTTCTTCTCCGGTTGATATCGTTGTGTTTACGTGATTCAACCTATCGCTGATTAAAGTATTATCCTTTTTCCAATGATTATACTTTAGATATGTCCCCGTTTTGAAATCTTGACTTGCTTTGAAACGCCAACCACTTGAAGGTTGGATTTGAGTATTTTCATTAGGATTTTTATACTGCCATGCCCCCAAGTAATAAATCGCCGCAGTACCAAAAGACTGACCAGCAGTATCTATTTGTGCTACATTCACTCCGTTAGGCATTCTTAAATCTATTGCGTTATAAGCATCTGCCAAACCATAACCTGATTTATAATTCCATGTTTGAGAATTACCCCCATCAAATGCTATTGCCCCAGCTTTAAGATTGTTAAGAAAATCAGTATAAGAATCGTCGGGAAATAATGAATAATAGATAGCAGCGATACCCGCTAAATGCGGAGCTGCTGCCGATGTCCCATAAAATGGATTTGAAAAATTTCCATTTTGCCCTACAAATGTTTGCACGCCATCTGCTGCAGTAATCTTTGGTTGTTGGTTACTAATATACGTACCGCTAGTACTAGAATATACTATTGCTGGACCTCTTGAACTAAAACTTTCAACAGCAGTATGTGTTGATGCTTCAGTTGCCGCTACACCAATTACTTCATTTGTAATAAGGTGACCAAAAACTTCTTTCTCCGTTGAAGCTAAAGGCATTGTAATATCGTCTCCGAGAACCAGGACTTTAATTTCTCTTGCAGCCAAACTAATATTATAATCATACCATTTTATTTTGATTTTATATGTTGCTCCTTGAGTTACATTGACTTCTCCCCATTCCTCTGGTGGAAAATTAGGGCTTCGATGTTCTTGTGTTAATAAAATATTATTGTTACTATCATATACATAAAGATCATAGTCGCGCACAGGATAATACCAATTATCTGCCCACTGAAAAAAAATTTCAGCAGTTCCATTATAATTAGTTGTAAATGTTAACTCTTTGGTAGAAGAACTAAACTTGATAAAATTATCGGTATCTACCGTATAATTCACGCCTGAATAAATTTGACCATGTTCATTACCAACTGCCGAAATGTAACAACCATTATTGTTTTGGGTAAATTGAAGTATGGAGGTAGATATTTCATTTTCTTGAAAAAAAGAATATCCGTTTGGAAAAAATAAATCATCAACAATTATCTTGCATCCGTTTTGTTTCAAATGCGTAACCCTATTAGCAAAATCCAAAGGAGTATCATTTTGGTTAATACCACCGAACCAAAGTTCGGAGTAGGGTGCTATATCATGTATTATTTCCATCATCGCTGTTCCTTCACTGCCAGGATAATTCGTGATGTTATTCGTATTATCTACAGCATAAACAGTTTGAGGCAAATCACCATTGTCCCGCGAGTTTGTCCAGTAGTTCATTCCATTTGATATCACACCTACTTTCACGTTACTACCGTAAGTAGCAAAAGTTGAGTTTGCTATATTGGTACGGTGAAGAGCCACTCCTTCACTAATTACTTCGCTCCTTGATCTAGCGGTCCCTTTTGAGCCTATCGATAATACTCCATCTAATTCAGCGACTTTTTCGACTTGATCTATTGGAATCCAGACATAAAGATCATTATGAGAAGTGTATTTTACTTCACCTCCAAGAGAAATAATTCTTGAATTGACCGAGGAGTCTGTTACCCTTATTCTAACTAAAACTCTAAATTTCTCGTCTAAACCAATGTTTCTATATTTCGACAATTTTTTGATTTTGATGTTGTCAGGAGAATTGCCTTTTTGTTTTTCTAGCATAACAATGTTTATCTCTTGCAGAACCACAGAATCAAATTTCTTCTCTAGATTAGGATTTTTAAGTTGTGCAAATATTACAGAAGCACATAATGTTAATAATAAAATTAACTTTTTCATTTCATTCACCTCTTTGTTATATGGATATATTATATATTTACACTGCAAACAAAAACGACATTGTACTAACAAGCCCAGTGTTTTGGTGTTTTTTGTTTGTAGATGGACTGTTCCGGTGCCTTCAACACCGGAACAGATATTTAATATTTAGGTGAATCTCTCGTCTTCATTTTTCATTCCTCTAATTTCTTTTGCCAATAGCAATAAATGCTTCACCAGCGGATGATGAACCGACCGCTACCACAATATTCCCTTTTATATCAACGTCCGAGTATTCACCGGATGTTTGGTATGTCATCCATGTTATTCCGTCATAGTGATCTATAATTCCTTTTGTACCCACTGCGATGATATCGTTTGCACCATTTCCTTTAACTGATGTGGTAGTTTGGGTTGAAAGTTCAGATATCTTCTTCCAGTTTTTATTTTCATAGATAAAGAAATATGAACCAGCTAAGTAGATTTTTTTGCTGTAGGCGTACCAAATAGATTGCAGTGCGGAGATTCCATTAAACGGCACATCCTCAAATTTATTTTTCTCCAACTTGATAATTTGGTTATTACCGTTAAGTATAGATGCTGCTATGAAATAGATTGGAGAATTACCATCTTTCCCAAACACATCGTGAAAATCAAGCTCGTTCGAAACTGTATTTTTTATCTTCTGCCAGCTTCTGCCGTTGTAATATGCAATGTTTCCATTATTTCCAACTATATATAAATCACTACTCGATGTTCCCCAAATCTTGTTTATCCAACTTTGGAAAACTGTTGATGAGAGTTCATACTCTTTAAAATCATTCCCATCCCAATGTATCATCTGATCCATACCCAACCATATATCATCAGAATTAAAAGCAAAGATTGACATAATAGGTGCAAGGAAAGACTGGCCTTGCTGGTTTGTAAAAAAAATTCTTTGGGTATTCCACCTATTACCGTCCCATTTAACTAAATTATAAAGTTGTGGATCAATCTGTCCGGTAGAATCTTTCATGTAAATCTCACCCACAGCCCAGATATTATTTTCATCTATTATTGCAACATCATATAAGCTACTGCTGCTGTGTTCTCCAAAAGTAAACGTCTGCCATGTAAACTCGTGGCTCGTTGGCAGTATTGTTCTTACACTTATCTCGCTGCTCTCACCTATTACATTTCCTTTTTCTCTTAACTTTGCTTTGTACCTGTATAAAGTGTTTTCAGTTAAACCGGCATCGGTTATTGCGGTATCAGCTTTGTTTGCACTAAATCTCATTACTATCTGTCCGTTCCTTTCCAACACCACTTCCTTATCTGGCGAAGGACTTTCTACATGTATATTTAAATATGCTTCTATTACCGCAGCATCAATTTCCGTTATCTTTATGTTTTCATTTACCGGTATAGGTTCGGTTGTGTTGCAAGAAATAAGAATTGTAACTAAAGAAAGAAGCGTTGCTGCTTTTAAGAAGGTTTTCAATCTTTATCCTATATGTTATTCAACAATTAATTTAAATTCCCACTACTAATATAGACTTGTTTAAGATGGTAAAGACTTTTTTATGTAGCCGAGTGTTCTTAAACACACGGAAAAGGAAGGGAGTGCTAAACTTTCGGTTCATAATAGGCTGTTGTAAAATTATGTTCAAAAACAGAAAGAAGATTTGTTGAAGTAAGCGTGTAGAGTAAAATGATTCTTATTTGAACTTTTTCACCCCTCAAAGCATTTAGTAGAATAAAAGCTGGAAATACATGTCTCTCAACATTTCAATAATTCTTAGTTCGGTTCGAGAAAAAAGCCAGGGTATCAAAGTCGGCAGATACATTCAGGATAGATGCATTGAACGGGGATATAACTCAACTTTAATTGATCCGAAAGAGTATAATCTGCCACTGCTTGATAAGATGTATAAAGAATACGTAAAGGGAACAGTACCGGAAGGACTCGAGAAACTTCACAATATATTTTCTTCATCAGATGCTTTCATTATTGTAACTGGAGAATACAATCACTCCTTGCCGCCCGCACTTACAAATCTTATGGATCATTTCCGTGAGGAATATTTTTTCAAACCGGGGGCAATAGCAAGTTACAGCGGAGGTCCGATCGCGGGAATGCGATCTGCAATTCAGGCAAGAATATTTTTAGGTGAACTTGGAATAGTAACAACAAAAACTATGTTCGGAATTCCAAGTATATATTCCGCTTTCGATTCTGACAGCAAACCGAAAGATGAATCAATACCAGCCAAAGTGAAACGCTTTCTTGATGAGTTAGAGTGGTATGGGGAGGCATTAAAGGAAGCACGCACTAAAGGTGTTCCATTCTAGTCAACACAATTGAATCACTTCAAATTTTACTCTGCAAACTTGCGGTGTCATTCCCGCAAGCCTTTAGTGTGTGTTGCACAAGGAAGCATGTCATTTCGAAGGAGTGCCGTTTTGTGGAACGACTGAGAAATCTTACGATAATGCTACATAAAGATTTCTCACCACAAAAAACGTGGTTCGAAATGACAGTGAAAGGAGTTCTGCAACATGCTCTTTAGCCTGCCTACCGCAGGCAGGCGGGAATCTATTAATGGATGCCCGATTAAAATATTCGGGCATGACAAGATAGCTCGCTATACTCAGTAGTGATGTTCATTTTATTTTGATTCTTTCTTTAGCTGGTTAATCAGTCCCAACAAATAATAACGGCATTGACTATATTTCAATCAAACTTCAGAGCAGAGTATGGAAATTGAATATAAGATAGAAAATAAAGTTAGTATTGATGAATTCATTGATTGTCTTATCGACTCAACCCTTGGTGAGCGGCGGCCTGTAGATGACAGGGAGCGAATTTCTAAAATGATCAAGAATGCAAATCTGATTGTGACCGCACGGGAGAATGGCTTGCTTGTTGGAGTTTCCCGATCTGTGACTGATTTTTCATACTGCACATATCTTTCCGATCTGGCGGTGAGGAAAAATTTTCAGAAGAAAGGAATTGGTAAGGAATTAATCCGAAGGACAAAACTTGTGAGCGAACCAGCCAGATTAATTTTGCTTTCGGCACCAGCGGCAATTGATTATTACCCCAGAATAGGAATGACAAAACATAACTATTGCTTTCTGTTAAATGACATAAGTGAATTAAAATGAAATCAAAAATTTCACTTGCTCTCAGAATTATTTTAGGTGCTTTATTTATTGTATCGGCTTATTCAAAATTTATTTCTCCGGGACTCATCGAGATTATTCTGGTTGATCATGGAATTGTAAGCACGCGCGAGACCGCAGCAATTCTTGTACGGATATTAATCGGATTTGAATTCGCGCTGGGAATTCTTTTCTTTCAACCGTTCTCTCTAAAAAGGTTTGTCATTCCAGTTTCTTCTCTTTTTCTTGCAGGCTTTACAATTTACCTTGCATATACCGGGTTCATCTTGAAGGACACACAGAACTGCGGCTGTTTTGGCGAAATGATTGAAATGTCGCCGGTAGAGTCAATTCTTAAAAATACTGTTTTGCTTGGTCTGCTCGTTTTGCTTTTCAAATTGTGTGATGAGAAGAAAAATTACTTTGTAATGCCAATTATAACTGCGATTGCAATTGTGACGGTCTTCATTGGAGTTCCTCTAAAATCTCAAAAGGATATTAAGTTTGTTCAGTACACAAATTTTGTGGGACAGGGAAGAGTTGATCTATCCCGAGGAGATAAACTGATTGCTGTAATGAATACCGAATGTGATCATTGCCGGTTTCTCGCAAAAGATTTAGCAGGCATGAAGAAAAAAATGGAATGGTTTCCGGAGATGTACACTTTATTTTTTAGTGAAGGAAACATTTCGGTAGATTCGTTCAAGGTGATAACTAACTATGATCTTCCATATAGAGTAATTGAAGTGAAAGAATTTTTTAGTCTGATCGGTCAGTCACCTCCGCGGATATACTGGCTAAGAGACGGTGTTGTGAAAGAAATATGGGATAAAGATTTTTTGAAGAGCATTACACTAAATTTTTCCGGAAATAAAAGCGGGCAATGATTTTGAATTGAGTCGGAAATTGAAATTCAATGCTTTAGCCAGTTTTTAATCAACTGTCCGCCATGCGGTGTCATAATCGATTCAGGATGGAACTGAACGCCCTTAACATCATATTCGAGATGAGAGATGGACATAATTACATCATCGGTGCCGACAGAAGTTATCTTCAGACAATCCGGAAAATTTTGCCTCGATACAGCCCATGAGTGGTATAATCCAGCTTCAAACTGCGATGGTAAATTCTCAAACAGATAATCTGTATCATCTGCAATCTCTACATTTGTTGTAACTCCGTGCCGTACCATAGGAAAATTAAAAAGTTCTCCCCCAAAAACTTCTGCAATTGCCTGATGCCCAAGGCAAACGCCGAGTATTTTTTTTGACGGGGCAAATTTTGATATTACTTCATTGACAATTCCAGCTTCAGAGGGTAGTCCCGGCCCGGGTGAGATAAGAATTTTCGAGAATAATTCAACATCTTCAATTTTCAACTGGTCGTTCTTTATAACTGAATATTCAGCATGAAATTCTTCAACAATTTGACGTAAATTGTAGGTAAACGAATCGTAGTTGTCTATTATTAATATTTTATTTTTCATTTTGCTATGAGCTACCAGAAATCAGTTGCCGTTCAACTAATGAACGAATATGGAAAGAATAAAATTCCTTTTTTGTTCGTTATAGATTTCGACATGAAACAGCCGATTGTTCTTCGGTTAGACGAAATAGATCCGGCGATTCTTCGATACAACATAAACGGTAAGCGAAATTACAACAATGACTTGAAATCCGGTAATCCAATTTTATTTGAAAAAATTCCGGTCGTTTTCAAAAAGTATAAAACCGTTTTTGATAAAGTTATGTCCGAGATTAATTCTGGAAACACCTATCTGCTGAATCTTACTTTCCCGACAAAGATCAAAACGAACCTCACACTTGAACAAATCTTCAGCCTGAGTCGTGCTGATTATAAACTCTTCTACAAAGACAGGTTTGTAGTTTTCTCACCGGAATCATTTGTGAGAATCAAAGATGGATTAATATCATCTTTCCCGATGAAAGGAACGATTGATGCCTCAATTGAGAATGCGGAAAGCATCATTTTAAGTGATCCTAAAGAGACTGCCGAGCACAACACAATTGTCGATCTGATCAGAAATGATTTGAGCATAGTTGCAAAAAATGTCCGTGTTGAAAAATTCAGATACATAGGAAAAATTACAACAACGGGAAAAACACTTTTACAAGTGAGTTCGAAAATTACAGGTAAGCTGGACGATGATTTCAAAGCTAATTTAGGGGAATTATTTTTTAATCTGCTGCCCGCCGGCTCTGTCAGCGGTGCGCCGAAAAAGAAGACGGTTGAAATAATCAATGAACATGAAATATATTCTCGTGGATTTTATACCGGAGTGTTTGGATATTTCGATGGCCACTTGCTGGATAGCGGTGTAATGATTAGATTTATTGAAAAAACAACGGATGGTTTAATCTATAAAAGCGGTGGTGGAATTACTTTTATAAGCAATCCTGAAGCAGAATATCAAGAACTAATAGATAAAGTGTATGTTCCGATTATTTGAAAGTATAAAAGTGTTCGATAGAAAATTATGGAACATTGAACACCACAACGCCAGAATGAATAAATCCAGGCATGAACTATTCAAATCTGACGATTTACTTGACCTGTCCGATATAATTAAAATTCCGCATGAATTATCGAGGAATCTCTTTAAATGCAGAGTTACATATTCGGAGAGAATTCACGATGTAGAATTTCATCCATACACCATAAAGTCAATTACAAAATTGATTGTGGTTTATGATGACAATATTCGTTACGAGTATAAGTCTGAAGACCGAAGAGACTTGCAGAAACATTTGTGTAAAGCCGATGGCGGCGAAATATTAATCGTAAAAAACGGACTCATTACAGATACTAGTTATTCAAATGTTGTATTCAGTGATTTTACAAAATTATATACTCCTGCAAAACCGCTACTCAAGGGAACTAAAAGAGCAAGACTGCTGGCTAACGGTAAAATTTGTGAAGAGGAGATTAGTGTAAAGGATTTAAAGAAATTTAAATGTGTGTATCTGATCAATGCTTTGATTGATCTGGAAGATAATGTCCGTATTCCGAAAATTATTCTATAAAAAGTAAAACCCCGAAAGGATCGCATAAGCGTCAACTTAACGATGAATTTTTATTAACAACTCCGGCATTCATGCTGGAGAATACAAACTCACTCAAAATTCTGGACTTTAGTCCAAAACAGAGTAACAATTTGGGCTAAAGCCCTTGGTTTTTGTGCTCTTGTTTTTTCCCCCGACTTAAAAAGTCGGGGTTATAGCAATAAACTTCTACTAAGTTGACGCTAATGCGAAAGGATCGGGGCTTTATCTTTAGTTGAATTAGAATTGTATTCTCTTCTGTACTTCCTCTGCAACATCCGGTGATATCAAAATTCTGCCGCATGATTCGCATGAGTATAATCGTTTTGCTGATTTAATTTCAAGCTGTCTCTGCGGCGGTACAACATTATGACAACCGGAACAGGCAGCGCGTATTAAAGTAACTACAGCCTTACCACCAAGAGCCTTGCGGATTCGGGAGTAAGTGTTATAATCGGGCTTCTTCACTTTTACGGCAATTTTATCGCGCTTATCATTTAACCGTGCTTCTTCTCTCTCATTTGCTTTCACGATCTGCTTGAGCTCAGTCTCTTTTTCTTTCAGTTCTTTTTTCAAAACCTCAAGCTGCGGCTCATTTTCCTCAATTTCTTTTTTCAGTTTTTGCACAAGATCTTCAAGTGCAATACTTTCAGCTTCGAGTTTTGTTATTTGTGCTTCTGAATGATCAATTTCTTTTGTGAGTGCATCGTATTCTTTATTGTTGCGAACCTGATAAAGTTGCGTTTTAAATTTCTTAAGATTGGCTTTCAAGCGTTCAACATCCTCATCGTTCTGTTTTCGCTGATTATGAGATTTTTTCTTCTCGTCTTCTTTAGCGTCAATTTGATTATCGATAGCTTCTATCTGCTGTTTCAAATCGTTCACAGCCGCGGGAAGATCTCCACGCAATTCCTCCAGCTCATCAAGTTGATTGTCAATCAACTGGAGTTCGTATAATACTGCGAGTTTTTCTATCAATTTAGACTCCTTATGGTTTATAAAATTTTACCGGGCTTGTGCTGCCCGTATATTTCAAAATTTTTATTTTACTATCAGCAGAGATAAATTTTTTCATTTTATACTGGACGGAATTCAGTACTACTATTTCTGTCTCATAATGGCCGGCATCGATCATCAAAATTTTATTAATAGCATCCTGATATGCATGATATTTTAGATCCGCTGTAACAAAAGCATCGGCACCGCTACCAATTGCTGCGTCTATTAACTCCGAACCTGAACCGCCGCATACAGCAACTTTCCGGATTGATTTCTTTTTACCCTCGCAATACTTAATCGCTTTGGTTTTCAATGCTTTGCTTACCAGTATTAGAAATTCTTTTTCACTCATCTCTTTTTCAAGATCGCCAATTGCGCCGGCGCCATAGTTTACGTTTTTGTTTCTCAATGGATATATATCGTAAGCGGGTTCTTCGTAAGGATGAGATTTAACAAGTGCGGCAATTACGCTATTCAATTTCCATGAATCAACAAGGAATTCGAATCGCACTTCGTTTACTCTTTCATATCGATTTTTCTTTCCAATTACAGGATTAGATTTTTCAGAGCCTTTAAATGTTCCTTCACCTTCCGATTGAAAACTGCAATTCTCATATTCGGCAATCTTACCACCGCCGGCGCTAAAGACAGCAGTAGCAACATCTTCAAGACTAAACTTAGGAACGAATACAACAACTTTGAATTGATTGTTCTCTTCAAGTTCCAGAAAACGGATGTTTTTTAATTTTAGAGTTTTGGCAAGTTCAAATGAAACGCCGTCTTTGATGAAATCGAGATTTGTATGTGCGGAATAAACAGTGATATTGTTCTTGATTATAGTTTGTATGAGTTTTGCGTTGGAATCTTTTTGAGTGTCTAATCTTTTAATAGGTTTGAAAATTAAGGGATGGTGCGTAAAAATAAAATTACATTTTCTTTGGATGGCTTCTCTTAGGACTTCAGCATTCAACTCAAGACAGAGCATGATGTTTTTGATTGTCTCCCCTCGCGAGCCGATTTGAAGTCCAACGTTGTCCTTCTCCCAGGCGGCTCCGGGCGGGGCCCAATCCTCTAGATATTTTGTCAATTCTCCAACAGTCATATATAAAAAAAATGCACTCCTGATAGTAGGAGTGCATCTTGTCTTTAGAAACTTCTATTTAAAAGTTCTGTAGTTTTTCTTCTGGCTAATTTGATTATAAATTTTCTCATATGTCGTGGCAAAATATACCATAATCACCCCTCACTTTCAATTGTGAGAGGGATTATATTTCAACAGGCTCAAACCAACAGCCATTTTCGCGTATAATCTCAATTAATTCCTCAACCGCATGATCAGAATTTACATTCCTCCGGACTATTTCCTTACCTCGATAAAGGGTTATCTTGCCGGGTCCGGACCCGACATATCCGAAATCTGCATCAGCCATCTCACCAGGACCATTAACGATACACCCCATAATGGCAATTTTTACACCTTTTAGATGCTCGGTCCGTTTGCGGATTTTGTTAGTAATTTCCACAAGATCGAACAATGTTCTGCCACATGATGGACATGCAATGTATTCGGTCTTGGAGATACGCGTCCTCGCCGCCTGAAGAATCCCAAAGCAGGTTCTGTTTATGAATGATTTGTCGAAAGATCTGTCAGATAATTGCCTTCCTGTTAACCAGACACCATCACCAAATCCTTCAATAAGCAGAGCCCCAAAATCTGTTGATGAATAAAGACGAAGATTTTCCTCATTGACATTCTGATATGATCTCTTAAGAATCACTGGATTTTTATTTTTTCGTAACATCAACTCAAAAAATATACGGCGCTGTTCAGCCATTCCATGTAGATTATTTGTTGTTAAAATGAATACAACGGTCTCGTCATTAGCAATTACTGGAAGCTGACCGCTGAAAACTGACGACACATTTATCTCAACAAAGTTTATGGCGAAAGATTTCCGGATTGCGCTACGGTATTTCTCAATTGCCGGAAAAAATGGAAACCCTTTTGTTCTCTCATCGAGTGAATTCCATTTCTCAAAATCATAGATAATTTTTAATCCGCTCGGTGCATCAAAGTGCAGATCATGATTCCCAATGTAAAGCAGATCGCAAGCCTGATCGTTCATGTTCCATTTATCTGTTATCTGGTCGTAGCTGTAGCCAACTTGTTTCAAGTCACCTTGATCTAATATTTTTCTATCGCTGTAATCAGCAACTACTTTTGGAACAGTTAATCCTCCGATTCCGGCAACTTCGAATGACTCCCGTCTGGAATAAACACTTGGATTCTTCGGAGATTCCTCAATAAAAGGAATCGGTTTATGATTCTCTCTTCCGGTATATCTATTAACAAGAGCAATTGCCACCGGTACTTCAAATTCCGGTTCTTCGGTTAACGAAACGCGAATTGTATCTCCAATTCCATCTTCAAGTAATGTTCCAATACCAACAGAAGATTTGGTTCTTCCATCTTCACCATCGCCTGCTTCAGTTACACCAAGATGTAGGGGATAGTTCATTCCTTCAGATTCCATTTGCTGAATAAGTAAACGGTATGCTTGTACCATTACCTGCGGATTGCTGGACTTCATTGAGAGTACAATGTTGTGGTAATCCAGATCTTCGCATATTCGCAGAAATTCTAAAGCAGATTCAACCATGCCGTGGGGTGTATCGCCATAACGGCTCATGATGCGGTCAGAAAGGGAACCATGATTTGTCCCTATACGCATTGCCGTACCATACTCTTTGCAAATTTTTACGAGCGGAGAAAATTTTTCTTTAATGCGTTCAATCTCTTCTACATATTCCGAATCTGTGTATTCGAGAGTTTGAAATTTTTTCTTATCGGCGTAATTGCCGGGATTGATCCTGACCTTCTCCACAATTCGCGCAGCAAGTTCGGCAGCGTTAGGGGTGAAATGAATATCTGCAATGAGAGGTGTTTTATAGCCGCGTTTGCGTAATTCATCTTTGATGTTCTGAAGATTCTGCGCTTCGTTCATGCTTGGAGCGGTAATGCGAACATATTCACAGCCTGCTTCAATCATGCGAATCGATTGCTCAACTGTTGCCAGAGTATTCATCGTATCGGTCGTAGTCATTGATTGGATACGGATTGGATTATTTGCGCCAAGAGGGAGATCACCAACGTAAACTTCACGGGTTTTATAACGTGAGTATCGTGTTAAACCGTTGCAATATTTTTTAACTAATTCGGTCATAATTAAGTAAATTAATTTAGAGACTCGATGAATCGAGTCTCTACGGATAAACACTTTAAGGAAAAGATAAGTTCTTTGGAAACGTTAATTTCTGGCAAGTTCATACAAAAATGCTTTCACGAATTCTGATGCGGCATTAGGATTTTGAGCCGTGATAATATTTTTCTGTGTCACAACCGGTAAATCTTTGTATTCAATACCCTCTTTTTCCAATTCTTTTCTGTCATCGGGGTGACAGGTAGCATTCACATATAAGAGACCTGCCTTTGCCAGAATAATTGGAGCGCTGCAAATGGCGCCAATTATTTTCTTACTCTTCGCGAATCTTTGAGCTGTTGAATGAATTGCCTTGTTATTCCAATAACTTCTCATGCCGCTTCCTCCCACAAGAATCAATCCGGCAAAGTTACTTTCGTGAATATTGTAAAACTGAATATCATTTTTAACTTTCAATCCGTTCGAACCAAGGCAGAGGAAATTAGAATCTGAAGCAATAAATACTTTTATGCCGGCTCTATCAAGGGAGTTAGTAATGATTAGATATTCTTCCTGGTTGAAATTTTGCGCGGGTATAATCAGTAGAACACTATTCTTGCTCAAAAAAATTCTCATTCTTATTCTGTAAGTAAAATACAAATATTAAGTTAGACGGGCAATTATATGATTGTTCCGATTGATTAAATAAATCTCTAATTTCGTTTGTTCAAAGATTGTTAAATAAAAATTGGACACAAAGAAACGTAAAAATGCGCATACCGGAATATAAAATAGACGAGATTAGAAATGCTGCGGATATTGTCGACATAGTTTCAGCCCATGTCCATTTAAAGAAGCGCGGGAAAAATTTCATTGGACTTTGTCCATTTCACCAGGAAAAGACTCCTTCGTTTACTGTTAGCGATGACAAACAAATCTATCACTGCTTTGGATGCGGTGCGGGCGGAAATGTTTTCAAATTCTTAATGGAATTCAAAAACATTTCCTTTGTTGAAGCGGTTGAAGAAATTGCAGATCATCTTGGAATCAAGATTGAATTAGAGACAACACAAAACGATGCCCAGCAGAATGAGCTTGAAGGATTGTATGAATTAAATATTCTTGCCGCCCGGTTTTTCTCCGATAATCTTTTAAAAAGCAATGATGGTGAACAGGCACGCGAATACCTGAAACGTAGAAATATCAAACTCCAAACACAGAAAATCTTTGGCATTGGTTACGCTCCCTACGGCTGGGATAATTTTCTTGCATACGCCAGAGAGAATAAAGTTGATCTTACAAAAGCAAAATTACTTGGTCTCATTGATACGAACGACAAGGGTGAGTATTATGACAAGTACAGGGGAAGGGTAATTTTTCCAATATTTTCTCCTAACGGCAGGGTGATTGCATTCGGCGGGCGAGTTCTGGATAATCAGGAGAAAGCAGCAAAATATCTCAACTCTCCCGAGTCACAAATCTATTCGAAGCGCCGCTCTCTATACGGACTTTTCCACTCGAAAGAAGAAATCAGAAAACTGGATAGGGCAATTCTTGTTGAAGGCTACATGGATTTGGTTTCACTTTTTCAGGCAGGAATTAAAAATGTGGTTGCATCATCCGGCACTTCTTTGACAGAAGAGCAAGTACAATTACTTTCCCGGTTCACAAAAAATATTATCATTCTTTTCGATGCCGACCCAGCGGGTCAGAAGGCATCATTACGGAGTATTGAAGTTTTACTAAAGCAGGATTTTGAAGTGAAAGTTATCGCGCTCCCGACCGGAGAAGATCCGGATTCGTTTATAATAAAGTTTGGCAAGGAAAAATTTGACGAAGAAGTATCACGCGCAAAAAACTTTCTGGAATATCAGACCGCCCAATTTGAAGAGCAGGGCTTGTTTGAAGATTCTGCGGATATGACTAAAGCAATTCGCGAACTAGTTAAAACATTAGCGTTAGTGAGCGACGAGTTGAAGCGTAATCTTCTCATGAAAACAATTGCTAAACGATTTAATCTGCGCGAGAAGTTGATTGAAACCGAACTGAATATTTTTCTCGATCAACAGAAAGAAAGAAGTTATCCAATAGGAGAACGACCGGGACAAAGAACTAAGGTAGAACAGTTGCCCGGACAATTTGCGCTTTCTGCAAAAACTGAAAATGAAAATCCATACGAAAAAGAATTAGTAAGGCTCCTTTACAGTGGAGACGAACAAGTAATCTCTCACATACTCGAAAATTTATCTCTGGAGAGTTTTTCCAACCATACGCTCAGAAAACTTGCGGAAATTGTTAATGCCGGTTACCACGAGCAAAAAATTTCTCCAGCTTACTTGATTGATAAAATTCCGGATGAGGATTCCCGCGAATTTATTTTCGAACTTACTTTATCTGATGAAACAATCAGCAAAAAGTGGGATGATTTTTCATACAGCGGGAAAATTGAAAAAGATACACTTGAGCACGCAACCGAAACAGTAAGGAATTTTCATCTTTATCAGATCGATCAGCAGGTCAAACTGAACAACCAGTTTATATCAGATTCAAGAGACGAGCGGCTTCACATAGAAATGATGAAACGCAACAAAGAACTCTACGAAGAAAAGAAGTCGTTGCTTGATTCCAAACCCAAAAACAATTACGATTAAGTATGAGCTATAATCCATCACTTTATGAAATCAATACTCGTGTTTGGCTGCGACGATTTGATCAGGGGATAATAAAATCAAATCTGGCAGATGTTCCAAAATCTTATTGGGATGAACTTGCTAAGATCAAAATCGATTATGTCTGGCTAATGGGTATCTGGAATATTTGCGATACTACAATTCAGAAATACTGCTACGAAGAAAATCTGGTTAAAAGCTACAAAAGAGCTTTGAAAGACTGGAGACCGGAAGATGTGATCGGTTCTCCATTTGCAATAAACAATTACACACTTAATCCCTCTCTTGGTGATAAACGCTCTCTTCTTGAATTGAAATCCTACCTGAACAAGAAAGGGATAAAACTTATTGTTGATTTTGTGCCAAACCATTTTAGCGCCGATACAGGATTGATTAAAATAAATTCAGAAACATTTCTTCAAGTTGACAAAGAACAATATGATAACGATCCGCATACTTTTTACCAGCCCAATCCCGGTGAACAAAAATATTTTGCTCATGGCAGAGATCCATTTTTTCCGGCATGGCAGGATACAATCCAGGTAAATTTTTTTAGCGAACAGGCAAGAAACTTTCTCACTAAAACTTTGCTGGATCTGACTAAAGTTTGCGATGGAGTTCGATGCGATATGGCTATGCTGGCGCTCAATAATGTTTTTGAGAATACATGGGGAGGTGTACTCAAAAAAAATGGGTATGAAAAACCGAATTCGGAGTTTTGGTGCGATGCGATTGATAAAATTAAACATGAGCGAGCCGACTTTTTATTTATTGCTGAAGCATACTGGGATTTGGAGTGGGATCTCCAGCAGTTAGGTTTTGACTATACTTATGACAAGACATTTACGGATCGATTAAAATCTGCTTCACCACATGATATTAAAGAACATCTTAATGCCGATGCGGGATATCAAAAAAAATCTTTGCGATTTATTGAAAACCATGACGAAGAAAGGGCAGTAACAAGTCTCGGTAAAGAAAAATCCAAAGCGGCAGCGGTTGTTATAAGTACTTTACAGGGAATGCGATTTTACAACGATGGACAATTTGAAGGGAAGAAAATAAAACTCCCGGTACAGCTGGGCCGAGAGCCTGAAGAACCCGTTATTGATGACATAAAAGAGTTTTACAGCAATCTCTTCAAAATCACTACACAGGAAATATTTAAACACGGTAAATGGGAAATACTTGAACCGGTGTATTCATGGGAAACCAACACAACATTTAAAAATATACTTGCCTGGGGGTGGAGTTTACAAACCGAGAAAAGAATTGTTGTTGTAAATTATTCAGATAAAACATCAACATGCAGACTTAAACTGGATTTGCGAGGATTTCAGGAAGAGTTTATAATAAACGACTTATTGAACAATCAGACATATACACGATCTGCAGAGGAAGTATATCATACCGGTCTCTTTATAGAACTCAAACCCTACCAATCGCATATACTCGCTTTTTAGTTACATTCATATCATTTACTTCTCGGAGGAACTTATCCGGAATTTAAGAAATGTAATAAGCGAGAGAGGAGGTGATTGGTTTGAAAAAAATAATCCCTCTCCAAAAGAAGAGGGATTAAAGTGGAACGACTAAAATGTAAAGGTCAAACCGATTTTAAATGTTTCATAAGTCAATGGTGCTTCTGTTGAAAACGGCCAGTTCATATTTGCTTTCTTCAAAGAGTAGAAAGCATAGGATAGACCATTCTTTAAAATGAAATTTACAACAGGTGAGGCATAGGGTGATGAATCGGCAACTTCATTGATAAAATGATTTAATACACCAATTGCGCTTTCTTCAATTATTAAACTGCCCAGATGTTTCCAGAATAGATGCCGGGGAAAAATTACAGCCGCTTCATATCCAAAATCCATCGATGCAAATGAAGCAACTTCAACTCTAATACCGCCCTCGGATACCGTACCAAATCTAAAAGCATCATGGAAACGATTTAGAATATCAGTATCGTTTCGTGCGTCCTGAATATTCATTGGCGGATTTGTAAGCAGGTAAGTAATTGCGGGATAATCTATCATATCGAGCTTTGACCAGACAAATCCGTTGCCGTGATAAAGTAAAATTGATAGGTCGCCAATTTTGTAACCGTAACCGCTCCGGTTGGCAAATCCGAATCTCCAGAGATCAGATTTCATCTCACCTCTTGCTGCTGAAGATGATTTAAGATCTGCAGAAAATTTTGAACCAAAAGAATACTTATCATGAAATTCGATGATCTCATCATAGTAGTAGGAATCTTGTGTAGCGTAACCTAACTTGACTTCTGCCAAGCCCACCTTAGCAAATTTGCTTACCAACTTATCATGCTTTGTGATTCCGAGTCCATAATTTACTTCAATGAATGGTTGGCCGTGAAATTCCCATCCAAACCATTCGTAATTTTCCCAGTCACTCCATTTGTAATTATGACCTTTTTCATAAGTTGAATCCTTGTCATCCTGTGCCAAAAGGCTGAGGCTGGGGCAAAGAGTTAATGCGAAAACAAATAAAAATAATTTACGTATCATAAATGTCTCCTTTGTAACGAAAAATTTTGAGTTGAATACTTCATATAATTACTGTATAAAAATGAAATGAAAATTTCAGTAGCGACAATTATTCTAGTTTGATCCTTGTCTTTTTTTAAGAACGCTTGCAAGACTTTCTATCAGAATGTGTCCATAAACAGGCTTAGTAATAAATATATCTACACCGGCATTATACGCGTTCTCCTTATCTTTTTGGAATGCATGTGCGGAAAGACCGACAATGGGAATGTTCTGAAATTTGGGATTGTTGCGAAGTTCTTTTGTTAATTGAAAGCCATCCTTATCTCCCCGCAGCGAGATATCCATCAGGATGATATTATAAGTATTCTCCTTCAGCATCGAGTAGAAAGATTCTGCTGAATCGCAAAAATCCAGTTCATATATTTTCCTAAGAAAGACCCTTAGAAATTTCTGGTTCTCCTGGTCATCTTCAACAATAAGCAATCTCGGTTTTAGTTTACCTTCTGCCAAATTGAACCCCATTTAGTTTTATAATATTCTTTGATTATAAAATAACAATTTAATCAACCAGATGAAACGAACGGCTGGTCTGACTAATATTCGTCCCAGCTTTTTACTTCCAGATTCAGCGGATTTTTGTTTGTTATGGCTTCGGCTAAACGCATCGCAAGTTGCCGGTTTGTAATTAACGGAATTTTATAATCGACGGCAGTTCTCCGCACCAGATAATCATTTGTCAATTCATCCTGTTGAAAATTTTTGGGTATGTTAATCACCAGATCAATCTTATTTGATTTAAGCAGATCAAGGGCATTTGGTTTTTTCCCGCTCGAAGGCCACTCAATTTCCTCCACCTCAATATTATTTGCTTTCATAAACTTTGCGGTACCGGGAGTTGCATAAAATTTTATTCCGAGTTTTACGAGATGGCGGGTTGGTTCAAGCAATTCAGACTTCGATTCAATTGTACCGGAAGAGATTAAAATAGCTCTTATTGGAAAGCGGTAACCGACCGATGTGAGTGCTTTCAAAAATGCTTCATCAAAATCCTGCCCCAGACATGCAACCTCTCCGGTAGAGGCCATCTCAACTCCGGTTGTTGGATCTGCACCTTCCAAACGGGTAAAAGAAAACTCCGGCGCTTTCACACCAACATAATCATAACTGAATGTATAATACTCCCACTTTTCAACCTTCTTTCCTATTATCACATTAGCAGCGATCTCAATAAAATTTTTCTTCAGTGTTTTGGAGACAAACGGAAAACTTCTTGATGCCCTCAGATTACATTCAATTACTTTTACACGGTTGTCTTTTGCAATGTATTGAATGTTGAAAGGACCATTAATGTTAAGCGCTTTTGCTATATCTGCAGAGATCTGTTTTATCTGCCGCATAGTTTCTAAATATGTCCGTTGAGCGGGCAGAACAAGAGTAGCATCTCCGGAATGTACACCGGCATTTTCAACATGTTCGGAAATTGCAGAACAGACAATTTCACCGTTCTGTGCAACCGCATCGAATTCTAGTTCCTTTGCATTCACTAAAAATTTCGAAATGACCACGGGGTGCTCGGGAGAAACATCTACAGCTTTTTGAAGAAAGCGGGTCAGCTCAATATCATCTGTTGCTATTGCCATAGCGGCGCCGCTCAAAACGTATGAAGGCCGAACAAGTACCGGGTAACCGACTTTATTTGCAAATTGTAAAGCGTCGTCAATTTTACTGAGTTTACTCCATTCCGGTTGCTCAACTCCCATGCCGTCAAGCATGGCGGAAAATGTACTGCGGTTCTCAGCCTTATCAATCGAATCCGGTGAAGTACCGAGAATCTTTATTCCAATATTATGAAGTTTGAGTGCCAGATTGTTTGGTGTTTGTCCACCCATCGATACAATTACACCTCGCGGTTTAAGAGCATTATAAATTTCCCAAATTGTTTCGGTTGTAAGCTCTTCAAAAAACAAAGTATCGAATTGATCATAATCTGTGCTGACAGTTTCCGGATTGCAATTTATCATTACCGTTTTGTAACCCATCTCGCGCAAAGTTTTACCGGTTATTACGCAGCACCAGTCGAACTCAACTGAACTGCCAATTCTGTATGGACCCGAGCCGAGTATGAAAATACTTTTCTTAAGATTAAATCCGAAATCGTGAGCTGAGCAGTTGTAGGTCAGGTAAACATAATTTGTCTGTGCCGGATATTCCGCCGCAAGTGTATCAATGTGCTGAATGAAAGGATGAATATTGTATTGCACTCTGAGCAGATAAACGTTATGGGCGTCTTTACCAATGACGTTTGCAATTTGACGGTCTGAAAATCCATGCTGTTTTGCATGAAGTAATAATTCTTTAGAGATTTTTTTCTTCGAATCAGAAATTTCGTTTTCGATATTAACAATGTTCTGTATTTTATGAAGAAACCATTTGTTGATATGAGTTGACGAATGAACCCAATCAACAGAATAGCCCTGTTTAAGTGCCTGTACAACGGCAAAAATTCTTTCTTCCGTAGGGTTGCGCAATGCTTCTTCAAGTTCATCAAACTCAACTTTAACTCTGCTCGCGGTCAAACCTTCTACACCAATATCAAGCATTCGCATCGCTTTTTGAATTGCTTCTTCAAATTTTCTTCCTATTGCCATTACTTCGCCGACCGATTTCATCGAAGAGCCAAGCTGTCTTTTTGCCAAACGGAATTTTTTCAAATCCCAGCGCGGAACTTTAATAACTATATAATCCATAGCCGGTTCGAAAAATGCCTTTGTGGTTTTTGTAATTGAATTTGGAAGTTCATGCAAACCATAACCAACAGCAAGTTTTGCAGCTACAAACGCCAGGGGGTAACCTGTTGCTTTTGACGCAAGTGCGGAGCTGCGGGAAAGACGAGCGTTGACTTCAATCACCCGGTAATCTTGTGAATGAGGATCAAGAGCATACTGAATATTACATTCGCCGACAATTCCAAGATGACGAATAGTTTTGATTGCAACTTCCCGCAGCATATGGAATTCGTTATTTGTCAGTGTTTGACTGGGAGCCACGACTATGCTTTCGCCGGTATGAATTCCCATAGGATCAAGATTTTCCATATTGCAGACGGTAATGCAATTATCATATTTGTCGCGAACAACTTCGTACTCAATTTCTTTCCAACCTTCGAGATATTCTTCCACTAAAATTTGAGATGAATAGGAGAGGGCCTTTGTCGCAAGTTTCTTCACTTCATTTTTATTGCGGCAAATTCCGGAACCCAAACCACCAAGCGCGTAGGCAATTCTGATAATTATCGGGTAACCAATTATTTGAGCAAACTCAATTGCTTCATCTATTGATGTCACGGCATTGCTTCGCGGAAATTTTACATCGATCTCGGAAAGTTTGTTGCAGAACAGTTGTCTATCCTCTGTGTTCTCGATAGCCGATATTTGAGTTCCCAGAACCTGTACTTTATGTTTTTTAAGAATACCTTCGCGATGAAGAGCCAATCCGCAATTGAGTGCAGTTTGTCCGCCGAAGCCGAGAATAATTCCATCGGGCTTTTCTTTTATTATTACCTTTTCGACATAGTTGGTGTTGATAGGAAGGAGATAAACTTTGTCGGCGAGGTAATCTGATGTCTGAATTGTAGCGATGTTCGGATTAATAAGAATTGTATAGAGTCCCTCTTCTTTCAATGCTTTGATGGCCTGTGAACCGGAGTAATCAAATTCGCCAGCTTCGCCAATCTTAAGTGCGGAACTTCCAATGATCAAAACTTTTTTCAATTTATTATTCACTTCACATCCTTCAAGAATTCGTCAAAGATAAAAGCAGAATCAACCGGACCCGGCATTGCTTCCGGATGAAATTGTACACTGCGGAAGGGTAGTTTTTCGTGCCTTACACCCTCATTGGAGTAATCATTCAGATTTTCAAACCATGGTTCCCAGCCGCGTGGTAATGATTTTGCACTTACAGCAAAACTGTGGTTCTGCGATGTTATATAACACTTGTTTGAATCAACTTGTTTTACCGGCTGATTTTGACTTCTGTGACCGTATTTAAGTTTGTATGTTGTCGCGCCCGCTGCAAGAGAAAGAATCTGATGTCCCATGCATATGCCAAGTGTAGGAACCTGTTTATGTAATAGCTTCTTCACAGATGCGACGAGTTGTTTGTAAACGACAGGATTACCGGGACCATTAGAAAGAAGAACTCCATCATAGTCTTCTTTGTCTACATCATAATCATAAGGTACACGAAGAACAGATACTTTTCTCTTGATGAGGTTAGTGAGAATACTTTTTTTGCAGCCGCAATCAATTAATAAAATTCTTTTCTTTCCGCTTCCGTGTTCTTCAACTTTAGTGGCTGTTACTTTTGAGATTAGATCTTCTATGTCCGGATTGTAGTAATCAATTTTTTCTCCGCTGATTTCAATCTTTCCAAGCATTGTTCCATGTTCGCGTAAAATTTTTGTTAATTGACGTGTGTCTATTCCGTGAATCCCCGGAACCGCGAAACGTTTTAGCCATGAATCGAGAGACTCGATAGAATTCCAGTGGCTGAATGAATTCGAATTTTCTGATACTATTAATGCCTGCACCTGAACCCTGTCGGATTCAAAATTTTTAGGTAGATCTTTATCCCATGAAACTGATACTGCTGATTCAGTTTTTGGATGCATGGATTTTTTGGAAAGAAGTAAACTATCGGCATAACTTGTTGCCGGAACGCCATAATTGCCGACAAGCGGATATGTCATAACAAGGATCTGACCTTTATAAGAGGGATCTGTCAGTGTTTCGGGGTAACCGACCATCCCGGTGTTGAACACAACTTCTCCGGCTATCGACTTCGAGGCACCAAAAAGTTTTCCTTCGAAAACATTTCCATCCTGCAATGTAAGTTTTGCCGTTTGTTTGGAGATGACTTTTTTACTCAAACTTTTTTACTCCAATAATTAATCTGAGAAGAAATGGAAGGAAGAGAGTCAAAAATGCTGCACGAAGGTATAAAAATTCTTTGACCGCACAAAACATATTATTAGACAATCGTGTGCCTCTCCAATTTTATTGTCCTTGAATATTTAACACCGATACCCTATGTTAAATTCAAAATAAAGGAGGCGCGGATTGAATTATTCTACAGGAACTCAACACTCCAAACAAAGACTAAAATATTTCCCTATTTGCTTTCTCAATACACTGATTATTTTCATTCTATTATGTAATCTTTCTCTTTATGGCCAGGAAAAGGGCATTCTCCGCGGATTTGTAGCCGATTCACTCAGCGGAGAAGCACTGCCGTATGCAAATGTCTACATTAAAGAATTAAATCGTGGCGCTAACACAGATTTTCGCGGTTTTTTCGTAATGGCATCTCTTCCAAACAAAAGATTAACAGTTGTAATATCGTACGTTGGTTACCGCTCAAAACAATTTACAGTGGAGATTGAACCGTATATCGTAACGAATTTACGAGCTCTTCTTGTTGCCACAAATATTCAGATGAAAACTATTGAAACAACCGGGGAAAGAGTTTCCAAAGAAAATGCTACCGATTTAAGCCTTCAAAGAATTGCTATCAGGGATCTTGAAAATTTACCCAAAGGCGTTGAGTTAGATATCTTCCGATCAATTCAAAGTATGCCGGGTGTTCAAACCGGCGGCGACGTTTCTGCACGATTCTACGTCCGCGGAAGTCCGAACAATGAAAATTTAGTCCTTCTCGATAATACAACAATTTATAATCCATACCATGCATTGGGAATTTTCAGTGCTATAGATCCCGACATGATAAGTTCAATGGAATTTTACAAGGGCGGATTCCCATCTGAATATACACATCGCTTGTCATCGGTTCTGAAAGTTGTTACAAAGGATGGCAACAAAAATTCTTTTGGCGGTAAGGCAGCAGTTAGTTTATTAACGGCAAAACTTTTGTTGGAGGGACCAATTCCTTCCGGATCATTTATCATCAGCGGAAGAAAAAATTATTCCAATGAAGTCTTAAAGAAATTCCGCAACAACAATTCTATTCCAGCAGATTTTTACGACCTCTTTGCTAAAGTGAATTATTCAGATAATGAGTTTATGCAGGACGCAAAATTTTCCGTTAGCATGTTCAACAGCGGAGATAAAATCATGAATGATAATCCAAGGCGTGAAGACTTTAAATGGAACAACCGTACGTTTGCATTCAATTATTTTCAGGTATCGGATTCTCCACTCTTTTATCAATTGGATTTATCATACTCATCATTCGCAGGTGAAAGAATACCTAATCTCAGCGGAGCTAAAGGATTAAGAAATGAACTCAGCGATTTTACCATGCGGGTTGATTTCAGTTATGTTTATGACAGCAAGGATGAATTAGCCGGCGGATTTAAGATTTCTGAGGTTCATACAAATTTGACTCTCGAAAATTTTAGGGGACAGTCTACAAGCACAATTGCCAAAGGTGTTAATGTTAGCGTGTACGCAAAATACAAAATATTGCGAAGTTCAATTTTTGGTGCGGATATTGGCGCCAGAGCTCATGCAACCCGCTTTGCAGGCGGAGGTTCCTCTGTATTTATCGAACCAAGAACCAGTTTTACATTGAGATTTATTCCTGAAATCGCTTTGAAAGGTTCATGGGGAATTTTTATGCAGGATCTTTCAACCGTCTCTGATGAAAATGAAGTGGTCTCGATTTTTGAACCATGGATAATTACACCATTATACCTGAAGCCTTCGAGCGCGATTCATTACATTGGCGGTTTGGAAATTACACCAGCCGTTAATCTTTCTTTTAATCTGGAAGGCTACTATAAGATTATGCACAATCTGGCAATTGTGAACGATGAAAAATATTTTGAAACCGACCCGGATCTAATTGCCGGTTCAGGTAAAGCGTACGGATTCGAGTTTGAAACAAAATATCAATTGGATCCTTTTAAGTTCACCGGTTCATATTCATGGATGCGCGCCTTCAAGGAGGTTCGAAATATAACATATTCACCCCGGTATGATTCACGGAATAATGTAAACCTGTCGCTGGAAGCGGATCTGGGAAGCGGATGGGTTGCCAGTGCTGTGTGGTCTTACACTTCCGGTCTTCCGTTTACACAGATCTCGGCTTATTATGATCGTCTTACTATTGATCAGCTGGCGAACAATCAATTCTTGCTTGATACTTATAATCCATTTGTTCTGCTGGGGCAAATAAACACCGGACAGCTTCCGGATTATCACCGTCTCGATCTAAGTCTATCGAAGAAAATTCAAATCGACCGGTTGAAAATGTATATCGATATAAGCGCTCTTAACGTTTACAACAGAAATAATTTATTCTATTTCAGAAGAGACACCGGTGAAAGAGTAAACATGCTTCCATTTTTACCTTCTGTTAATTTTAAGGTAGAATTATGAAAAAGGAATTTTTTGGATTGTTGATACTCTTTGTGGCCAACTCTTTGATCTTCCCGCAATCCTCAGATTCCGGAATTCTTTCCGGCAAGGTGACTGATTCTGTTTCGAAAGATGGACTGCCAGGTGTTAGCGTCTATTTATCAGGAACTAAAATAGGTGCCTCAAGCGATAAAAATGGTAATTACAAAATTGGCAAAATACCGCCGGGTAAATATGTTGTAGTTGTTTTGATGATCGGATATGCGCCAATAGTCAAGAATGTTGAAATAACCAGTTCATCAAATATTCAGAGAAATTTTTCTTTGGAATATAAACCAATCGAGATGAAGGCAGTTATAGTTGTTGAGCACTCTGATGAATATGATGCCTATTTTAAAGAGGTTTTGAATTTCCGTGAACTCTTTAAGAAATTTTTTCTTGGGCAGACCGATTTTAGCAAAGAATGCCGGATTGAAAATATTGAGGAGATTGTTTTCGACAAAAAATTTGAACCTTTCATTAAAGCAACGTGTCCGAATCCCATTAGAGTAATCAACAATGCTCTTGGATATAGAATAGAATGTGTACTGCTCAGTTTTGTTTTCAATAACAGACAGGAGGGAGTTAGCTGCGAATTTTATCCTAAATTTGAAGAATTGATTCCCGAAAGTGAACATCAAAAGGTAAAATGGAATGAAAACAGGAAATCTGCTTTTAGAAGTTCGCTGAGACGTTTTCTGCTAAGTCAGATGCAAGTAAACGGACCACTTAGTAGTTATGGCTATTCAGTACCGAAAGCTACATCGCTGTACAAAAATATTCCTGCCTCCAGTTTAGCAGATGGTAAAGAGAAATTTGCATACATAGACAGTACGAGCGGTTTGTATTACCTGAAATTCAAAGGCTTCTTGTTTGTAAATAACTTTTTAAATGATGAACAATCGATGGTCAGTCTACCGTTTGGTACCGCATATATTGGTGCTGATGGCTGTCCGATTGATCCAACCTCTATTCAGGTGACAGGGATCTTCGCCAAACAGGGCGTTGCCAACTTGCTTCCGGTTGATAATTCATACATTGAATGGGAAGAATAAAGAGAAAGAACATTTTTATAACAAAAAATTGTTAATTAATAGGAAAAATAATGAGAAAAATATTTTTGTCATTAAGCATCGCACTTAGTATTGTTTTAGTAGTATCCTGTGATGATAATGTTAATCCTAAAACTGATTTTAAGGAAGTCTACGCTCTGAATTGTATTATAAGAGGAGACACTTCGGTTCAGGTGGCGACTATAACCCGGTCATACGATGTACAGGGATTCGATCCGTTAACAAATTCGGATGATCCTTTTATAAAAGGTGCTAATATAAAATTATACTATCAGATCACAGGAAAGACATATACGTTCAGAGATACAACTATGGTAAGGCCCGCAAGCTCAAGATATTCTACACCAATGCATTACTATTATATCAAAAATTTTAAACCACTATATGAGAGCGCAATAACTATCCAGGCAACATTGCCTAACGGAAAAGTACTTACCGCAAATTCTATGGCTCTGTTCATTTCTAAATATGTAATTGAGGATAAATTTTACACTATCCCTACTCCTAATTTTGGAGGAAAGTATTTGAATTTCTCATGGAGCCCGGCTGCAACTTCTACCAAAGATGTAAGGGTTTATTACGTACCCGAACTAATCATTCAATATGCCAAGATCCAGAATGGAAATTCTGTAGAAATGCAAAAGAAGGTGCCGCTTTATTACGTTTCAGGTACGGACGGAGAATTCCCCTTGTATCCATCAATTCAGAGCAATATTACGAGTGTTAGTTTTGATACCTTGACAATCAGAAAATCTTTGGAGGAAATTTCTGCAGATGATCCAAATAAAGGAAATTATATCATCCGTAATGCTGTCTTCAGGCTACTTATCACCGATAGAAATCTGGCAGTTTATTATGCAGCGCAGAAAACATTTTTAGATGAATTTTCAGTAAGAGTAACTCAACCCGAGTTTACAAATGTTATCGGAGGATTAGGGATATTCGGTTCACTTAATTCTACTCAGATGAATGTCTCGATTAAACCCGAGTATATCAGGAAATTTGGATATAAGCCGTTTTGATGAAGTAGTGATGGATTGAGTAGTTATCTGCCGCTCAACCCATCTTCTAAATTTCTTTATTTGTAATCTCAGGTTACTAGTAAAAAATCCTTCCCTATTTTTGAACTGATTAAAAAATTTAAAATTCGTAATGGAGAGCAAAAAGTTTTTTTAAAGTAAAAGATTATCTTAATACTGAAAAAGATTTGAACCGGGAAATTCTACGGCTGGTAATTTCTTGGTATAGAGAAAGGCAGAGGGAGCGTTTGATCGTTCCCTTTGTTATTTTAAGCAGGCCTTATTCTAAAAAATGAAATTGAAAATAAAAAAAACAATAATTATCGCCTCACTGGTGTTGCTTTCGGCATGTGCTTCTGCCCCACGCTTCACATCCCGGGATTCACGCTTCGAAGATAAAAAGCCGAATCGTTTTGAGAATCTTGATAATTATGAAAACGCAGAAATTCTGGAGACTATAATCGGGGTGGCTTCCTATTATGCCGATAAATATCATGGACTGATTACTTATAACGGTGAAATTTATGATATGTATGGATTAAGCGCAGCCCATCCTTCTTATCAGATGGGAACCGTTGTTCGTGTAACGAATCTGTCAAATGATAAAAGTGTAACTATAAAGATTAATGATCGAATGCCGTTTCGTCCAGATCGTATAATCGACCTCTCGCTGGGTTGTGCGAGGGAACTCGATATGGTGAATGCGGGTATCACGGAAGTAAAAGTTGAAGTGCTTGAGTGGGGTAAAGGAAAAAAATAAAATTGTTTGCATCTTTTTAAGCACTTTTTCATCCTATCTAATGTTATTATTAAGGATAATAGAAAATGCTTAAAAAGAAAATTTTAATAGTAATTGGCGGCGCAGTTCTTGGTTTTGGATACTATTATTTTATTGGGTGCAGAACCGGCACCTGTCCAATTACGAGTAATCCTTATATCTCAACACTTTATGGTGCTCTTGTAGGTGCCGTTTTAGCAATTCCATCAAAGCGGAAGACTGTTGAGGAGACGAAATAGTTTTTCTTGTGCAGTACCAGGTATTAATTTATCAACGAAATAAATAAGAGGAAAAAAATGATTCAGAAGAACAAAGCTGAAGAAAATAAATTTGCCGGACTAACAAAAAAACAAAGGAGTTGGATTTACACCGGATTCTTTATCGGTGTAATCATATTGTTATTCGTTTTCAATAATTCAGATTATCTATTTGGAAGTAGTGAAGAGAACGGTCCGTATCCGCCGAATTATATTCCTGCGGCTCAAAAGTCATCAGCGCTTGCACCGGATTTTACATTACCAACGAGCGATGGTAAAACTCTGAAGCTCTCCGATCTTAAAGGTAAAGTAGTCATTGTTGATTTTTGGGCAACATGGTGTCCACCTTGTCGAAAGGGCATTCCCGATCTGATTGCGTTAAAGAAAAAATATGGCTCTAAAGGTTTTGAGATAATTGGTGTTTCTGTAGATACTGAAACTAAAAGTGAAGTAGTTCCGTTCATAAAAGATTATAAAATCAATTATCCGGTTGTATATGGAAACATGAATGTTTACCAGCAATACGGCGGAATCCGGGCTATCCCAACTTCTTTCGTAATAGATAAACAGGGAAAGATTATTGCTTCCTATGAAGGATTACATCCTCTTCAAACGTACGAAGATCATATTAAGAAATTGTTGTAAATAAATTAAGATTGGAATGAGAGCGAGATTTATCTTGCTCTCATTCTTGTTCTGTTTAATGATGATGATCGAAGTCCTGATGCAGATTTTCTCTTACTTCTAAATATTCAGCAAACTGATAGAGTAAATCCCACGAGTAAATTCCAAAATTGTACCCATCCTTCCATTTAATTTGAATTGCATAGTTGCCAACCATTTCTATCTTCTCAATTTCATAAGCTTCCGGTTCGAGTGGTGCCTGTTTCGGAGGTGCGTAGTGCTTCCATAAGATGGTTTCCCCCTTATTACCCGCATCTGGAGTTTCGTCCCTCAGAAATTTTAATGGATACTTTATTACCTTGCCACTATCCCAGCTGATTTCGAGATATTCTTGTTTGTGCAGTTTTATTTTTGTGGGTGTTGCCAAGTTATGTCCGTTCTATTATTTGTTTAAAAATAGGAAAGAGAACTTTTATTTGACAATATATTAACAAAGATTCGTCCATTCGAAGATGACCGAATCTTATAATGATTACATTCTATAACGTAAACCGCTGTAAATCATTCTACCGTTTACAGGTCCCCAGATCAAAGAGGCATCAAAATATTTTCCGGTCGGATTCATAGGATCGATAATCAAATTTTTCTGTCTATAATCCAGAAGATTTTCTATACCCAGGTATATTTCAAATCCCAGGGAAAATGTTCTTGTTATCTGCGCATTCATTAGGACAAAGGAGGGTGATTGCTCAACAGATCGAAGCGCAAGAGGATTGCCAGATGTTGAGGGAATTCTTTTCGAATCAAACCATGTAAAAGTAAGATCGTACAACATCTGAGGATCGTTCTCTTCTTCTTTCTCTGTTGAATATGCCAGATTAACTAAAACGCGATGTTTTGAACTAAGAGCCCGTTCCAGCCAGACATTGTTAAGTTTATTTTTTACATCCAGAAAACGGTAAGCCACTCTGGTTTGTAATCCTTCAAGAGGAGACATATTTAATTCAATCTGGGCACTGTTCGAGTATGAACCGTTCGCAACCGATGAAAAAATAATTGCTTGAGGATTGGAATCTAAATCAGCTTGGGTATAATTCTCGAAATCCGTGCGGTATAAGTCAATAGAGATTGTTCCTTCACGGTAATCATGGTAAAAGTAATGAGTAATATTAATTCCATAGTTCCAGGCTTTTTCTAACTGTAACCCGTATCCAAAATTTGTACTGGAATTGATTACAAGGTTTCTTGAGCTTGCAAAAAGAGACGAATGTTCTGTAAAGATATTTGACTCTCTGAAACCTCTTCCGAATGCACCACGGATTATCCAATCCTCCGAAGGTGCGTAACGGATATGCAAACGGGGAATCAGAATAAATCCGAAATGATTATGATAATCTCCTCTCACTCCAGCCACAGCCGAAAAAGATTCATCGCTATTATAAGTGTATTCAAAAAAACCGCCGGGCATTCTATCTATACGGTTGTATTCTTTTGAAAGAAATAGTTCATTGTACTGATCGAACAAAAAGCTGAATCCGGTTCTGAATTTATGATCACGGAAGCCAAGAGTTGACTGATAGATAAAATTCAGGTAACCGGTTTTTTGATTACCGCTATAATTGCGAATTCCGAATAGAGACGAATTCTTATAACTATTGAGCGACCATTGAATTCCAAAAGACTTGAATTCCTCATCCGGGAATAGATAGCCATGTTTGCCGTACAAATACAACTGCTCTGAATCTGTTGTGTATTTGTATCTGGTTTCATTGATAGTACCGCCTTCTTTGGAATCATTCACGTATTGGAATCCTAACTGACTTTCCCAACCGTTCTCAAAACTAAAATGCCAACGCTGCATCAGATTGAAAATTGAAAAAACCGGCATATCCGTAAAGTGATCCATATTCATATCGAATTTGTTACGCCGGGTGCTTGCGTGAAATAATGTTATGAAAGAAATTTTATCGTTTATCTGATAACGGTAATTAAGATTTCCTTCAAATCGTTTATCATAATCGCCGTAAATGTTAATGAACAACGGCTTTTCATCAACAGCAAATGGTTTTTGCAGATCAACATCAATTTGTCCGGTAATGGACTCAAAACCATTTACTACCGATCCGATTCCTTTGGCTACATTTATAGATTTAACCCACGGTCCGGGAATAAAAGTTAAACCAACATTTGACATTAATCCACGGATGTAAGGCAGTGCTTCGAGCGTTGATTGAGTATATATCCCGGAGAGTCCAAGCATTTCAATATGACGTGCGCCGGTAATTGCATCTGTAAAAGAAACATCTATTGAAGGATTAGTCTCGAAACTTTCAGAGAGAGTACAGCAGGCAGCTTTCTTCAACTCCCCTGTTGTAATTACTGTTCTATTCTCGATGCTCACATAATCTTGAAAAGTTGAATTTTTCTTACCAACAACTTCAATATCACCAAGCTGAATATCTTTCTGTTTTAAAACTATCTCTATAGATTGTTCTGAATTGATCATTAAGGTATCTGGGGTATACCCCACAAAAGTCAGAACAAGTTTGCTGGATGTTTTTGTAAATGGGATTTTAAAAACACCGTTTATATCTGTCGTACTGCCAACCGTAGTCCCAAGCCAGTAGACATTTACTCCTACCAGAGTAAGGAGCTTACCCGAATTGTTTTTTTCGAAGACGGTACCGTTTAAGTATTCCTGGGCAAATAGTAGGGGAGAAAGCCCAAGAATAGGAATCAAAAATATTTTTTTGAGCATGATAAAAATTTTCCTTTCGTGGTTTATACAAATTAGTGAGTGTTTTCGCCGTCTCTGTATAAACAGCATTCCGGAAGATTTGCATAAACATCATCCGGAGCTTTGAATTTTTCGGTATCATGCCCTGCTGCTGCAATCCGTTGTTGAAGTGAATCGATAGTAATTTTGGACGAGAGAAAGGCAACTTTTAACATCTTTGTTTCTTTATTCCACTTTGCCAGTTTTACTTCTTTTATTTTAAAAACTTTTTCTATACGCGATTTGCACATGCCGCAATTACCAAAAACTTTAAATTCAGCATCGGTTACTTTATTGTCTTGTGCAAATAGAGCTACGTTTGCTAAGATTGCTAATGCAATCAGAATTATCTTTTTCATCTTATTAATTTCCTGTTAGATAAATTAATTTTAGTTCGGAAATCCGGAAACACTTTGATAAAATTAGAGGAGGAGATTAATTAAATGAGGAATATGCAGTTGATAATGCATATAGATGAGCCAGGGGGAAATTGCTCAACTTTCTGTGGGAATGTTTGTTCTGTGGGATTTATTCTGTCGTTTTGGGAGTTATATCTTGGAAGGTGGGCGGCTTGAAGATAATTGAGATCTTTCACTGCCTCAACTTTTTGAGAATCGAAAATTTTTATAAATGTATATTCGGTTTTGCAGCGGGAGAAACAGTCAGCATCCCCGCAGCAATCACTTGATCCACTGTATGTCGGATTTGTTTCCAGGGAGACGGAATAAATTTCATCTCCGCAATAATGAGTGGCAATGCTAATTCCTGTATTAAGAAACAGATATATGCTCAATAGTAGTATGTAAAAAATCCTTTTCACATTCGAAATATAAAGAATGATGATCTGACTTAGCAACCTATTTATAATGCATTAAAATCCGGGGTGAAGATAAACGATCATATTCTTCACCCCGCAAATGTTTTATAGTTAATTCCCAAGAATAAGAGGTAATCCGTTTTTCCCGCTTCCAATAACAACAATTTTAGCATTAGTCGAACTGGCAAGTTTTTCAGTCGCTTCAATTCCTTTCCATTGTAAATAGTTCTGGCTAATTCCTCTGGCAACTATCTCTTGAAAATCAGCAATACCTTTTGCTTCGATTCGTTTACGGTCGGCTTCCTGTTCTTCTTTCTTCAAAACGAATTGCATTTGCTGACTGGCTTGTTCGGCCTGAAGTTTTTGTTCAATAGAGGCAGTCAGCCCTGAGGGTAATATAATCTGTCTCATTGGTGCTGATTCTATTGTAATGCCGCGCGGACCAACTATTTTTTCTAACTCATCTTTCATCTCTGTTGCTAATTGTTCACGGGAAGCTGTATAGAGGGCTTTTGCGTCATACTTGGATGTAACTCCGCGAACAACAGAACGAAATTGAGGAATTATAATTATCTCTTCGTAATTTTCACCAACCGATTTGTAAATTTTTGATGCGTTTTCGGGATCAAGACTATAAAGTAAACTGATCTCAAGTTGAACGCTCATTCCTTCTTTAGAAGGAACGTTCATTGCTTCCTTAACTTCTTGAGTTTTTATGCTAAACTTAACAACGTTAGCTATCGGATTAACAAAGTTAACACCTGATTTTAAAGTAGTATTACTAACACTTCCCAGAAAATCCACAACGCCAACAGTACCGGCAGGTACAACAGTGAAACATTGAGCCAGAATTAGAATTGCGCCAACTGTAATTCCGATAAGTGAAAATTTCGCTTCTTGAATTTTTCCGCTTTTTTTTGAGCTGAAATACACAAAAACTGATCCGACCAATAATATAAGTGCAATTACAAATAGCATATATCCTCCAAAGATATTTTGTTAAAATTTATTTGTCACAAGATAACTATAATGATATCAAAGGAGAAGTCAAGAAAAAGTTAAAAGAAGTTGTGTCAAGAAGATAAATCTGCGCAGCGAAGAACCTCAACATATTACTTATCTTTTAATGGATGCCTGATAAAAACATTTTGTGCGCGACAAGATGCCCTTAAGAAATCCTTACTTCACTTCAAAATTTGTTTTATCAACGTCACTTTGTTTACTTTTCGGCCGGAGACCTTAATCGAATTAAGAAGCTTTTGCCTGACTTCATCCACTTTGTTTTTTCTGTCTGTAAATATTTCTGCAATCAGATCGCCCTTTTTCAGTCGTGTACCAATCTTTGGATAGAAAATTATTCCCGCTTTCGGGTCTATTACATCATCCTTCTTCAATCTGCCGCCGCCTAGTTCAATAGAGGCCATACCAATTTCAAATACATCAATTGATTCTACGTATCCATTCTTTTCTGAAATTACTTTCTCATGATGCTTTGACTTGGGGTATTTATCCGGATTCTTGATAAGAGAAATATCCCCACCTTGCAGTTCAACAAACTCTATAAATTTTTCAAAGGCTTTCCCATTATCAATCAACTCCTGTGAAATTTTAATTCCTTCTTTAATTGATTTTGCCTTTCCACCGAGATAGATCATGGCTCCGCTTAAATTTAGAGTTACTTCAAGAAGGTCATCAACTTTTTTGCCTCGCAGCACTTTTATCGATTCGTAAACTTCCAGCCAATTACCTATATAATTTCCGAGCGGCTGATTCATGTCTGTAATAAAACCGATCACTTTTTTATCAAAGGATTTAGCTGTGTTGATCAGCGAATGGGCAAGCGCTTTAGCATCTTTATGTTTCCGCATAAAAGCGCCTGAACCGGTTTTAACGTCAAGCACAAGACCGTCAATTCCTTCTGCAAGTTTTTTACTCATAATGCTTGCAGTGATTAACGGTATTGATTCAACGGTAGCGGTTACATCGCGTAGGGCATAAATCATTTTGTCTGCGGGCGCAATTTCTTTTGTCTGTCCAATTAAAACAGCCCCACACTTTTGTAAAATAGATTTGTATTCTATTAAACTCAGATCAGTACGATAGCCGGGAATTGCCTCAAGTTTGTCAAGCGTTCCTCCTGTATGGCCAAGGGCTCGTCCGCTTATCATCGGCACTTTCACACCGGCAGCGGCAACAATCGGAGCGAGTATAAGAGATGTTTTATCGCCAACGCCGCCGGTAGAATGCTTATCGATTTTTACCCCTTCAATGGAGGATAGATCCAAGACTTCACCGCTATATAACATGGCACTAGTCAAAGCAGCAGTTTCTTTTTTATTAAGTCCTTTAATGAACGCTGCCATTAGAAAGGCGGATATTTGATAATCTGGAATCTTTTCTTCTATGAAACTGGTTATCAGAAAATTAATTTCTTCAATGGTTAATGCCTTTCCATCCCGTTTTTTTCTGATAAGTTCTACGATGTTCATGTTACCTCCTGTAGAATTAGAGTATGAATAAGATCATGAGCAAGAGCAAGATTTCAAAAACTAAAAGCTTATGGCTAAGAGCTAATAACTTATTCACATTGAAACTCACACACAATTTCTATTAACTTGCTATCAAAATAATTATCTAAAATGAATCGAGGTAAAAATGTTTGACCCTAATTACAAATATTCTTGTGTTGACCGATTTCTAAAATACGTAAAATATGATACTCAATCGAACGAAGACTCAACAACATTTCCCAGCGATCCAAAGCAGCTTGAACTTAGTAAAGTACTCGTTGAAGAATTAAAAGTGATCGGTCTTAAAGATGCTGAAATGGATGAATATGGATATGTGATGGCTACACTTCCATCCAACACAAGCAAGAATGTACCGACCATTGGATTTATTGCACATGTTGATACCTCTCCGGCAGTGACCGGTGCAAACGTTAATCCTATTATTCACAAAAATTATAAAGGGGGAGATATTGTTCTTCCTAAAGACCCAACCAAGATTATTGATGCTGCCGGTAATCCCGAACTGAAAGAGATGATCGGCCTGGATATCATTACGACCGATGGTACAACATTACTTGGCGCAGATGATAAAGCCGGTATTGCAGAAATAATGGATGCGATGAACTACCTGATTCAACATCCGGAAGTTAAGCATGGGACAATTCGTGTGTGCTTTACACCTGACGAAGAAGTTGGGCGCGGTACAGAAAAGTTTGATGTGCAAAAATATGGCGCCAAATACGCTTACACAATTGATGGCTCTACACGCGGTGAAGTTGAGACCGAAACGTTTTGTGCCGATGCTGTTGTAATCAAATTCCATGGAAAGAATGTTCATCCAGGATATGCCAAGAACAAGATGATCAATGCAGTTAAGATTGCATCTAAATTTTTAGAAATGCTTCCCAAAGATTCACTATCGCCCGAGACAACAGAAAAGAGGGAAGGATATGTTCATCCAACTTCTGTAAAGTGTGATGAAACTCTTGCTACTATTAAATTTATCATTCGTGATTTTGATGCAAGCAAATTGAAAGAGTATGAAAATTTATTAAAAGAACTTGCCGAAAAAGCTGTATTGCAATTTCCCGGTTCAACAATGGAATTCGAAGTGATTGAGCAGTATCGCAATATGAAATATATTTTAGATCAACACCCTTTGGTTGAAGCGAACGCCGTTGAAGCCCTGAACCGGCTTGGAATCAAACCTATTAATTCTGCCATACGTGGAGGAACTGATGGAGCGCGATTAAGTTTTATGGGTCTGCCGGCTCCAAATTTATTTGCGGGCGGCCATAATTTCCACGGATTTGCGGAATATATTGCCATCCAAGATATGGAAGCTGCAGTAAAAATGATTGTCACACTCGCTAATGTCTGGGAAGATAAAGCTTAAGAATATTTGTGATCCTGGATGCATTTACTCGGTCATCTAGGATTTTCCTTTCACTTACTCTCTGGAGAAAAAATGAGTTGGTTTTTGGGAGGCATCGGTAATTTCAATGAGGAATTCCTCTCAACGATTAAGCATCTAACTCCTACGCCATTAATTCAGTCGTTGTCTGATAGTATGTTCCTGATTGCCGGAGGAATACCGAACACATGCAAATTCAAATTAGATGACACTACACATGTTAAGAATTGGCTGCAGGTTGGAATTGGCATTTCGCAGGGAAGTCCTCATAAATTTTTATCTACGGATGATTGGAACCGGATAGTTTCAAATGATACTGAGGATAGAGTTGAGCTTGATGGGCACTATGTACTACTTAGTTGGAATCTTGATCGAATAATATTTGTAACGGATAAACTTGGTCTAAGAGATTTTTATTATTGCACTGATGCAAAGGGGAATATTTTTTTTTCAACGCGAATAGATTGGCTTGCTAAATTAATACCCACACAAATTGATTTCGAGGAATTCGGAGGCAAGTGGCTTCTTTTTACTCAAATCTCTTCAGGGAGTATTCTAAAAAATATTCATAGGGTTGTCAGCGGTTCCTCTCTGTCTATTTCAAGAAAAACTAAACAGGTTTTACATAAAGATTTCAATTGGTTGCCGTCTATTAGCGCCAAGACCTATTCTGAAAAAGAATTTTCAGATGAACTTGAAGATCTAATTACATTCCCGATGCGAGAAAATAAGTTATCGCTTAGTCTCTCAGGCGGGCTGGATTCAAGAGTTATTCTTTCTTATCTGATAAGGCATAAAGAGAATTGGGATACGCACTCCTTCGGTAGTGTGGAACATCCGGATTTTATTGTTGCAAAAAAAATGGCAACGGATCTGGGCATTGTGCATCGCCATATTGAAGCTCCTCCTATTTCAATTGATGAATTTATTGCCACTTTAAAAGACTACGTCGGCCAGACTGTAATCAACACCGCTGCCTCATCACTGCTTCAATTGGGAAATTACAAGTTGTTGCAAGATTCTCGGGAGATAATAATTGATGGAGGCTTTGGAGAATTATGGAGGCGGCAATATCTAAACCGGTTATCATTCTTCGGACAAAAATATATTCTCCGCAGAGATTATAAGAATATTGTTAAACTCATCTCGTTACATCGCGCTGATATATTTAACGAGGATATTAACCGTAAAATGCGGACAGGTTGTGAAGAGCAGATTTCTAAAATCTTTGAACTGTTGCCGTCACCGGAAACAATAGGTGTGAATAATTGGATCGATCTTTTTGCAATTAAAACCAGATTACCAAATTATTTTTTGCATGAGCAGTCGCGTACAGATTCTATAGTTTTATCTTATATGCCTTTTACGCAGTTATCTATTTTGAATAAACTTTTTTCGCTTGATTCTTCCCTAAAGACCAACGCAAAAATGCTGAAGAGAATAATTGGTGCGAACGCTCCGCTTCTCAAAAAATTTCCGTTAGTCAAAGGAGATATTCAACATCCCTATCTGATGAACTCATTTCAGACGCGAATTTTGACAAGAGTTTTGAAATTCACAAACCGGAATAAAACGAAAAACTGGTTTGATCTCTCTGTCATAAAAAATTTATCAACTATGCTCAGCGATACTCTGCATTCGAAATCTGTCACTGAAAATAATATCTATGATTCTAAAAAACTGAAGACAATGTTTGATTCGATAAGTGGAGAGAATAACGAACAGCGAAGTGTTGGAGAATTGGACTGGTGGCTTGCTTTTGAAATGTTTCGCCGGCAGATTAATAAATCGGATGGATTCGAATAAGCTGGTCTTTTCTGAAAAAGTATTATTTTAAAACCGTATTAAAAGGTTATTTAACCAAATGTACTCATTAAAGAATCTTCACTGAAGATAATTTATGCCGAAAAGATTAAAACGCGCAACCGACATAGCACTTGGAATAAATATTTTTCTTTTTATTATAAAGGCAGTTGTTGGTTATCTCTCAAATTCGATTGCGGTAATCTCAGAAGCTTTAAACTCTCTTACAGATATTCTTTCCTCAATCGGAATTAAATATGCAGTAACACTTTCTCGCGAGAAGCCAGATTCAAAACATCAGTTCGGGCACAACGCCGCTCAACCAATTGCGGCATTTATTCTTTCTGTTTTCGCCTTTGTTGTCGGGATAAACATAATTGAAGAATCGATAAAACGTTTGATAGAACCGAAAAATATCAACACAATCCCCGCTGTTTATGTAGTATTAATTATAACAATATTGATAAAAATTGCGCTGAACCGTTATCAGATTAGAATAGGAAAGTTATTTCACAGTCCGGCGATAAGAGCTGCATCGATTGATAGTATAAATGATGTGCTTGCCTCATCAATTGCATTGCTCGGAGTTATCGGAGCTGCTTTTAATTTCAGATTTATTGATAGCATTGCCGGAATTCTTGTGGCGATGTTTATTTTCAAGACCGGTTATGAAGTTGCCCGCGAAAATCTTGATTATCTTATGGGACGCTCTGCGAGTAAAGATTTTCACGAACAGATCAAAACCTTAACACTTAATATTGCCGGAGTAAAGGGAATTAACGACCTCCGTTCACACTATGTTGGTGATAAATTCCATATTGAGATACATGTTGAAGTGGACAAGGATACACCAACTTCAGTCTCTCACGATATAGGCAATAAAGTTCGTTTTCAGTTAGAGGAACTTGAGGAGGTGCAAAAAGTTTTTGTTCATGTAGATCCAGTCTAGATACTCGGTACTTGATATTCGATGTTTGATACCGGTTGATAGTAAAAGAAAATTGTTTTTCTAGTGTCCAGCATCTAGTATCCAGCATCCAGAATTATTTCGTATTTTTCATCCTGTAATCAAATGAGAAATCGATGAATGAGATAAACAAGCACACTCTTCTTCAAGTTTTGAATTTCAGCGCAGAAAATTTTGCAGATCGTCCGGTGGTTTCGTTTGTAGATAGACGGAAAATGACTTACCGTGAATTCAAATCAAAGGTTAATTCAGTTTCATCCTTTCTCAAAGATGAAGGGGTAATTGCAGGCGATAAAGTAGCAATACTGAGCGAAAACCAGCCAAATTGGGGAATTGCATACTTTGCAATTACAACAATGGGTGCAATTGCAGTTCCGATTATGACAGAGTTTCACTCAACGGAGGTTCATCATATCCTTCGTCATTCGGAAAGCAAAGCAATTTTTGTCTCTGCAAAATATTTCCACAAGATCGAAGATGCCGAAGTTGAATTGCCTTTTGAAAGAATTTTACTTGATGACTTTTCTGTTATTCCTGCCTATACTAAAAATGATTTATTAAAAGAAGTAATTGCCGGCGGTAAGAAGGAATATGCAAAAATTAAAGAAGCGGCTTTGAAATTTGTTGGCTTATTACCTGGTGAAGTTGAAGAAGATAGCATTGCATTGATACTTTATACCAGTGGAACTACCGGTCATTCAAAAGGTGTAATTCTCACACACAAAAATATTGTTTCAGACGCACTCTCAACATTGAATATGGTTTATGCCGATTCCAATTCGAGGTTCTTATCCATTCTTCCTCTCTTCCACACTATTGAATCAACGCTGGGTCTGGTTGTCCCTATAATAAGAGGTGCATCAGTCACTTATCTGGATAAACCGCCAACTGCTGCAGTTCTTCTTCCGGCGCTCCTAAAAGTAAAACCTACTATCATGCTTGCTGTCCCGCTTATAATTGAAAAGATATTCCGTAATAAAATTCTACCCGAGTTTAATAAGAGGGTAATTATTCGGGGACTTTATAAAATTCCTACAATAAGAAAGCGCCTGCATAAAATTGCCGGGAAAAAACTTATGCAAACCTTCGGCGGTGAATTGAAAATGTTTTGTATAGGAGGTGCTTCACTTGCCGCAGATGTTGAAAGATTTTTGAGTGAGGCTGAATTTCCTTACGCAATTGGTTACGGATTAACAGAAACTTCTCCTCTAGTAACCGGCACTGGTCCGGAGGGCGTCCGCCTTCGTTCTGCCGGAAAAGTTATGCAATGGATGGAAGTTAAAATTGATAATCCGGATCCAAAGAATGGAGAGGGGGAGATACTTATTAAAGGTCCCAATGTGATGAAAGGTTATTACAGAGATCCGGAAAAAACAAAAGAAGTTTTTACAGAAGACGGCTGGTTCAAGAGCGGTGATCTTGGTGTGATTGATAAGGACGGTTACCTTTATATTAAGGGCAGATCTAAAAATGTGATAATCGGCGCAAACGGAAAAAATATCTATCCGGAAGAGGTTGAATCAATCATAAATGAATTTCCTTATGTTTCAGAATCGCTCGTGATTGATAGAGGTGATCAATTAGTCGCGAAAATTTATCTGAACTTTGATGAGATTGATCTGGAATTTAAAATTCAACGTCTCACCGAACCGAAAGCAAGGGAGATCATTAACAAAATATTAGCAGACCTTCTCATTCAGATTAATGAACGGGTTAACACTTTCTCCCGTATAAACAAAATAATTGAACAGCGGGAACCGTTCGAGAAAACACCGACACAGAAGATTAAACGTTATCTGTATGTTGAATAATTTAAAATGCTGGATACATAAAAAATTTCATCAAGTATCCTGATGCATACTGTCTCTGTCTTTTTTCGGAAGAGATGTAACAATCAGTTCATATGAGTGATCAATCCATTTTAGAATTTCTCTGTCCTGCACTGACCCATCAAGAGAAATTGTATTCCAGTGTGTTTTGTTCATATGATAACCAGGAGTTACAGAGTCATATTTTTCGCGAAGTTCCACCGCTAATTCCGGGTCACACTTTATATTGATCGTTAGCGGCGGAGTTAAATTAGCAAGACAAAACATTTTGTTCATCACTTTGAATACAAGAACATCTTCTCCGAATGGAAATCCCTCGGTTGTTTTTTTCTTTTTTAGACAGTATTTGCGAACCTTTTCTATATCCATTATTGTTCTATTAATAAATGTTGCTGGAATTTAGCATTATTTTTATGAAACTAAACTTGTATTTTGGTGTAAGAGAATTCAATCTATTTAATGTCGGAAAACAAATGAAAAAAATACTTATACTCATTGCTCTGCTTACATCAGCCGCTGTGAGTAATGCACAGAACCCTAGTGAAGTCTTATCGAAAGATCATTCAATAGATTCTAATAAAGTAATAATGCCGGATGCAACTTATCAGCGCATCAGCCAGGTGATTACTCAATACCTTTCATTTTATCATTACAAGAAACAATCGCTTACCGATTCTTTATCTGCCGTCATTTTTGATGAATATCTTGAAACTCTGGATAATGGCAAGCTCTATTTTCTAAAAAGTGATATCGATGGCTTTATGAAATATAAAACACAGATTGATGATTTCTTGAAATCAGGAAATCTTAATCCTCCATTCGAAATATTTAATATGTTTAAAAAACGGCTTGCTGAAAGAATGAAATATATTGACCGGCTTCTTAAACAGAAGTTCGACTTCACTGTTATAGAATCTTTTTTAGCAGATCGTGAGAAAGCTGATTGGGCATCTACGACCACTGAGCTGGATGAGCTGTGGCGGTTAAGACTGAAGAATGATGCTCTCAATATGACCCTTGCAGGTAAAGAATGGAAGAATACCCAGGAATTATTATTAAAGCGTTATCATAATTATCACAAAATAATTTTACAGTATGAAGCTGAAGATGTATTCGGACTTTTAATGAATTCATATGCACAAGTTTATGATCCTCACACAGATTATTTTTCTCCGTCCGCCTCTGATAATTTTACGATTGCCATGAAGCTCTCGCTTGAGGGAATCGGGGCTACATTAAGGCAGGACGGTGATTTCACCACAGTTGCAAGTATAGTCCCCGGAGGACCAGCTTACAAGAGCCAATTAATTCACGAAGAAGATAAAATTGTTGGTGTAGCTCAAGGTACAGACGGAGAAATGGTTGACATTATCAGCTGGCGTTTAGATGATGCAATTCAGTTAATACGTGGTAAGAAGGGTACACTCGTCCGGTTGCAGATTGTTAGAGCGAAGGATGGACCCAACGCGCCTCCGGTAGAAATTAAAATTGTACGTGAAGAGGTAAGACTGGAAGAACAGGCCGCTAAAGAGGAAATTCTCAACATCGAAAAAAACGGTATGAATTTTAAACTGGGTGTGGTGAAGTTGCCATCATTCTATACTGATTTTGAAGGACAGCAGAAAGGTAAGCCTGATTACAGAAGCACAACACGGGATGTAAAAAATCTTTTAGTTAAACTGAAAGAACAAAAAGTAGATGGCGTTATTTTGGATTTGCGGAATAATGGCGGCGGTTCACTTCAGGAAGCAATTCAACTCACAGGATTATTTATTAATGATGGTCCTGTAGTACAAGTGAAAAATTCCGCAAATATTGTTGAAGTTGATCAGGATACGGATCCGAGTGTTACATATGACGGACCGTTAGCGGTTATGGTTAACCGGTTTAGTGCCTCTGCGTCAGAAATATTTGCTGCTGCAATTCAGGATTACGGTCGCGGAATCATTCTTGGGTCAAGTACCTTCGGCAAAGGAACTGTTCAAAACATGATCGATTTGAACCGGACTATTCCAACAGCAAACAAAAAGTTGGGACAACTCAAACTTACGATTGCTAAATTCTATAGAATCACAGGAAGCAGCACACAGCATCTTGGAGTTAAACCAGATATAAACTTTCCATCGCAATTCACAGCAAAAGAATTCGGCGAAAGTGGCCAGCCAAGCGCATTACCGTGGGACCAAATTGCACCCGCACCCTTCAAAAGATTTTCGGATCTCTCGAAATCAATCTCACTGCTTCAAAAGAAGCATGAAGAGCGTATAAATAAAGATCCGGAATTCCAGTACCTTCTGCAGGATGTTGAGGAATTCAAAAAGAACCGCGAAAAGAAGGAAATCTCATTAAATGAAACGATACGCAAGCAGGAAAGAGACGATGCCGAAGCAAAACGAAAACAGAGAGAAGAAGAACGCGCGAAATATCTGGGATTAAAAATTGAAGAAAAGAAAGAAGTTGAAGCACCTAAAACAAAAGCAATAGATTTCGAATTAAAAGAAAGCGGAAGAATTCTGGCTGATCTTATTTTATCAAAAGTTGGATAGCAGTTATTCGATTTATTCCCCGCCATGCATTTACCATGGCGGGGAAATTATTTTAACAAATCGTATCTCATGAAAACAAACGCCATCCGAATATTAGAATCCAAAAATATTTCTCACTCAACTATCGAATATGAATCGAATGAAGATGAGATTGATGCCATTTCTGTAGCGCATAAAATAAATGCCGAACCGGAAATGGTTTTCAAGACATTGGTCGTGCGAAATGAAAAAAATGACTTACTGGTCTTCGTCATTCCCGGGAATTTTGAGCTGAGTCTAAAAAAAGCGGCAGCAGCCAGCGGGAGTAAAAAAATCGAAATGATCAAGGTAAAAGAACTTCAGCCATTAACGGGCTACATTCGCGGCGGATGTTCACCGATTGGCATGAAAAAACTTTTCCCCACTTTTATTGACGAGACAGCACAGCTTTATGACAGCATTTATTGCAGTGCCGGAATCCGTGGAATGCAGATAAATTTAGCACCAATAGATTTGGCCGTCGTGGCCGAGGCCCAATTTGTAGATTTAATTTGAATTGTCCAAATAACAGTATAGAGACATCTGAAAAATTCTGAAATGTCGTTTCTTCCAAAGGCATTCCTTCGGAAGATGGAGCCCTTCAATTTTTCAGGATAAACTCCGCGACTGAGAAATCTTTCTAAATTC
>CAYTUV010000005.1:0-143846 GCA_964441505.1 uncultured Melioribacter sp. | reverse complement strand
TGGTAGTATAGATTCTCTATGAACTTTTGCACTATCATTTCATCGCTTTCATTGTTGTTTTTCATTTCTCTTGCAAATTTAAACCTTACTTCTCTGCTTTTCAGACCTTTTTGAATAATGTTATTTATTTTTTCAGCGCCGACTAAATAAATTTTTCAGTCGTGGAGTTTATCCTGAAGAATTGAAAAGCTCAATCTGATAACAAATTCAATTTTTTAGAATGAACTCGGAATTGGTTGTAATAAATCAGATCAGAGATGAGATTTGATTTTAGAAGAAAATCTCCTGCTTATTACAAATGGTTCTTCAATTCCCTGTAAATAGACATGGAATGAATTACTGAACCATTTTTCTACCTTAACAATTAAATTCATATTTACAATTGTCGAGCGGTGGATACGGAGAAAAACAGATTCCGGGAGTATATTTTCCCATGTGGAAAGAGATTTACGAACTAAGAGGGGGGGTCTGTCGGTCATCATCACATTAGTGTACTGATCTTTTGACTTAATATATTTTATTTCGCCGATCTTAATAAATTGCGGAGCGCCATTGATAATAAGAAAGAGCCGTTCGTTTTCAGTTAACCGAATCTTATCCGCCTCACTATCAGCGGTTTTCTTAGAGTTCATTAAGAACTCTTCTTTAATTGATTCATATTTTTTTAGTCTTGTTGATACCGCATTAATCAGGTCATCCGCCTTAAAAGGTTTGAAGATATAATCATCAGCACCAAGCTGCATTCCAAGCCGCAGATTTTCCTTTTCTACTTTGGCTGTTAAAAAAATGAATGGAATGCAGGTTGTTTCTTTTGGGACAGATAATCTTCTCAGAACTTCATAACCGTCTATGCCCGGCATCATTACATCACAAATAATCAAACAGGGCAAAATCTCTAAAGCCAGTGTAATTCCCTCTTCGCCTGTGGCGGTACAAAAAACTTTATAACCCTCTTCCTCAAGCAGAAGTTTAATATTTGTCCTTACAGTATGATCATCTTCAATTACAAGAATTTTCCTTTCCATATTATCTTCCATTTTAAAATATATTATTATTCATTCAATTTGAATAATCTAAATCGGCCGGAATAAATATAGTAAAAGTTGAGCCATTATTTAAATTACTTTCTATTTCAATGTTGCCTTTAAGAATCTCCACTGATTTTTTTACGATAGATAGGCCCAGGCCGGTACCCGGAATGTTTTGAGTGTTGCTTCCCCTTTGGAACGGTTCAAACAAACTTTTCCGATCTTTTTCACTTATCCCAATCCCCTCGTCGGAGATTTTTATTATCAATTGATCTGCCTTATAATCTGTTTCCAGACAAATCTTACCTCCATTAGGCGAATATTTGATAGCGTTTGTTAGAAGATTTACAAGAATAAACCTGAGTAATTTTTCATCAATGTAGAAATATTTTTGCTCTGTAACATAGTTAAATGAAATCTCGTGTTTATTTGTGGTGAGAGAAGTAACCTCTTTAATTATAGCACGACAGAATTCACAGAAGTTAAGCTGTTTGAGGTTAAGCTCCATTTTACCTGTCTCGGTTCTTCCTATTGTAAGAATATCGTTAACCAATTGGATCAGATTGTCTACCGAATTTTTGATATTAAAGATATGTTCGTTGTACTTATCAACATCCCACTTTCTCCCATATCTTTCAAGCAGCTCGGCGGAAGAAAGTACGGTGGTAAGCGGTGTCCTAAATTCATGCGAAGCTGTTGAGATAAATTTTGTTTTCATCTCGTTCAATATTTTTTCATTCTCGAGTGCGTTTTTAATGCTCTCTTCTAAATTAATTCTTTCGGTAATATCTCTTCCGTTTAGAACTATCGTAATAACATTCCCTTCCGGATCAAATTCCGGAATTATTGACCAATCGAACCAATTTTTGTTTGGTAACTGCATTTCGTGTTTATTCAATTCTTTCGTCTCGAATACTTTCAGCAAAACTGATTCCAATTCGTCAACAACCTTAGGCGGCATCCCTATCTCTCTAATTGTTTTGCCAAGAATTGCATTAGAAGAAATACCTAAAATTTTTTCGAAGACGGGATTGACATAAATGTGTTCTAATTTAGCGCTCAGCCTAATTATTATATCTTGTGTGTGTTCTGCAAGTGATTTAAATCTTTCTTTGGATATTTTTAATTCGGAAGTTCTCTCATCAACAAGTTCTTCAAGATGTAAACGATACTTTTGCAATTCCTCCTCTATAGACTTCTGTTCTGTTATATCTTCAACAGTCCCTTCATAATAAAGTGTTTCTCCATTGTCACCGGAAATAACTTTGGCATTTTCATTGGCAAATATTTTTGTGCCGTCATATCTTAACCAAGCCGCTTCGTAACCGATAATTTTTCCTTCTTTCTCAATCCGTTCCAGAAAATCTTTACGGGGATAATCTGAATTATTCAGATTTATTTTTTTCAGCTCCTCAGCCGATGGATATCCCAGCATATCAACCAAAGCGGGATTTGCCAGAAGGATTCTCCCGTCCGGAGTAGTGCGGTATATACCGATAGGAGAATAGTCAAAAATATTACGGTACCGTTCTTCACTTTCTATTAAAATTTTCTCGGCTAATTTTTGTTGGCTAATATCCCGGGTAATACCAACAAGAGCATAAGGGAACCCTTTCTCATTTAGAACGGAAGAAGTGCTTAGTAAAATTGGGAATTCTGTTCCATCCTTTTTCCTATTCATCAGTTCGCCAGTCCAACCCCCGTTAATAGTTGCTTTCTCAATTTCAGTAAGCAGCGGTTGAGGATTTCTTTTAGAGCGTAAAATATCGACGTGTTTGCCCATAAGTTCGCTTTCATCATAACCGAAGATTTTTGTAAATGCCTCGTTGACAAAGATTAGATTGCTATTCAAATCGGATATGCTGATTCCCTCGCTGGAGCTTTTTACTGCCTGAGCAAGCAATCTTAATTTTTCTTCTGCTTTTTTACGCTCTGTAATATCCGTCAGTACAATTAGAGTAGCCCTTATTTTATTGTAGGTTATTCTTGCAGATTGGACATTTACAGCCCTTACTTTTCTATTTTTAAATAGTACCTCAATTTCAAAAATTCCAACTTCCTCGCCGCTTGCGTAGTGTTTAATCTTATCCAAAACGAATAACCGGTAGATTGGATTTATGAACTTGAGAATAGGCTCTCCAATTAAATCATACAAAGAATAGCCGCTCATCTCAAGTGCAATATCATTCACAAAGACAATCTTTTGATCAATTAGCACTAATACAAAGTCGGGGAGTTTATTAACTAATGCTCTGTACCGTTCTTCACTTTCTCGTAAAATTTGTTCCGCTTCTTTTTTAGCGGTGATATCTACAGCTAATTCAAAACGGACATCCTGCCCGTCAGTCCATTTTATCACACGGTCAATTATTTGGTAGGTACGGTCAGCTACAGGATTATAAGATTCCCAAAAGTACGGACGATAGTTCATCTCCTTGATAATCTTGTTGGTGCAAAAACTGCACGGCACAGAATTACCCTGCAGCACATGATAACATTTTTTGCCTATAAGGTGGGAACCAAATATTTTTTTTGTTGCCTCATTAGCGTAAAGAATTTCGTGCGTATCCATATCCGCTACATAGATAGCTTCATCAATGCTGCCAAAGATGGAAAGCAGTTGTTCTCTTTCTGTGTTAAGTGCATCTTGTACTGATGTTTGTTCTGTAACGTCTTTTACAGTAACAAGTCTTGTCTTTTTTTCACCAAAAACAGAAAGTGAATAGGAGAAAATCTCAACAGAGATTATTGAACCGTCCTTCTTTTTATGTCTCCATCCTCTGGAATCTTGTAAAAATTCAGTTCTAGAACTTATATTCTCTAAAAGTTTAGGAATATCGTCTTCGGGCCTTATGTCAAGGAGAGTCATTGAAAGAAATTCCTCTTTCGAATAACCATAATGACTAACTGCGGCTTCATTAACGGTGATAAATTCTAAAGTATCTACATCGTAAATCCACATGGGGTTTGGATTATTTTCAAACAACGCTCTATATCTTTCTTCACTTATTCTAAGTGCTTCATCCTTTAGCAAGCGGTCCGAAATATCCCGGCTGATAGCCTGCAGGTAAAGTTTGCCTTCGATATAAAAGGATCTGGCGCTGACTTCGACGTGGAACCGCGTGCCGTCTTTCCTCAGGTATTCTGTGTTATATATTTTACCTTCATCCAGCGGAAAATTATTGATAAAATTTTTAAAGTTGATTTTTAACTCTTGCGGACGAAGGTCTATAGCCGACATAGCGAGGAGCTCTTCCCTTGAATATCCGAGCATAGAGCAGGCTTTATCGCTCACTTCGGTTATTCTTGCTTCGTCATCCAGCAGAAATATCATATCGTTGGCATACTTAACAATTTGACCGAAGTGTTTGATTAATGCGTTATATTTTATTTCTGCATTATAAAGATTCAGGTAATATCGTGAACGTTTTAGACGCCAATATAAAACCGATGCTGCGGTTGTTATAATTAAAGAGGGAGATAAACCAAAATGTATTGTAAGAATAATTAGGAGTGCACAAAAGAACAATCCTGTTAGAAGAATCGGTTTTGCATTTCTATAATATTTCAGCTGTTTAAAATTCATCATCAATATGCTAGAATGGAAAATTTAATCGAAAAAATTCCTCAAAGCTTGCTTCGAGGTTATTTTGTTTCACAAATCGAACTGATGACATTTCGGCATAAGCTTTTTCCATTTTTCTCTATGCTAATTACTCATTCTTTTTTTCTTTTACAATAAGCAAAATTACTTTTTCAATTACCACAGTTGCAAAATTTTTTGAAACTCTTCCGGGAAAATGGAACGGAAAATTACAGAGAATTAATTGGCCAAGAGAATTTATGACGTTCACACTTTCTCATCCAACAAAAATTGTCGGGAGCCGCTTATTCTTTACTGGCCTAAGAGCGTGTTGTACAAGCTCAAAATTGTCATTCCGAATCCGACTTCAGTCAAGTAAGGAATCTTTTTTGAGAGAATTTTAAGACTCCTCACTCGATAAACCTGTCTGCCGTGTGTGTTGCACAAGGAAGCATGTCATTTCGAAGGAGTGCCGTTTTGTGGAACGACTGAGAAATCTTACGATAATGCTACATAAAGATTTCTCACCACAAAAAACGTGGTTCGAAATGACAGTGAAAGGAGTTCTGCAACATGCTCTGCCGACAGGCAAGATCAAGTTCGAAGTGACATGTTCGAGTTCTGCTGCACACTCTTTTACTCGTGTTGTACAACTCTTTCTTCATGTAACTTCGATCCTTCTTTGTGTAACTCCATGTAACAAAAAATTCTTCCATAATGAACCACGAAGATTTTTTCACGAAGGGACGCGAAGTAAATCGTAATTTTTTAGTTCTGCTACACTCTCCGGGGGCAATCTATCGGAACGAATCCGATATTTCTCTTGATGGATCTTATACCGTTACTTTATACTCCAACCGGCATCTAATAATTGTTGGAACAAAATTAATTGACGGTTTCTAAAGCAACCCTCTCTTCATCGAGCAATACTTTATTAAGATCTAATAGAATCAAAAGTCGGTCTTCAAGTTTTCCAACAGCAGTTATATATGTAGAATTAACCCCGGCAACCATGGAAGGAGGCGGTTCGATTATATTTCTCGGAATTCTCAAAACCTCGCTGACCGAATCAACTAAAAATCCAACTGTCTTACCCTCAAGATCTACAACTATAATGCGTGTGTCTTTGTCATATTCTTTATTAGGCATGCTCAATTTAACTCTCAGGTTTACAACAGGAATCACTCTGCCCCGCAGGTTGATAACACCTTCAACAAAATGGGGCGAGTTCGGCACTTTTGTAATTGTAGTCATCTTGTTTATTTCTTGTACATTCAATATATCAACTCCAAATTCTTCGTTCGCTATTTTGAAACTCACTAACTGAAGAAGTTCTGTTGATTCGTTTTTATCATGAATTAAATTACTCATTCGAGTTCTCCTAAATAATTTGTTATTATATTTTTTTATCCGACTTTTGAATTATAAAACCATTTCATTGTGTTCCCTCCTAAAATTATCTCAATAGAATTTTCTTACCTGCACGTTGGAACAGAATCTCTGCAAGATTTCAAAACTATTTTTATGCCCTTTATTATCGTTAATAGAGCTGAGATGTTAAGCTGAAACTTAGACGATCTTTTAATAGACCTATAGAGTAAAAATATTTTGTTTTTCAAATGAAGTATCGGGCGGGATGTTGATACTTCAAAATAGGCTCTTGTTTAGAGAACGTCTCTGGTGATTGGAGAAAATAAAATCCGTTTGAATAAAATAAACATTCCTTTGAATACCGATGCAAAAATTGAAAAAGTTCTCCAGTGAGAGTTGTTTTTCATTTTTAAATTCTTCACGAGGTCTACCTTTATTAACTTGTGGTAGATGTTAATCTCGCAAAATTTTTCGGTAGTATTTATACTTACTAAAATCATCTCTAACTCATTATCGAATAATATCACACAATTTTCATTCCATCAGAAAAAAGGATTAAAAAAGTTTTCTTCTTTCACCGGGAATTTTGATGGCTAATATTATTCATATGATTTTTATCAGACAATTCAAATATCAGAATATGCGTTAGTATTTCTTTTAATACGGGGGAAAAAGAATTTTACCGCTATAAGCGCGTTATTCGCATTATTTTTCCGCAACAATAAAAATTCGGCACTATTCCAAGATTACAAATATGGCACTCGAATTGTCGCATTGTTATCACGAATTTAAAAAAGGATGCTTTCTTTCTGTCTAAAAATATAGGGATTGTATGGCCAGGTCTTTGGAAATCGGAATTAGTTACAGGCATTTTTGTAAATACTATTGATTCAGGTACTGAGATTGAACATTTATCACGAATTGAGAATAAATTATTTTAATGGAAGAAAAAATCTCTGGAAGTTTCGACCAAATCCAATACGAAAACATTATCGAAAATTTCGCATATGGTATTTTTCGAATTTCAGGCGAAGGTGTTCTAACCTTTGCTAATAATTCGTTCATAAGATTGCTCGGATATGATTCATTTGCCGAGCTGTCTTCACAGGCAATCACAAACAGCGAATTCAAAGAATGTTTTTCGGCGGACAAATATTCTTCTTATCTAAGCAAAAACAGTTTGGCCGAACCGTTTGAGAACCGGTGGATCAGGAAAAACGGCTTATCCATTCTATTCAGAGAACGTGTAACCGCAAATAAAAATGTTGATGGTGAAATTCTCTCTTATGACTGCATTGTTGAGGATATAACCGAGCATGTGATTATAGAAAAGCTAATCCGAGATCTTCACGTAGGGGATTATTCTATTCTAAAAGCACTGCCCGATTTTATTTTTGTCTTATCCAGCAGCGGTGTTTTCATTGATTACAAAAACAGCAATTATCATAATCTGTTTTTTAATCCTCACCAGTTAAAGGGGCACTCCGTTACCGGTGTATTTCCTAAAGTGATTGGTGAGCAGATACTTGAAATTATCGGAATAGTATTTCAGACTGGTGAACTGCAAACGTTCGAGTTTCAACTTGAGACTGAAAACCCGGATGAACTTTTATTTTTTGAAGCACGTTTTGTAATGAGCGGTTACGAAAAAATCCTAATGATCTTGCGGGATATTACATTTCAAAAACTTGCCGAGATACAAATCCAGAAATTCGCCGAGGAGCTGAAAACACTAAACGAAACTAAAGACAAATTCTTTTCCATTATAAGTCACGATTTAAAGTCTCCCATCAACGGATTGCTCGGTTATGCAGAAATATTGGCTAATGAAATAGACACTCTTGAGATTGGTGATATTAAACTATTCGCCGGACACATTGCGGAAATTTCCAAAAGCACAAACTCTCTCTTAAACAATATTCTGGATTGGTCGCGCGTTCAGACAGGCAGGATCTCTTTTCAACCCGATACTATTGATCTCTCTTATAACATAAACAGAATTCTGAATTTACTCAATGCATCAGCAGCTAATAAAAACATCTCGCTCATAAATTCTATAAATAAGGGCACTAAGATTTATGCAGATGAAAATATGCTGCATTCAATTCTTATCAACCTAATGGGTAATGCAATAAAATTTACAAGTAATAATGGTACTATATTAATAGCCTGCGAAGAACTGGATAAATATTTTCATCTTTCGGTAAGCGATAACGGGATAGGTATTCCTGCCGAGGATATTGGAAAGCTGCTCGATTCAAATGTTATTTACTCAACAAACGGGACAGCAAAAGAAAAAGGAACCGGATTAGGATTGTTGCTTTGTAAAGAATTTGTTGAGAAGCATTCCGGCAAAATTTGGATTGAAAGCGAGCAAGGAAAAGGAACTACATTTCATTTTACGTTAAAAAAGAAAATATAATGAGAAGAAATTGGAAAAGACTTTGTTTAGAAGTTTAAACATAGATGATAAGGCGAACAACCGATTTTTACTGAGCCATATGTTAAAAAAGAACATAGCGTGTAAGGTTCTGGATACCGCCGACTGTCAATTAGGGCTGAGTCTTCTTACAGAAAATTTGTCGGAATCAATTCTAATTGAGGCTATCTCGAAATTTGAAGAGTATATTTTAATCGTTGATTGCAGCAGCCGATTCAAATCTTTTTTTAAGTCAGTTCTTGGCAACCGGTTTATTATTTATGATGCCGCCAGCGGAGTGGATTGATTTGCAATTTATTCCAGATTTAAACCAGAATATGTCTTCGCAAGTGATCGGTTGAGTTTACTGGATAAGAAAATCATTTCACAAAAAATTAAGGAACGTAGATCTGATACTGATTAGTCGATTTACCTTTTAGTAGATGATTTAACTAAATTATCTACCAAAGTTTTCAACTATGATTGTATCACCAAAAGGAAATTGGACAGAGATTTATTTATAAATAACTCAAGTTGACCGCCATGTATTTAAAAACTGTTAATAAGTCTATCTTTTGTTTTATTAACACCTCGATTAATCGAGGTGTTAATAGAAAAGTCGGTTTATTTTTCAACCGTTTTAACGGTTTGTTAAATCAAGCGGTCAACTTGAGTTAAATAACAATGGTTTTTTAAAAACAACCAACCCGAAATGCAGGCAGCCTAGAAATGAAAAAGAAGAGAATAAATAAATCGGTTTGGGATTCCAATACTAAAGATGATCTCAAATTGCCAAAACCAATAAATTCTATTCCCTGTAAGGAAACAGTTCTTGATGACAGCGGCAATTTCAGAAACCGTGAAGAGAAAATTAAACTTCTGGCTCATGCCGTCAGCAGTATCAATGAATGCGTTTGCATTACTGATGCCAACAATATATTAATATTTGTCAACGATGCATTTATAAGAACTTATGGCTACAGCAGAGAAGAATTGATTGGTCATAGTATTGATATGGTTCGTGGCTCAAATATTGAGTGTGACTACGCTGAAAAAATCCGCACTTCTACAATTCAAACCGGATGGGTTGGCGAACTTGTAAATAAAAAAAAGGATGGCACCGAGTTCCCGATTTCACTTTCAACGGCAGTTGTTCATGATGATAAGGGTATTCCGATAGCGCTTATCGGAATTGCTTCCGATATAACCGGAAAAAAAAATAGTGAAGAGCAATTAAGACACAGCGAAGAAAGTTACCGTGGTTTATTTAATACCATAACCGATGCAATTTATATACAGGATAAAAATGGATTATTCCTCGATGTTAATCTGGGTGTTGAAAAAATGTATGGTTATAAAAGAGAAGAAATTATTGGGCGTACGCCGGAATTTCTCTCTGCCCCCGGTAAAAACGATTTTGCAAAAATCGTTGAATTTATTAAAGATACATTTGAAAAAGGCAAACAAAATTCATTTGAATTTTGGGGACTGAAGAAAAACGGAGAAATCTTCCCGAAAACCGTCACCATTCAAAAGGGGAATTACTTTGGTCAATCGGTTGTAATCGCTATAGCACGTGATATTACCGAACAGAGACAAAGAGAATTAATTCTTCAAGAGAGTGAAGAACGGTATAGAAGCATTTTTCATAACAGTAATGCGGTTATGCTGGTTATCGATCCTCTGACTATGAAAATTTTTGATGCGAATAATTCTGCATGTGAGTATTATGGCTATACAAAGGAAGAGATAACCTCTCTCAAGAAAACAGATATCAACATAGCCCCGCCGCCTGCGATTAGTGAAGGATTAGCGACAGCTGCAGCTAAAACAAATAACTACTTTGTGTCCAAGCACAAACTTTCCAATGGCATAATACGCGATGTCGAAGTGTACAGCAGTCCTATTGAATTTAATGGGAAGAAATTCCTTCATTCAATAGTTCATGACATTACCGAAAAGCGCCAAATAGAATTAGCACTCCAATCGGAACGTGAGTTGTTTATTGGGGGACCCGTTGTTACAATACAGTGGCATGCAAATCTATTAGGCGGGATTAAGTATGTATCTCCTAACGTCAGCATGGTATTGGGGTATAAACCGGAAGAGCTGTTGGATGATAAATTTAACTACAATGATATAATCCATCCAGACGATTTGAACCGAATACTTTGGGAAATGGAACAGTACATTAAAACTCAACAAGATGTATATGAACAAGAATATCGAATAAAAAAGAAGGATGGCAAACACATATGGATTCATGATTTTACCAAAGCTGCAAGAGATGTAAATAACAACATCATCGATTTACATGGTTACATTATAGATATAACTTCACGAAAAGAGGCCGAAGAATTTTTATTGCGTTCAGAGCAGGAACTCCGTAAAACAAACAAAATGAAAGACAAATTCTTCTCTATTCTTTCTCACGATCTGCGCAGTCCGTTCCAGGGCTTGATAGGAATGGCCACAATCTTACTTGAGGATGAAGAATTAACCAGGGAAGAAAGAATTGAATTCACTCAGAAACTCTATGAAGGATTGAAGACACAATTCAATTTTATGGATGGCCTTCTAACCTGGAACCGGGTTCAAAGAGGCGCAATTGAATTCAGTCCAACGATCAATGACCTGTCACGCCTAATTACCGAGACAATAACACTGTTGCATAATGCTATTGAGAACAAAGGATTGAATTTGGTTTGCGATATACCGGAAAACGTCTCGTTTAATTTTGATCAGAACATGATTGCAACGGTTGTCCGTAATTTAATATCCAATGCAATAAAGTTTAACCTAAGAGGGGGAAAAATAGAAGTATCTGTAAAGGAGTTTCCGGATTTAGTTTCATGTTTTGTTAAAGATACGGGAATTGGTATTGAGGAGGATAATCTGAAAAAACTTTGGGGTATTGATACTTACTATTCCACAAGGGGAACAGATGGAGAAGGGGGAACCGGTCTTGGATTAATTCTTTGCAAAGATTTTATTGAAAAACACGGCGGTAAAATCTCGGTTGAAAGTGAAGTTGATAAGGGCAGCACTTTTTCTTTCACTCTACCAAAGAATCTCATAGGAAATATAGAGTGATGAAGACCGAAATGAAAACGAAGAAATTTCTTCTTGAAGAAATTGAAAGACTAAGATTTGAGAACGATAATTTAAAGCGAGCTAATAAAAAATTATTAGCCTCACAGGAAATGATAGACGAATTCAATTCCGCCGATGAGAACTTGAAAGAGATTTTTAAGAATGGTGGGAATAATGAAAATTTTGTTTTTAATGATGCCTCAAAGACTAGAGAACTTTTCGAGAAAAATCCTCATCCAATGTTGATTTTTGATACCAAGACGCTTGCCTTCTTGGCAGTTAATGATGCCGCTCTTGAAAAATACGGTTATTCTAAAAAAGAATTTTCTTGCATGACGATCAAAGATATCCAAAAGCTCTTAAAAAGTATTTCCAAACCAGACCAAGGAATAGACTGTGCAGGCTCCTGGCGTCATAGGAGGAAAAATGGAGAGATCATTGACGTAGAAATTGTATCCCACACATTAAAATTCATGGGAAAAGACGCAGAACTTGTAATGGTGAACGACATCACCGAACGAAAACGAGCTCATAGAGCTTTACAATTAAGCGAGGCTAAATTCAAAGGCTTAATAAGTTCTATGCAGGATTTAGTTTATACTCTCGATCTGGATATGAATATTATCGGCCTCTATGGTATGTGGTCGGAAATGTATGGTTTATCCGAAGAATTATTGCTCGGTAAAAAAATAACTTCATTCTTATCACCAGCCGAAGCCGAAATAAACGATATCGCTTGTTCACGCGCCTTCAACGGAGAATCTGTCAAATTCGAATGGTCATTAAGAAAAGATGTTGATAAATTTTTCTTTGAGAGCTCGCTTACCCCACTCTTCGGAAGTAACAGCGAAATAATTGGTGTGGTTGGAGTTGCAAGAGAAATAACGGAAAGAAAAAATACAGAATTAAGAATAAGAGAGAGTGAAGAAAGATACCGGAAGTTATTCGACTTCTCTCCCGAACCAATTATTGTTCATAGAGACAGTAAGGTGTTGTTCATCAATTCTGCCGGGGTGGAACTTTTGGGAGCTCAAAACCAGGACGAAATAATAGGAAGAGAAATATTTGACTTCATCCATCCGGATTTTCATTCTGAAGTAAAAGAAAGAGTGGAACAACTTCTAAGCGGCGTTGAGAAATTAAGTGTGGTGCAGGAAAAATTTGTTAAGATTGATGGTTCAGTCATCGATGTGGAAGCGTCAACTATCTCATTCCGCTCCGAAGGGGAAATTGCAGCGCAAGTTGTATTGCGTGATGTAACCGAAAGAAAAATTGCAGAGAATAAATTAAAAGAAAAAGAACTGCTTGTAAGAACCGTTGTTACAAACGCCCCCGTTATTCTTTGGTCTACAGATATTAACGGTGTCTTTACATTATCCGAAGGAAAAGCTCTTGAGTCATTAGGCTTGAAACCAGGTCAGGTAGTTGGTAAAACTGTAAGCGAAATTTATAAAGACTATCCGGAAATCATAAATGCTACTAAGCGGGCTCTGAATGGCGAATCCTTCTTAACATCATTAGATATTGGCGGGTTGATATTTGAAGCACGCTATTCTCCGCTGATTGACAGTAATTCGAATATTTCTGGTACGATTGGACTTGCTGTTGAAATTACCGCTCGGAAACTTGCTGAACTCGAATTGAAAAAATTATCTCAAGCAGTAAAGCAAAGTCCGGCTTCGATAGTAATTACCGACTTGAATGGATTGATTGAATATGTAAATCCGAAATTCACAGAGGTCACCGGCTATACCTTTAAGGAGTCTATCGGTAAAAATTCAAGAATTCTAAAATCGGGAAGCCAGCCGAAAGAATTTTATAAAAAAATGTACGACACTCTTCTTGCCGGTAACGAATGGCATGGCGAATTTCAAAACAAGAAAAAATCCGGTGAACTGTATTGGGAGTCTGCATTTATATCGCCTATCAAGAATGAATATGGAGAACTCACCCACTTCCTTGCCGTCAAAGAAGATATTACCAATCGAAAGCGAGATCAGGAAGAACTAATCAGATCAAAACAAGTGGCGGAAGAAGCCAATAAACTTAAGTCATCTCTTCTGGCAAATATGTCACATGAGTTCCGTACTCCGTTGAATGGTATACTTGGTTTCTCTCAGCTTCTAAGAGACGAACTTTCGGATAGCGATCAGCTTGACATGCTTGAAAAAATTATGCACTCGGGAAAACGTTTAATGAACACTCTCAACTCTGTACTTACTCTAACCGAACTTGAGCATAATAATTATCTCATCAGCAAATCGGAAATTGATCTGGCGATCTGCTGTAAAGAATTAAAGTCTCTCTATATTAGACAAGCATCGAATAAAAACCTTAAGTTAAATCTCGATTTGAAGAGAGAATTTCTGAATGTTGTTACCGATGAAAATGTTTTTATAAAAATTCTTTCGAGTATAATCGAAAACGCCATTAAGTATACACATCATGGTGAAATTAAAATTGAATTGACCGACTGCGTTGAGAGTGACGGAAAAAAGAAGGCTGTTGTAAATATTATCGACACCGGAATTGGAATCCGCGAATCAGATCAGAAAATAATTTTCGGAGAGTTTAAGCAACTGAGCGAAGGCTCCCGAAGGGATTTTGAAGGATTAGGTCTTGGATTAAGTCTGGCAAACAAAATGGTAAATTTAATCGGAGGTAGTATTTCGGTACAGAGCGAAATAGGCAAAGGATCAAAATTTACTCTTATGCTTCCGATTGATACTTCAGATAAGGTCGATGTTGTTCCGGCCAGCCAAATTTTAACCGAACCGGAATTACCAGTCATATCAAAAACACAACATGAGAGCTACTCGCCCCACGTTCTTCTTGTTGAAGACAATCCGCTCAATATAGAGGTGGTGCAAAAGTTTTTATCAAAAACATGCAACGTCTTTGCCGCCCGCAACGGGATAGCCGCAATTAATTTATGTAAGGAACATGACTATAGCTTAATAATGATTGATATTAATCTGGGGCAAGGAATGAACGGGACAGAGGTTTTGGATGAAATAAAAAAACTTAGCAAGTATGAGAACGTGCCTATTATTGCCCTCACCGGATATGCTTCGGAGTCGAACAAAAAAGAATTTCTGGCCCAAGGGTTTACTCATTATCTTGCAAAGCCATTTGAAAAGAGTATTTTAATAAAATTAATACGAAATGTTCTCAGTTTGGCCTAAATAAAATTTGATTTGCCAGCTCAAATAAGTTCGTTTTTCTTCGAGTAGTTTGCCGCCGGAATTAATTTCCTGATTAGTCCGGCTTTCAATATTAAAAGTAAGACAAAAGCATTTCTCTCCAAACACTAAGTCATATCAATAACAAATTGAAGAAACAACCGAAAATCCTCTTGCTAATCAATCCAATAGCCAATAAGTTTCGGACACAAACATTCTATTTGAATAATCTTATAGGGTTCTAATATGAGTCTCAGTCAAATCGCAAGATCAATCAAAGCCTCACCAACATTAGCATTAAATGAAAAAGCTGCTATCCTAAGGGAAAAAGGAGATCCTGTAATTCATCTCGGCGGTGGTGAACCTAAAAGCAGAGCACCAATGGATGCATTGCTTTCAGCGGTAAACTCTCTTAATAGCGGTGAAATCCGTTATGCACCTGCTGATGGAACTCCCGAATTAAAAAAATCGATCATCCGTTACACCGAAGAATATTACCATCGCAAAGTAAACCCGGAAAATGTAATTGCATCCGGCGGAGCTAAGCAGGCAATTATGGTTGCACTGCAGGCAATACTCAATCCGCAGGAGGAAGTAATTTTCCCGGCACCCTATTGGGTTAGCTATCCGGATATGGCAAGACTATGCGGTGCTATTGGTGTTGCAGCATTACCGGAAGACGGCACTTTTTATCCAAGGTTGAAAGATATTGAAATGCGCGTAGGCTCATATACCCGCGCAATTATCATTAATAGTCCAAACAATCCAACCGGTGCAATGTATTCAGAAGAGTTCATTGCCGATGTGGTTGACTTTTGCGAAAAGAAAGGCATCTATCTTATTATGGATGATATTTATCATCGGCTTATTTTTGATGGCAAGAAACCGTTCAGCGCATATGACTATACCAAAAAATCTGTTGAAGAATCTAAACTTCTCATCATAAACGGTGTTTCAAAACAATATGCAATGACAGGATTCAGAATTGGATGGGCCGTTGGTAATAAAAAATTAATTGCTGCTATGGCAAATATACAGGGCCATCAAACCTCAGGTCCTTCTGTTCTGTTGCAGAAAGCAGCTGCCGGTGCACTTAATGGAATTCAATCAGGTGTTGAAAGTTTACGCGTAACTCTTGAAAACAACAGGAACATATTGATTGATCAGCTCCGTTCGTTCAGCGGTGTAAAAGCACATGTACCGGATGGAACATTTTACTGTTTTGCGGATTTTTCCGCGTACGAAAAAGATTCCCAAAAACTTTCTCAATTCTTAATTGATAAAGTTATGGTTCTAACTGTTCCCGGTAAAGAATTTGGTTTGGATGGATATTTAAGAATCAGTTACTGCGGCACAATTAAAGATATAACCGACGGAATAGAAAGAATGAAATGGGCGCTTGATCCAAACGCACCAAACGAACTTTACATTGGCGACCGTAAATTAGTGAGGGATTGGTCATGAGTAAATATTTAGAATTCAACACCCCGGCTATTAAGCAGGCTCTGGAGCTTGCATCAGATTTCAGATTGAAGAATCAAGGTATTACAAATCTTGACCGTGTTTACTGGAACCTTCCGAGTGAAGCTCTTTATGAAGAAATCATTTTTAGAAATGAAGGCAAACTTGCAAAACACGGTGCACTTTTAGTTAACACCGGTAAACATACTGCACGTGCAGCATCCGATAAATTTATTGTCCGCGAAGAAGCAACAATGAGGGATATCTGGTGGGGAACTTATAATCGTCCCTACGCACATTCAATGTGGTCTCAATTGATGGGAAGATTTCAAGCATGGGCTCAAGGCGAAGAGATGTTTGTTCAAGATTGTTATGCGGGTGCCGATCCCGATTACAAATTGCCTGTTCGCATTGTTACCGAAAAGGCATGGCACAGTTTGTTTGCGCGTAATATGTTCTTAACAACAAATGATAAAGATGAACTGAAAAAATTTGTTCCCGAGTTCACGGTAATTGCTGTCCCTGGATTCAAACTCGATCCAATAGCCGATGGCACCCGCTCAGATACCGGTATTATTCTCAACTTCGATCAGCGTACTGCAATAATTGCAAATACACTTTATGCAGGTGAAATAAAAAAATCTGTTTTCACGGTTTTAAATTTCTTGCTTACATATCAGGATGTACTTCCGATGCATTGCTCTGCAAATGTTGGAGATGATGGTGATGTAGCATTATTCTTTGGTTTAAGCGGTACAGGTAAAACAACTTTATCTGCTGATCCTAAAAGAAAACTTATTGGCGATGATGAGCATGGCTGGAGTACCCAGGGTGTTTTCAATTTTGAGGCCGGGTGCTATGCAAAAGTTATTCGTTTATCTGCGGAACACGAACCACAGATATATGAAACGACTCGTCGTTTTGGGACAATTCTGGAAAATGTTGTATGGGACCCAACTTCACGCATGATCGATCTTGATGATGATTCGATAACCGAAAACACACGTGCATCATATCCAATCAATTTCATTCCTAATGTAATTGATGATGGTTATGTCCGCACTCATCCTAAAAATATTATCTTCTTAACATGCGATGCGTCCGGTGTTATGCCTCCGATCGCAAAGTTAAATCCGGAACAGGCGCAATATCATTTCATAAGCGGATATACATCAAAGATTGCCGGGACGGAGATTGGTTTAGGCATTGAACCGCAGATAACTTTTTCTGCATGTTTCGGCGGACCTTTTATGGTTCGTCATCCTTTTGAATATGCCGAGATGTTGAAGCAGAGAATGTTGAAACATGGCGCAAATGTATGGCTGGTTAATACCGGCTGGGTTGGAGGAAGATTTGGTGTTGGTAAACGTATAAGTATCCGTCATACACGCAATCTTTTGAATGCCGCGCTCGAAGGAAAACTTGACATAGTCAAATACCGGACAGATAAATTGTTTGGCTATGAAGTTCCAATGACATGTCCCGATGTTCCGGAAGATGTATTGTATCCGGAAAATTCATGGGGAAGTAAAGATGAGTACTGGAAGAAGTATGATGCGCTTGCAGCACGTTTCGTAGAGAACTTTAAATTATTCGAAAAAGGTTGTTCTCAAAATGTAATTGATGCGGGACCAAAGAGACTTTCTCAGATTAAGTAAATTTTCGGAAGAGTCTGTTTCTTGGAATAGATTCTTCCATTCTTTCTAAAATTGGATGGAATAAATGACGAAAGTAAAACGTGTAATAGTTTTTTGTGCTATGATCGGATTGGCTCTCTCATTGGGGTGTCAGGATACCGAAGAGATCACACAAATAGATGGGTTCAATAAAAACGAGAATAATTTTGCCGTTGTCAATGCACAAAATTCCTTTTCAATTGCAGTGACGGCGAAGGCATTAAATTCTGCAGTTGAGTATCAACTTGATTTTAACACATTGTCTTTTGGTATAGCTCTATCGGTTGATAATCTAACACTTGGCGATGTAACTATCCAGGTCTTTAACGATACTAAACAGATGCTTTATAAAGCAGATTTCAAACAGAAAATTTCTTTAGCTCAAAACGTTGATTTGGAAGAAAAACCAACCAAGATAAAATTTATCTTCAATAATTTTACTGCAAGTTTCAGTTGTGCGCTCACCGCTAAGTAGTTATCAATTATTTAGCAAGAGATGGGAATTACTCTCAAAGCATTCCAACACTCTTATTGCAATCGTTCTATTAAGTTCATAATCAAGGAATCGAACAGCATCCTCTAAAGAGGGCATGCATTATTCAGAAGTTAGATTTTGTGCAATCAACTTACCAGGTAAGATTCAAGAGCGCGGTAAACTTTTTCTTTATCCATTGGCTGCCCTGTCCAAAGCTCAAAAGATCTCGCTCCCTGTTCTACAAACATTTTTAGTCCGGTAATTATGGTTGCCCCCTGACTCTCTGCAAGTCTTAATAATTTTGTTTTTACAGGATTATAAACGACATCAAAAACAATCTGCCCCTTCATAAACGAGTCTTGAATGGTAGTTGCAGAATCATCTACATCTGGAAACATACCCATTGGAGTTGTATTAATTATCAACTTTGAATTGCGGAAAGTTTCCACCAATTCCGGAGGAAAGAGTGCGTGAGCTTTAAAATCATTATGAATCATCTTTACTGAAAAATATTCTTTAAGCGATTCAGCAGTTTGTTCTGTTCTATTGATAATGTTTATCTGCCCCACTTTAAATGTTCTAATCAGAGCATAAATGACACTTCGCGCCGCGCCGCCGGTACCAATAACTGATATCTTTGCACCTGCCAGTTCATCTTTAAAAGGATTTAGTGATTCTACTATTCCATAAACATCTGTGTTGTAACCGCGTAATATTCCATCATCATTAACAACAGTATTAACGGCGCCGATTATATTCGCTTCTTCGGAAACGTCTTTAAGTAACGGAAGAATTTTTTCTTTTAATGGAATTGTTACGCTAAAACCCTTTATTCCAAGTGCAATCATACCCTTAATAGCATCTTTAAGAGAAGCAGCGGGAACATCAAATGGAAGGTAAATGTAATTCAACCCGGTAATTTCAAAAGCAATGTTATGCATCAACGGTGAGTATGATTGCTTTATTGGATGACCGATTACACCAACAATTTTTGTGTTGTGATTAAATTTATTCTGCGATTGTATCATAATTATGATTTGTTTTCGTCAAGTAATTTATTGAACAATTTTGATGTTTTAACATCTGGGTAATCTTTTGTGAATTCATTCCGGATATTTGGATCGAGCTCGAACGCCATTTTCAAGCAATCGATAGCTTGCTGTGTATGCCCAAGTAAAAAATTTATCTTTGCTTTGCCGTAGAATGAGTCTGCATCCTTCGATTCAATTCTGATGCATTCATCAAATGCTTTCAAACTTTCAAGCCACATTCCTATTTCAATATAAGTTTCGGCTAGTTTATACCAGGCATCAAAATTATTGTTGTTATGTTCAACAGCTTTCAGATAATTACTTATCGATTCCTGAACATTGCCAAGTGAGTATTCCAGATCTGCTATTGCGAACCATGCGTCTTCAGGACTGCTGGTCAAAGAAATTGCCTTATTAAAATCTTTTAACGCAAGCTGGTATTTTCCAACCGCATCATAGCAATAGCCACGTGCCAGAAACGCTTCATAGTATTCAGTATCAAGTTTAATTGATTCTGAATAAGAGCGAATTGCCTGCTGGTAAGAACCAAGCTCTTCGTAACTCTGTCCCATGTTAAACAAAATTGTTTCATCGTATGGATCTAGCTCATTAGCTTTCTTGTAAGAATTAAGAGCGTCATTTACCCGACCAACTCTAGCATAAGAATACCCGCAGTTGAACCATGAACTGGAAAAATCGTCCTTTAACGCAATTGAAAGTTCGAAACAGTTAATTGCTTTTTCAAATTGTTCGAGACGAAGCAGAACTATTCCCTTATTGTACCAACCGGTAAAGCTGTTGGGATCAAATTCCAGATACTTGTCGTAAGCTATAAGAGCTTTTTCAAGTTGATTTGAATTTTCATAACAGTATCCGAGTTCATACCAGGCTTCAAGATATTCCGGATCAGCAACAATCGCTTTATCAAAATAACTTATTGCCTCGTCATATTTTTCTTTCTTCTCATACAAAATACCGAGATTAAAAAATGTTTCTTCATTGGAGGGTTCGATTTCAAGCGCTCTAACCAAAGATGCTATTGCCTCCTCAAACATACCCAGATTATCCTCAGAGATTGATTTGTTAATGAATGTTTCAACATCGTTGGGATTCATAGAGAGAGATTTCTCAAAACACTTGTTGGCTTGCTCAAAGTTAAATGTATTATTGAGTAAGATTCCTTTGAATTGCCATGCCTCTGAATTGTATGGAACTGCACTTAATAATTCATCAACAAGATATAGGCCGTCTTCAACATAGTCATATTCAAGACAAAGTTGAATTACGTCCTCAATAAAGTCTAAATGTGCAAAAGTATGTCCGTTTTCTATATGTTCTCTGCAAACTTTTATTTTTGATTTTACCTCTTCCTCGCCAAATTCCGAATCATAATTGTCGTTGAGATAATCCTCAGAAAAACTCATTAATACTCCGCGTTAATTCGGTGGAAAATGTATAGCTAACAAAAGTGAAAATCAAGTTGAAATTAGTGCTGAGAATTCGGATGTGATAGAAAAGCTCTTTCTTCTGTGATATTACTGGTTACTGAACTCTATTTTCTTCAGAGAAATCTTTTTTACGCCGCCCGCAAGTTTAACTATATAGATCTTTAGATTTTTCTGGAATTTTTCTTGGAAAGATTTTTTTAGAATGTCTGAAAATTGATCCAGCTTATCATCATCTACTAAGTGAAAAGTGCTTCTGTTCGGAGAACAGCTTATTAACTTTGAACAATGCACTCCTTCTAGTTTCAAAGACTTCGCAACAATATAATCACAATGTTCATTACTCAACTCATAATCTTCCGCTAAATTTTTGTGCGATTCATTAATGGTGTTTCCGAATTCTTCTATCGATTTTTTTCTCAAATGTTTTATTGCTTCCTGTGCTCTCATCCTCTCTTTTACATTATAAAGCACTCTCCCAAAAATTCTTTTGGGAAGCATATGATAATGCTTGTGTAAAAAGTCAAGTTCGATATCGCGAAGATTTTTTATTCCCCACAAATACAAACGTAGTCCTTTCACTCCCACTTCACATTCTTCTATTCTTTCATTACATGTATTTTGGGGATTAATTATTTTTTCTCCCGAATCGCAAATCACTAATAAATGATCGCCGCTATCAAGAGGAATGGTTTTGTATTCTTTGGTGCGCAAATCTATAAAAAAAAGTTTTTTCTCCTTTCCGAACTGAACTGTGTAGTGATGTGCAATATTTGATATTTTACCTATTATATTAAGTTCATTCTTACGGACTATACTCAGTAATTTTTCGTCATCAATCTCAAGGGAAAATACCTTCCGAATACAATTTATAAATCCTACTTGATGAGCCGCTGAAGAGCCAAGACCCACACATTCGGGAACTGTTGATGATACAACGCAATCAAATCCTGATCTAAGTAAATCTTCTTCCTTCAGCATTTTAATTAAGCCCTTGAGTAATCGGAAAGAATCATCATTATAATTTTCGAGTTTATCTAATCGAAGTCTTGTAACGATCATACTTTCCGTGGACGCTAAATTAATGCCCATATCTTTTCTTTTTTTGATAAGGAAAGTCCAATACCTGTCAATGCAGGCCGAGATAAGAATACCATCGTTATAATGTGTGTGGTCACCAAGAAGAATAACACTTGCGGGGCAAACATTTAAAATAGAATTTGATGCATCGCCAAAAAGGCTTGTGAAGATTTTTGTAGTGCGGATTACGTTCTGATTTCCACCATTGCCGAGTATCATCTTACCCTCATATCTTTGAAAACAAAAGACCTATTAATTTGACATCCTATCGAAGAGCAAAGTATGAAATTGTCTTATTAAACTTAAGAATTTGTGACATTTTAAGCCAATAGAATTAATATTACGTGCAAAAATTAATTTTTGAAAATCTGCTCACCGGATAATTACTCGTTTGGGGTATTATACGAGTCGGAAAATCGCAGGTATTCTTGATCCATTTTGTACCCTTCTGATGGATGTATGTCCATTTATGCTTTATTCAAGTTTACAAAAGAATGTTAAAGGCTACAAAGGATGTGATTAGGTTTCTTAGATTCAATTGTTTGGAAAGTGCTTCCACTTTAACTGGGATTGGAAATAACTGATAATTGGCTGTATTAAATTGGAGGCCTGCTTATTAGTGAAAAGTTTGAATTCGTCTCTGTTCAATACACGCGATAACGCTCTAACGGTTCCGGTTATAATGTTGATTAGATTCGTTTCTTGCGAAACTAAATCTATAGGAAGAAGAAATATTGTATCAAAGATGGAGGCTTCAACAATAAGAAAAAGCTGGTTATAAGATAAATCCTCGAGGCGTAATCCTATAGGAATGATCTTATCGCGCTGACGCAGTTTAAGCTCCAAATTCATTCTTTCTAAGAGAAGGCTTAGCGCAGAATCAATTGTTATTTTTATTTCTATCATAATTCTTTCCGAGTAAAGACTCTAAAATCATCCTGAGTGATTTTTTATAAAGAGCCCCGATAAATCAGAGCTCTCCTTAAAATATAATTATTTACACAGCCGCTTCAACAGAAAGTACAGCAGTAACTTTCTTTGCTGCGTCCTGTAATGTTATTGCAACTTCAAAATTTAATCCGGAATTTTCTAACAACTCCTTAGCTTCAACTGCATTCGTTCCCTCGAGCCGGACAACGACCGGAACTGTCACAGAAATTTCTTTAACAGCATCTATAACACCCTGAGCAACGCGGTCACAGCGAACAATTCCGCCGAATATATTGATCAAAATAGCTTTCACATTCGGATCAGATAAAATAATTTTAAATCCGTTTGCGACCGTTTCTTTATTAGCTCCACCGCCAACATCCAGAAAATTTGCTGGTTCACCACCGGCAAGTTTGATTATATCCATCGTTGCCATTGCCAATCCCGCCCCATTCACCATACAACCTACATTGCCATCAAGTTTAATGTAGTTGAGATTGAATTTAGAGGCTTCAATTTCGAGTGCATCTTCCTCATCAAGATCACGGTATGCCATAATCTCGGGATGACGATATAGAGCATTATCGTCAAAATTCATTTTCGCATCGAGAGCCATTATTTTATCATCGTTTGTAATGATAAGCGGATTAATCTCAAGCATGGAAGCATCCGTTTCTTCATATGCTTTATAGAGCTTCATCATGAACGGCACAAAACTTTTTAATGCGGCTCCTTCAAGTCCCAAACCAAAAGCAATTTTACGCGCCTGATAAGATTGGAATCCAACTGAAGGTTCGATCCACTCTTTAATAATTTTTTCCGGAGTTTCCTCTGCAACTTTTTCAATTTCAACACCGCCTTCGGTTGAAGCCATAATTACATTTTTAGAAACACCGCGATCTAGAAGAATTCCGATATACATTTCTTTTTTATAATCAAGACCTTCTGTTATAAACAGTGTTTTAACAATTTTACCCTCGGCGCCGGTCTGGTGTGTAATTAATAAATTACCCAGCATCTTCGAAGCATACTCTTTTGCCTTTTCCACAGAAGTGGTAAACTTAACTCCACCCTCCTGAATTAATTCTTCTCTATTATTTGGGTTGTATAGTTTTCCCTTTCCTCTTCCGCCTGCATGGATCTGTGATTTAACTACATACTGATTGATTCCGCGTGACTGAAGCTGAGAAATTGCACCGTCAAATTCCGATAAATGCTTTATCGCAATTCCATCCTGAACCGGTACTCCATATTTTTTCAGAGTTTCTTTAGCTTGATACTCGTGTATTTTCATGATTTCCCTATTAATTAATGTCCTTGGGATTGTTGTTTATTCATACGGTGAAAAATTAATTCATTTCGAAGTAAGAATCAAAGTAATGAAAATATGACTTCTCTCAATTAATGCGGATTATTAACGAATGATGGCAGGTGGAATATTCCGTTTATGCTATTCGCCGGTAGTGTAAATAAAAAATCCGGCCTGGATCGAATGGAATTATTCATTCATTTTTATTGTTAATTCAACAAATAGAGGAGCCTGCTAATGAACAGTAAACAGCGAAAAACTCTTATAGCAGTTACAACAGTCATTATTTCTTCAATAATTGTTTGGTTAGGCTATGGGAGAGAAATCTTTACAAAGACACAGATTCTTATAGAGAAAAAAGATGAACTGTTCCCGGATATGGTTGAAAAACAATGGGTGGATAAATTTATCTGGGGGTTAGATCTCACCGGCGCTATAAGTTTTTTATCTATTATAATAGGAGGGTTTTTCTGTTTTTATTTTAGAGAGAAGAAGAGCAAGCCTTAGACTTGCCTGAATGAAAATAATTTTAGAACCGTAACAAAAGGAATAAAATGAAAAATATATTTTTCTTGCCCACACTCATTTTCTTAATGACCGTGGCAATATCAGCACAAGGATTCAAAATAAAAGCAAGCGGAAATCAGACGTTTAACTTCGAGGACAAAAGCGGTAGAAATCAGGTTACATTTTTCAGCCAAACACCGCTTGAAGATATTAACGGCACCGCGAATGGAATCGGAGGTTCAATTTCCTTTGATGTTGCTAACTTTGCAAAAACGATAAGGGGAAAACTAACAGTACAGGTTTCTTCTATGAACACCGGAATTGAATTACGCAATAAACACATGCAAAGCAGCAACTGGCTTGAATCACAGGAATATCCAGAGATTTCATTCGAAATAAAATCAGTTTCAGATGTGAATCAGACGGCGGATAATAAACTTGAATTCAAAGTTAAAGGCGATTTCAGTATGCACGGAGTAACAAAAGAAGTGATTGCCTCCGGCGATGTAACCTACCTTGATGAAAGTGAACTGACAAAGAAACGTGCACCGGGAGATCTGCTTGGTATCCGGGCAAAGTTTAGTGTTAACCTATCTGACTACGGTGTTGACAATGCGGTTATCGGCAATAAAGTTTCTGAGAAGATTGATATCGGTGTGAATGTAGTCGGGTCAAATGCAAAATAGTTCTTTGATTTAGTTTTAAATAAAAACCCAACCTCAAATTGAGATTGGGTTTTAAACCATACTTCTTCACTAAAGTTTGTATTCAATTCCGCTCATAAAGCCAACAAACTGAGTAGATTTTCCTGATTGCCAGTTAACACCAGAAATGATATTCAAATCATCAGACAAATAGAATGTGTACCCCAAGTTAAAACCAAGAGAAATGAAGATTGTATCTTCAGTTATTTTTGAATAAGTCCTCACATATGAAATGACTCCGTCCGCAATGGGATCTTGGGTGTAAAAATCATTTGTCATGTAATTAACAATCCATTCAATTGCCAGATACGGATGTGAGTTCGAATTTCCAAACTTGAAGTTAAAGCCGGCGCGCAAGGGTATTAGTGAATTCATCTCCCTTTTGATATGAGTGTTCTGATTAAGCGGGTAGTGCGCCATAGCATTTATGTCTATCTTTTTGCCCCAATTATAATAACCGATCGTCAGCTGGAATCTTAAATTATCATTAACAGCCCTTCTGATGCCGATCTCAAAACCTTCTGCGGTTCCATAGGACTGAATAATACCCAAGCCGGCAGAGATTAAATAATTGTGTTGGGAGAAAATAACTGGAACAAAATAAAAGAGAATGGCGATTGTTAAAATGATTTTACGTTTCATTTGACACTCCGTTGATTTAGTGAATGAAAGATTTCAGCTTAGATGACGAAATCTTAATAACGGTATGTCAGTTTTCGATATGCTATCTCGATGTGTTTTACTATTCCGCAACCAACTTAAACTTCTGAGGGTTAATTAACAAGTGAAATTCAATTATCCATTAAAAAGAAGGATCGATGATCCGTCTTTAAAACAATCGGAGTTTTGTCCTTTAATTAATCTTTGCTTTCTGCTCTTTTTCTTTTTCAGCAAAAAAGCTATCTGGAATACCTTTGTTGATTTGATAATTCGTATATGTCATTATCACACTACCCTTCAAAGAAGTACCCTCGGGCAATCCTCTTCTCCTTCTGCTTTTTTTTGCGGCATCGGCAGTCTCACTTTCATTCGTTTGGTTTGGTGCATTAACAGGCATCTGTATATTACCCAAGTTAAAAGAGAGCTTTAACTGAGAGGGTAACCCGAATTTATAGTTATCGTAGCTCAATTCAATTTGAGTTGTGCCTCCCTTTTTGCTGGTGGATTCAACTTTTCTGATTACGGATTCTGCCGCATCAATCCACAATGTAGATAAAACAATTTCCGAGGAATCACTGCTTGGAATAGTTTTAATAACATCTATTTCCCGGTTATCGATTGTTTCAGACCGGACATAGATCGCTGTGAAATCTTCTTTCAGTAAATCTGCAGGCGAAAATTGCAATCCTTGTCTCGGAATCATTGCAAAGCCTTCGGCATTAACTTTTATTTTATTCGGTTTTTTAAAAAATATTTTAGCCTTCATCTCAGGGACTTTGATAAAACTCATATCAAGTTTGACAATACCATCGACTTTATAATCGCTTACCTTGCTAAATTTTTGACGTACTGCATCCAAAAGTTTATTGGGATCTTTTGTCTGTGCAAAAACCGTAACCGCAGCAATCAACAGCAAGGTTATCAAAATCTTTTTCATCATCGCCTCTCTAACTTAAAATGTCTTTCTTGAGAAAAATGTAAGTCGTAATTCCGTAGAGAACAACAACATGAGCCAACAGAACCCAGATCGAATTAACTACCTCTTTATAATTAACTTCTTCACTAAAGAAATTATTCCATCTGTTCATATGTGAGGTGAAGAAATATGGACTTATGTTTTGGAAAAATTCAACCGGTAATGCAGATAAGATTAAGAAGATTATTATCACCGCCATGGTAGAGACAATTGGTCCAATAGCATTCTGGACGAGTGAGGAGAAGATGATTGATATCGATATCACAGTCATCATGCTCAGTGCGGCAAATGCATAAGCGCCAAGGAAGCGCCATAAGACATCATTCTCGGCGAAAATAACAATTCCGCTTCCTATGGAAAGAAGGGGACCGGAGCCAAAAATCACCAGACTTACCCCGAGGCTTAGAAACGCCAGCCAAAGCATCAGGATAGTTACATAAAACCAGCCAGCAATAAATTTTGCAGTAATAACTTGTAATCGAGAAACGGGCCTTGTTAAAATCATTCTGTATGTACCTGCAGTCGCCTCTCCTGCGAGCAGATCGCCACCGACCAGAACAACTAAGAACGGCACATGAATAATCAGAAATGTAAGGATCAGCCGAGCGATAAAATAACCGTTGACCAAATTTCCCACCATGACAAATGATTGTTCCAATCCCCTCATTTGCGAATCTATCATATCTTTACCGGTGAAATACAATGCCAGCTGTACGATGATTGTAAGAAGTCCAATGGCAATAATTCCAATGTAGGTTCTCCACTTCTTAAACATTTTTTGAAGTTCTACATAAATTAACGTCATCATTTTACGCCTCCCTCGGTTATCCTTAAGAAGAAGTCTTCAAGAGAGCGAACCGGAATTATTGCACTTACCGCAATTCCTTTCTCCACCAGATATTTATTTAGATCAACAATTTCGTTTTTGCTCAGTTCAAAATTCATTTCACTTTTGGAGGTTGCTTTTATTTTTCCCTGCCAGAAAGATTCATTTACAAAACGCAGTGCATCCTCAATTTTATCAACTTCAAAAGCAACTTTCACTTTATCTGTTTTAAGAAGCTCTTCAACTGTGCCTTCAACCTGTGTAGTTCCTTTATTAATGATGATCATTCTCGTGGAGATTAACTCAACTTCGTGAAGTATGTGTGATGAAAGAAAAACCGTTTTCCCTTTTTCTCTGCTGAGATAGATTATCAAGTCTCGAATTTCTTTCATTCCCTGAGGATCGAGACCGGTTGTCGGCTCATCAAGAATTATCAGTTCGGGATCGTGAAGAAGTGCTTGTGCAATCCCGAGCCGCTGCTTCATACCATGCGAAAAAGTTTTCACTTTACTCATATACCGTTTGTCAAGTCCGACCAGTTCAAGCATGCCCATGATTTTTTTCTTAGATACATCCGTACCGGAAAGTTTTCCAAGAATCTCGAGATTTTTATAGGCAGAGAGATAGAGATAAAAATCCGGCTTTTCTACAATAGCACCAATCTTCGAAAATATTTCCTTTCTATCCTTGCTAATTGATTTACCAAAAATACTCATCGATCCGCTTGTGGGTTTGATAAGCGAAAGAAGCATTCTGATTGTTGTACTCTTGCCGGCTCCGTTAGGGCCAAGAAATCCAAATACATCACCACGATAGACGTTGAGGTCGAGATTATCAACAGCGGTCAGACTTCCGAATTTTTTGGTAAGTCCACGGACTTCAATTACTTTATCGGAATTCAACGAGCCTCCATTTCTTTTGGAGTTAAGACGAAGGGGCGACGGTAATTGTTACAACAGTCACCCAATTAAAAAAATTATGACTCTAATAATTTCTTTTTCCCGAACTGGTATTCGAGTGGAATAAACTTAACAATGAGAAACGACGGGATTGCAGAAATCAATACCCAAATGAAAAAGAATTTATACCCGATCGCTTCCTGAATCATTCCGCTAAACATTCCCGGCACCATCATACCAATGGCCATGAATCCCGCCGCAATAGCATAGTGTGATGTTCTGTATTCGCCGTCCGAGATATAGATCATGTACATTATATATGCAGTAAGGCCGAATCCATAACCGAACTGCTCAACAGCTACGCATGCGTAGATTATCCAGATGACCGTTGGTTGTGCATATGCAAGGTAAACATAGAGAAGATCCGGAAGATTAATTGCCAACAACATCGGCAAGACCCAATATCTAAGACCTTTTTTTGATATTACAAATCCGCCAAGAATTCCTCCGAGTATCAGAGCCACAACTCCGGCAAGACTGTAAACAAATCCAACATCGGTAGTGGATAGACCCAACCCGCCAATCTCTCTCGGATCGAGCATAAACGGCAGAGACATTTTTATTAGCTGCGATTCTCCAAATTGATATAATAGAAGGAACCCGATGATGATAATGACTTTTTTCTTTTCGAAAAATCTGAAGAAGGTTCTGAAGAATTCTTTGAATGTAGAACTCTGTCTTTTAACACCAGCAGATTTATCTTCTTTGGGTGCAGGTAATATAAATCTATGATAAGCAAAAAAGAGAAAAAACAATCCGGCCATTATTGCAAACGTAAATACCCAGGCGAGAGGAACTTTATCAATCTGCGCCTTAAAACTAGCTTCAGTTTTTTTTGCAATAGTGGGATCAAGTTGTATTACTGAAAACGCCGGTTTATTCCAATTCTTTGATGTGAACTTGAGTCTATTTCCCTCAACTACCCGGATGCTTTCGGGTCCCTTATTGTTAGCAACTTCTACAATATATTCGCTTCCCTCACTGGGCGGTTTCGATAGAATAAATTTTACAATACCAACATTGCCCACAAGATCCTGACTGAACGAGGTATCTGCTAAAGCAAATTTATCCGTTGAGAAACCGTTCATTATATTAAAGTTGTGAGCAAATCGTATATATGATGCTGCCTCTTCCTCTGTTTTAGGACGAGTGCTGATTTCAACGTAGGATGGTTTTGCAATTACTCTTAAACTTCCCTCCATCGGTTTTGCTTTCAGAGAATCAACTTTTATTGTTTCCTGAAAAAATTTATTTGGATTTGCAATGACCTTAAATTCAGCAGGATAAACACCCATTGTACCTTCAAGGTATCCGGCGAGGAGGACAAGAAGACCCTGGCCTGCAATCAAAGCAATGCGGTAGAATGCGCTACGAATTCCTACAAAATAAGATTGCTGACTCTCCGTCAATGCCAGCATATAAAAACCATCAGTAGAAATATCATGGGTGGCGGAACTAAATGCTATCAGCCAGAAGAACGCGAGAGTGAATTGAAAAAAATCCGGCATAGGAATAGTAAATGCAACTCCAGCCATACCTGCACCGATCATCAACTGCATTGCTGTTATCCAAAATCGTTTTGTCTTTAATATATCGATCAGCGGGCTCCAAAGCGGTTTTATTATCCAAGGCAGATAAAACCAGCTGGTATAAAGTGCAATATCTGCATTCGAAATTCCAAGACGTTTATACATTATAACAGAAACTGTCATAACAATTATGTAAGGAAGACCTTCGGCCAGATACAAAGTTGGTATCCAAGTCCATGGATTTTGTTTTTTTTGAGGTACGTTCATTTTTAAATTATCATCTATCATATCAATTCTACAAGATTTATGGAGATTGAAAATTTTTGCCTGTCATCAGTACCGCACCAATTTCGGCCAGATCATCAGCATGAGTTAGTTATAAAAAATATTAATCATTCTCTAAAGTTCTCCGGAAGAGTATTTTTTGAATGGGGACAATGCTCTGCTGTCAATGTCCAACAATAGACTCATCTCTCTTTCACAGAATTGAAAACTAAAATATGGAAATTGAGTTCAATTGAAAAGTTGATTCTCTTTATAAAAGCTCCGTGCAACAAATTTTTTGTTTGAAAAAAATGCCAAGAAGGTTAACTTAAACCGTGTCGATGCTAACTTTTAGCGAATAACTTGTAGGAATAGAAATAAAGTGTATGATTGTAAATTTACAAAAGAGGAAGACATGACACGGCTTAAAAAATTATCAATCCTTCTTGTTGCTTTTATTATGCTCATCTCAGTTGCGAGTTGCAAGTCCGACGAAGGAGACAGTGCCACCGATCCGGTATCAGCATCGCTTGTTGGAACGTGGGTTCTGACCAAGATTACCATTAAGAGCGGAACTTCCAGCATTGTGCTAACTCCCGCACAAGCACAAACTGAATCAACAATAATTGCTAAAGCCGATGGCACCTATTCTGCTACCGTAATTCAAAATGGAGTTTCTTCAACAGAAACAGGAACTTATACTGCTGACGGGAAAAAAATTACTTTCAGACGCCAGGATGGAACAACTACAACGACCGACTACACTCTTTCCGGAAAAACACTCGTCGTAGTTCAAACTATTATGACACCGCTTGGCGTAACGGCACCGGCTGACCTGGAGTTTACAAAACAGTAACTTTTGTTCTTTATTGATCTGCTCACTATCAATAGGAGGATTTATGCCTACCAAAATGTTAAGAGAGTATCTAGATCAAAACAAAGTCAGGTATGTAACCATCAAACATTCTGTAGCATATACTGCTCAGGAGATTGCAGCATCGGCACACATCAAAGGAAAAGAGCTAGCCAAAACAGTTCTCATCAAAGTTGAGGGAAAGATGGCCATGTGTGTCCTTCCAGCATCCAACAAAATTGATTTTGATCTATTGAAAGAAGCGCTCGGCGGAAAAAGTCTTCGCCTTGCTAATGAGATTGAATTCAAAGACAAGTTTACAGAATGTGATGTTGGAGCAATGCCTCCGTTCGGCAATCTTTATGATATGGAAGTCTATTGTGAGGAATCCTTGGCGAAGGATGATGAGATAGCATTCAATGCATGCAGTCATGTGGAACTGATTCAGATGGCATTCAAGGATTTTGGCAGGTTGGTAAAACCAAGACTAATGAAATTTTCTTACCACTCAAAGTTGTAAGCTATATCATTTAAACTGTTTGCTGCTCTTGGATTTCTTAATCCGTTTTATTATTTAGCTGAAGAAATAACTACTGCCAGCTCCGTGAAAAAACATTTTTTCATATTCGTATTTCTTTGCTTCGGCAGTATAAACGCTCAGCGGATTATACTATGCAAAGCTTACACCAATAACGGCGAACCGATTGATTACATATACAGTTCAACCTTAATACTGGATCAGTCGGTTTGTATTTTATTCTTAGGTGAGAACAAAATAATAAAGGGACAAAACGTTTACCTGAATATAGACAGGATCTCCGGAGAGACAAGACAAAATCATTTCAACAAAGCCTTAAGCCCACAGAATGAAAATTGGGTTGCTTCTGTTTACAAATTCAACAAAGAGGGTAAATTCGAAATATATTTTACCAATGAAACCAAACAGCGCTTTTCCACCTTAACTGTAAATGTTGTTACACAGAAGCCGACAAAGAAAATTGAACCGCCGGTCATCATTCATTACCCGGAAGCTGAAATAACACTATGCGAAAAAATTCAATCCGGGAAACCGGTTGGAACAAAACGTATTGTGTCCCTTCAATATGAAGGCGGTGCCATCTATATCTACATGAGTAATACCAATCCTTTTAACACGGAACAAATTCTTATAAGTACATGGCGTAAAGAAAAATATGGTTTGAACTACAGCGAATTTATTGACTCGAAAAAATACGAGATAGATCCTCAGTGGAACGATACATTTTTCAAATACAAATTCACAAAGCCGGGGGATTACAAAATTGAACTGTACGACAAAAAAGAATTATTAATCAAAACGGCTTATATTTCAGTAACAAATTGATCAATGATTAAAACGGGAACTTCATGAAGGGTATAATACTCGCAGGCGGTTCGGGCACAAGAATGTATCCGATGACAAAAGTTTACAGCAAACAACTTGTCACTATTTACGATAAACCTTTGATTTATTATCCTCTCTCTATATTGATGCTTGCCGGAATTCAAGAAATACTGATTATTTCAAATGAGGAAACAATTCCTCTTTATAAAAAATTATTTGAAGATGGATCGCAAATCGGTTTGAAGATTGAATATATAGTGCAGCCTGCGCCAAACGGAATAGCTCAGTCATTCATTCTTGGAGAGAAATTTATCGGAGGCGATTCAGTTTCGCTTATTCTTGGCGATAATATCTTTTACGGAAAGCTCGATTTCTTCTATCAATCTGTTGAACAAAACAGTCCGGGTGCGACAATTTTTGCGTATCAGGTAAACGATCCGGAACGATACGGTATCGTGGAATTTGCCAATGATGGCAAAGCAATAAGTATTGAGGAAAAGCCTAAATCGCCGAAATCAAATTTTGCGGTTCCGGGGCTTTATGTTTACGATAACAAAGTTGTTGAGATTTCTAAAAATCTGAAACCATCACCTCGCGGTGAACTTGAAATTACAGACGTTAATAAGAAATATATGGAACTTGGTGAGTTAATGGTTGAAAAGATCGGCCGTGGTGTTGCATGGCTGGATACCGGGACTCCCGAAGCGCTGTTAAAAGCATCAAACTTTTTTGGTGTTATTGAAGACAGACAGGGGCTGAAGGTCGCATGCATTGAAGAGATTGCTTACCAAAAAGGATTTATTGATAAAAATCGGTTTGTAGCTTTAATCAACAGCATTCCGAAATCTCTTTACCGGGATTATTTAGAAAGAATTGCCAATGAGTAATTAACAGAATCCTCTGAAAAATATATTTTGTCACTTCGACTCCCGCAAATTGCGGGATGAACTCCGGGAGAAGTCTTTGAATTTAGAAAGATTTCTCAGTCGCGGAGTTTATCCTGAAAAATTGAAGGGCTCCTTCGAAATGACATTTCAGAATTTTTCAGATGTCTCTAACAATAAATTTTTTCCTGATTGATTATTTTTACACCTAATTCTAAAAGAAAGTTTTCTAATGAAACCAGTTTTTATTTCTAAGCCATTCCTGATAGTTTTTGGATGGCTGTTTATTTCACTAGGAGTGATAGGAATATTTCTACCGCTACTGCCAACCACAATCTTTTTCATTCTTGCGGCATGGTGTTTTTCAAAAAGCTCGGATAAATTTTACAATTGGTTGATAAATCACCCCCGCTTTGGAAAATTTATCCGCGATTATTACGAAAAAAGAGGAATGCCTATCAGATCGAAAATTATAGCCATAACGATGATGGTTGCGACAATTACTTTTTCCGCGATTTTTTTCACTCAAAGCATAACGGTTAGAATATTACTGTTTTTGATTGCCGCCGGGGTTGCCGTATATATAATTTCGTTAAATTCAATTGAAGAAGATGCTTCAGCATAATAATTCCAAATAGGCTAAGTTCTATTGTCTTTTTAATTTAATAGAGATACATTTCACAAAGTTTATTATCTTTGCTGAGAGCAATAAATAGCCGCCAAACAAGGAGCAGTTAAAGAATGAGTCTTTTTTCATCGAAGGCAAAAAATGAAATTGAAAAACTTGTAGAAGAGAACGATGAATTAAAAAACACTCTGCACCAGGTACTTCAGAAACATCAGAACCTCGTTGAACTTGACAGCAGACTTAACGATGCCCGCAAAGAATATAGCGATCTTACTCAGAATATTGAAAAACAGAAAAACGAACTTCAGTCAATTCTTACCGAGTCTAACAACAAAGCAGAATCGATAAACTTATTAAACGATGCTATTGATACGCTTACTAAGAAAAAAATAAATCTCGAATCTTCTGTCTTTGGAATCGAATCGGAATCACAGGAAGGTTTAGATAAATTAATTTTAGAAAAAGAGAACGAGATTAAGAGACTTTCGGATGAGTACAAGGATCTCCATTCTTCCTTTGAAAAATTACAAAGCGAGCACAACGCACTCGAAAACAGCATCTCCTCCTTAATAAGTGAAAAAGAAAAATTACAGAATGAATTATCACAATTCGGTTCCACCGCCGATGCAGCGGCACTTACCGAGACGATAAACCAGCTAAAAGCTGAAGAGAGTAAACGTATAGCATCGATCAAGGCCCTCGATGAAAAAATTACACTCAGCGAAGAAATTAAATCAAATCTTGAATCTTCTCTTTCCGCAATCATCGGCCAGCTTTCCGAAAAAGAAAAATTTTACAACGAATTCGCTAATAAACGGGATTCTATTAGCGAGGAACTTCGCGCTAAACAAAAAGAATTCGATGAGTTTGAAACCAATTATAATTTTACCAAAGAGACGATCCACAAACTTGATTCGGAAGTCAGAGAGCTTACAAGTAAACGCAATGAACTTTCAGATGAAATAAGAAAATTTGAATCTATCAAAACCGAATTTCAAGACAAGCTCTTTCAATTCAGAACTGATGAAGATAATTTATCCGAATCCTTAAAGCTGAAACAGCGGATTATTGAAGATATTGAAAAACGTAAGTTCGAGATAGAAGAATCACATCTAAAAGTAGAAAACAATTTTTCTCAGGTTCTCCTGAAATTCACAGAAGAGCTAAATACGGCTAAGAACAAACTCACATCTTTTCGTCAGGATATTTTAGAGAAAGAGAAAGAACTATCACAGAAAGAAAAAATCCTTCTTGAGAAGACTTCACAGATTGCAGAATACGGCGGAATGACAAAAGTACTTCAGAAAGAAAGATCTGCCGCCGAACAATTACTCTCCGGCCTCAAACAGGAATTCAACGAACTAAATGATCAGGTTCTTGGATTGAAGGATGAAGCGAATCGCCAAAAACTGTACATACAGCAACTGCGCTCCGAAACCTCTTCGCTCGAAATTAAAAAAGAATCATTGGAAAAAGATTTTAGACAGTTATTCAGTCAAACAAGTGATAACTATTCGGCATTAAACGATAGCAAACAGAAATTGTCTTTAGAGATTGCTCAAAGTACCCGCGAATTAGAGACGCTCCGGAATCAAATTGCCGACCAAAAAGATGAATTACGCCAGCTAAAAGCAGAGGCTTCAACTACCGAAGTCAAAAGAGAAGAATGCACCGCCAAAATCTCCGAGCTAATAGCGCTTGAAAAAAATCTGAAATTCCGGATATCGGAACATGAAAAAAAAATTAATGTCGTTGAAGGAAAGAATTAAAAAAAATTTCTGCATCAATCGCGTGTATAGCAGACCACAGCATCTCAAAATCAACCAGCATTTATTTGATTATTTATCGATTTGAATTAACTTGTGTTTAGGTTAACCCCAATAAAATTTGAAAGAGAATCAATGAAGAGAACTATAATAGCAACATTTTTTTTATGTGTGTGTTTATTCTCGAGCCAAGCATTTCCTCAGAACACTAAAACCACTCTCCCTGCACAAGATACTCTAAGGTACCGAAACAATCCCACTTATGCTCTCCAGCAGGCAATGTTTGATATCTATAAAACCCGCCAGGCGGATATTGTTATGCTCGGCAACTCATTAACACATGGTGCCGCATGGAATGAATTACTGGGACGTTCAAATGTTGTTGAACGCGGAATTCCCGCAGACGGACTGTATGGTTATGAAGCGAGAATGAACTCAATTTACAAACTCGACCCTAAAATTGTTTTTATTATGGGCGGATTGAACGACATATACAGCTGGACTCCGGTTGAAAATATTTTTGCTGTTTACGTCCGCATTCTATCCGGATTAAAATCGAAAAATATTATCCCCGTGATTCAATCAACCACTTACAGTGCAAAAATATACGGTAAAGATTTCGGAGGAACGCCTGAAGGTAACTTCGGCAGGAACCGTGAGGTTGATAAATTAAACAAACTTCTTTCCGATTACGCAAAGCAGAACAATATTGATTATATAGACGTTAATACTTTGACTGCCGGCAAGGATGGATTTCTGCGTCCCGAACTTGCCTATGATGGAATTCATTTTAAAGCCGAGGGATTTAAAATCTGGGCTCGGGAAGTTGAAAAAATTTTAACGAAGTATAAAATGTAATTTTTATTATTCTTTAGCATCACCGCTGCAGGAGATAACTGAGGCGAAAAGTAAAAAATGATCGAATCAAATAAACAAAAAGGATTCATTATGGATAACGATAACAAGTTTAGACAACCATTAGTAATTGTTGCTCTGACAATTTTGATGATGTATTCAATTTCTTTTATTAAGCTTGATTACGAAATTCCGGCAATTAATTTTAAGCTGAAGACCGTGGATCTTCTCATAGATGTAAAAGAAGAGATAGCAAATGAACCTCAATCGTTAAATTCATTTGAAAGATCAGCACCCTGGATGAACGAGGCTTCATTAGATTTTACAACTGCTTTTTCTTCAATGCTATCCTTCTTTGTAATAACCCCTGATAAATCGGATGTATCCGGCGCACCAATTCTTCAAGGGAAGAAAGCATCAATCACCGGAAACACAAAACAGCTAAGTTATTTTTTCGATGCTATTAAAAGCGCAAAGACAAAAACAGTGCGCGTTGCACATTTCGGAGACTCGGCAATTGAGGGTGATTTAATTACATCAGACGTTCGCGAATCCCTACAGAATAAATTTGGCGGAAACGGTGTTGGCTGGCTTGGCATCACTTCTCAAGACATTATGTTCAGACAAACAACTAAACATACATTCTCCGATAACTGGGAATCCGCTGCGTTATACACAAGCAATTCGAAAAGCCTTCCGCTTGGTATCAGCGGAGAAGTATGTATTCCGAAGGGCAATGCATGGGTTCAGTATGAAACAACACGCTTCCGAAAATCACTTAAGGATTTTAGTCTTGTACGGTTGTATTATGCCAATGCTAAGAACTCAACAATAAATTATTCATTTGACGGAGGCGCAAAACAAACCGCTACTCTTAAAACAGGAGCGGCTCTTCAGGAATTAGTTATAAGGCCAGCATCCCGCGCTAAAGTTGTCCGTATTGAATTTACGATGGCAGATCAGGCTTATTTTTACGGGGTTAGTTTAGAAAACGAAAACGGTATCTATGTCGACAACCTTCCATTGCGCGGAAATACAGGCGTCGATTTGGGATCGCTTCAGGTTAGTTTCTTAAAAGAGTTTGCAAAATATCTGGATTACAAATTGATTATTCTTGAATTCGGATTAAACATTGCCGGCTCTCGCAATACAGATTATATCTGGTATGAAAGAGAAATGGTTAAGATGATCAATAATTTGAAATCGGTGTTTCCGAGAGCAAGTTTTTTGATGATCTCGGTTCACGATAAGTCGATGAAAAAAGGATCGAGCTTTGTTACCGATCCGGCAATATTAAAACTTCTTGAGACACAGAAGAATATTGCAAAACTTACAGACGTTGCTTTCTGGAGTTTGTTTGATGCTATGGGAGGCGAAAACTCAATGCCTAATTGGGTTAATGCTAATCCCCCATTGGCATTCAAGGATTTTATTCATTTTAATGATCAGGGTGCAAAAAAAGTTGCAGAACTGCTAAACGCAGCATTAATGGAACAGTATAAATAGACTTCTAACTTTTAGACAAGAGAAGGCATGAGCAATATTCAATTGGATGATTCGAAAACTCTTTGGGAGAGATGGCAGCGTAACGCCGCAAGAAATCCTGACCGCGAAGCAATTGTTCACTGTGTTGCCGGTGAGGAACCAACCCGATGGACTTACAAAAACTTGATTGAGACCGCAAAAAAATTTTCGGTAAAGGTCAGAGAAGCCGGTATAAAAAAGGGTGATGTATGTGCTATTATAATGCATCACAATCCTATGTTTTATCCGTTGTACCTTGGTATTTCCCGCGCCGGTGCTCTGCCTGCAGTTCTTGCCTACCCGAATCCAAGATTGCATCCGGATAAATTCCGCCAGGGAATTGAAGGAATGGCCCAACGTTCCGGTCTTGATTATATATTAACTGAGAAAGAACTTGATCCAATAATTCGACCGCTTATAGAAAAACCGGGCAGCACAATTAAATCGATTTTCTTTCCTCTTGAATGGGATATCAACAAAGAAGTTGATCCTGTAGCAGATGCCGAGATCGAGCAAATTTCTCTTTCAATTAATGACACGGAACCAATACTATTACAGCACTCCTCCGGTACAACTGGTTTACAAAAACCTGTAGTTCTTTCACACCGCGCAATATTGAATCATGTCGTTAATCTCGGTAATGGTTATAAGCTGACTGAAAAAGATAAGATAGTAAGCTGGCTGCCGCTCTATCATGATTTTGGTTTGATCGCATGTTTTCAGATTCCGCTCGCTTTTGGAATTACAACTATTCAGATTAATCCGTTTGAATGGGTACTGGCACCGATCCTACTTTTGGAAGCGATCACAAAAGAAAAAGCAACGTTGACCTGTCTTCCTAACTTTGCTTACAATGTTCTGGCAGAAAAAATCCACGACGATGAATTGAGCGACATAAATCTTGAGAGTCTTAGATTGCTTGTTAATGCTGCCGAGCCGATAAGACACGATAGCCATCAAAAATTTGCAGCTAAGTTTGAGAAATACGGTTTAAATCCTTTTGCTCTTGCAGCTATGTATGGAATGGCTGAAGTTACATTAGGTCTAACCGTCACCGATGTTGGTAAACCAATAACGGAACTTGTAGTCGATCGGAATGAATTATCACATGGCGTAATGAAACTCGCCGATAAAAATTCCGTCACACGTGTCTGTGTATCATCCGGCAAATTACTTGGCGGCTGCCACGCCCGCATAGTAGACGAAAGCAGAAAAGATCTTCCCGATGGAACAGTTGGTGAAATCGCCGTGAAATCCATATCCATGTTCGACGGCTACCGTAACTATCCCGAAAAAACCGCAGAGGTTGTTGAGAACGGCTGGTACTTCTCCGGTGATTATGGATTTAGATACAAGGATGAATTTTTTGTAATTGGAAGGAAAAAAGATCTGATCATTGTTGCTGGCAAAAACATTTATCCGGAAGACATAGAAGACTCACTTAATCAGGTTGAAGGAATAATTCCGGGGCGAGTAATTTCATTCGGTGAAGAAGATGAACAAATGGGAACCGAACAGATCGCAGTCGTGGCAGAAACAAAATACGAAACAGATAAAGAGAAAAATGAACTTCGTCTTACTATATTGAAAGCCGGGATGGCTATAGATGTTAATATTCACAAAGTTTATCTGGTGCCCCCAAGATGGCTGATTAAAAGTTCCGCTGGCAAACCGAGCAGAAAAGCAAATAAAGAAAGAATTTTAAGTCGGGAAGACAAACAAGTCTGGAGCAGATAATGATATCAGAAGAATTGAAAAAAGTTATTCTAAAAGAACTTGATCTTGACGATTTCGATCTTCAAGATGAAACTATGGCGCCGGAAGTTCCGGGATGGGATTCGTTGAATCACGTCAACATTATATTAGCTGTTGAAAAATCATTCAATGTCAAATTCAAGAGTTACGAAGTGCTGCGTTTGAAAAACGTCGGCGATCTTCAAAAACTTGTAGATCTAAAAACCGGCAAGTAATTATAAAGCAATAGGACGCTGATCTTTATGATGATTATGATTCGTTATGATTGATCATAGGAGATCATAAACGACCATGATAATCAGCGTTCTATTAGAATTATTTTTTTCACAATTAAAATCATCGGCCTATGTTCTCATCTATCAGCCTTGAAAAGATCTTCTCTCTATTAAAATACGATCCCAACGATCCGCTCATTTTCAGCACAAGTTTATTTCTCTTTCTCTTCTTAGGATTTCTAATCCTCTACAATTTGTTAGGAAAGAATAAAGCTGCGAGAATTTTTCTTCTTATAACGTTTTCCCTCTATTTCTACTACAAAGCGGCGGGAATCTATTTTTTCATTCTCGTTGTTTCAGCAGTTGCAAACTTTTTCATCGGCAAATGGATAGCTAGGGCTGACAGCTTTCCCATCAAAAGGTTATTTCTTGCCCTTGCTCTTATTCTTAATCTTGCTCTTCTCGGTTATTTCAAGTACACAAATTTTATTCTGCAGATCATTGCGGATATCAGCAAGCATAATATTAATCCCCTTGCAATCTTTCTACCTATCGGAATTTCGTTTTACACTTTCAAATCGCTCACATATGTATTTGATATATACTACGACACGCTTAAACCCACAAATAGTCTGCGTGATTTCTGTTTATACGTTTTCTTCTTTCCGAATATTCTGCTTGGACCAATAGACCGTGCGGTGGATTTTCTTCCACAGATTGACCGCGAACCGTTTATCTCGAAGGAAGATATTGGCAGAGCACTGTTTTTAATCATGCTCGGTTTGATTAAGAAAGTTGTGATTGCGGATTATATCAGCCTGAATTTTGTAGATAGGATTTTTGATTTCCCGTTGCGCTTTACCGGCGTTGAGAACCTGTTAGCTATTTATGCTTACGTACTTCAGATCTATTGCGACTTCTCCGGCTACTCGGATATGGCAATAGGCATTGCTCTACTTCTTGGTTTTAAACTGATGGATAACTTCAACTATCCATTTAAAGCAACCAGCATTGCGGATTTCTGGCGGCGCTGGCACATATCACTTTCTAAATGGCTGCTCGATTATTTGTTCAAACCAATTCAAATATCTTCTCGTAGTTTGAGAATATTTGGAAACGTCCTGGCATTGGTTGTAACATTTTTTGTCTGTGGTTTATGGCATGGTGCCGGATGGAATTTTATTCTGTGGGGAGTATTTCACGGTACTCTGATGTCGATCTCATTATTTTTTAAGAAGCCGAAAGAAAAACTCTATAAATTATTGCGCATCCACAATACAAGATTTTTAAGATTCTTCCAGATTGTAATAACATTTCATCTTATTGCTTTGTCATTTTTAATTTTCCGCGCAAACGATTTTCAAAATGTAATTGATATGCTCGACCAGATTTACCAATTCTTCCACGCAGAAGTATTCCTGCAGTTTGCAGAAAAACTTCCACTTATTCTTGGTCTTCTTGTACTTGGATATCTATTTCACTTCTTGCCGTCTAAGTTGGGATTGTGGATTCAGAAAATTATTACTGCTGTGCCGCTGCCCGTAAAAGTATTACTTCTTGTTGCGGTGATCTGGTTAGCGGCTCAGTTCAAATCGGCAGACATACAGCCGTTTATCTACTTCCAATTTTAGTTAAGCTTGTTTTTATACAATTCTAATATTTTGCAATAGTGATTTGTTATAAGAATATATTTTAACTCAACACAATCACTTCTTCCGGTTCAATCTTATCTCATTTTTCATTAAGTTTGTTGTAGATAATTCCTCTCCTCCACTAAAACTATTTCTTGGAGGTGCAAAATGAAAGTTCTTGGATCTTACGAACGTGCCCGCATCTATATCGACAAACACTATCAAGAGTCAGACGCCGCAAAATTTCACAAACGCAAAATGAATCCCGGACCAATAATTACAATTTCGCGTCAGACGGGTATTGGAGCTGCTGCTATTTGTGAGAAGTTGACAGAATATTTCAACAGAAACGCAATTTCAGATTACAAAGATTGGACATACTTCGATCGTGATTTAATCGAAAAGGTTATGGAAGATCATAATCTTCCCGATCACTTCAGAAAATTTTTAACCGAAGAAAAACCAACTAAAGTTGATTCATGGTTTGGTGAGATATTGGGAATATCTCCCTCAAAAATTTCTCTGCTTCATAAAACTACTCACACAATCATGAAGCTCGCGGAATTTGGAAATACAATTATTGTAGGAAGAGCGGCAAATGTTATTCTATCAAAGAAACCGAATGCATTTCATGTTCGTCTTGTTGCGCCGTTAAACTTCCGAATAGAAAACGCCTCTAAGCTATATAATGTTGATCATAAAGTCGCTGCTGAGTTCATTAAACAGGAAGACGAGGAAAGGAAAAATTACTTCTGGAAATATTTCCACAAAAATGTAGACGACCCGCTACTTTATCATTCTGTAATTAACACAAACCTTCTTTCCTTTGAAGAAATAGCTGAGATGATCGGGCATTGTGTCATCAAAAGGTTTCCATCATTTTTTTTGCCTCAATTTTCAGATGTTGCCGGAAGGTAATTGAACGGAGTGATCTTTATGAGCCGGTTCCTTTTTTCTCTTTTACTGTTATGCGAAAAAATAAAATAAACCCAAATTGAAGCGAGACAAAAAGATGATTTTCATCCTGCCGGGTGGAATTGTAGAACTCTTGCGGTGTCAATCCGTCTCATTTGGCAGTAAATTTCATTATAAGGATAAAGCACCATGAAAAATAAAAATTCCTTTTCAGGGTTTTTGGTTCTTCTGCTGTTGACGCAATTTGCTTCATCTTTTGCACAGCAAAAATTTTACGTGAACTTAAATGACCGCGGTGATGATCTATTCAAAGTAACATTAATTCCGGAAAAACTTTTAGAAGAGAACAAGATTTATCAGTTTGCTTCAACAGCGCCAGGGACTTATCAAACAATGGACATAGGCCGTTTTGTGCGCTCATTCAAGTCATATGATTCCAATGGTGCAGAACTCGGGACAAAACAAATTTCAACTAATCAATGGGAGCTGGAAGAACCGGCAAAGACCGCAAAAGTGGTATATACCATTGCCGAAACCTGGGACACGCCTGTGAAAGAGAATCCGGTTTTTGCAATGTGCGGCAGCTCGATTGAAGAAGACAATGTTGTAATTAACGGCCAATGTGTATTCGGATATTTTCATGGAATGAATAAAACTCCAATTAAAATTAAATTGGATTATCCCAATCAGTGGCTGATTGGAACTTCCCTGAAATTGAATGCGGACGGATTTTATGATGCGGCAGATTACGATTATGTTGTTGATTCACCCATTTTACTAGGTGTCTTAACCAAAGCATCCACTAAAATTGAGAATACTACCGTTAATGTTTTGACTTACTCCAAAACCGGAAAAATAAATTCAGATCAGATTCTACTTCTGCTTGAAGATATGATTAGCGCAACAAGTCAATTTACACTCGGTCTCCCCGTAGATAACTATACATTCCTTTTCCATTTCGAAAATTCGAGCTGGGGCGCGTGGGAACATAATTATAGCTCTTTCTATGTCTTCAAGGAAAACGACCTAAATGACTTTATGGCTCAGGAATTAAAATCTGTTGCCGCACATGAATTTTATCACATAGTAACTCCCCTGAACATCCACAGCGAATTGGTTGGTAATTTTAATTTTGAAAAACCAACTATGTCTCAGCATATCTGGCTCTATGAGGGTGTAACAGAATGGGCTTCAGATATACTGCAGCTGCGCGACTATCTGATAACATTAGATGAGTATGTAAAACAGGTTAAGACAAAATTATCCGCAAACGATAATTTCGATCAGTCAATTTCACTAACCGAACTTTCGCTCCATTCAACGGAACGACAGGACCAATATCCAAACATCTACCAAAAAGGAGCGCTAGTTGCAGGACTATTAGATATTCGTCTTCTCGAGCTTTCCAGGGGACAAAAAGGATTGCGCGAAGCTATCAATCAACTATATAAAGATTACGGATCAAACAGAGCATTCAGCGAAAAAGATTTTTTTGATGAGTTCACAAAAAGAACTTATCCGGAGATTTCCGACTTCATTAACAAATACATTAAAGGGACAGAAAAACTTCCGGTTGCAGAGTATTACGGAAAGCTCGGTATCGATTACAAAGAGTTTGCCGGAATCGACAGTACAAAGATCTCACTTGGATTTGGGATTGGTCTGAAAGACGGAAAATTTGTTGTTACTAATGTTGATAATCCTTCTCCGGACGGAGTAAGATCGGGAGATTTTATTCTAAAAGTGAACGGCGAAGAGGTCGGTCTTCAAAACGCACAAATTAAATTTGCGTTCATGGGAAAGATGAAAGTGGGTGAATCTTTTAACATAACTGCACAGCGGGGAACCGAAGAGAAAGAAGTAAAAGTATCGATGCAGCCACGCCCAATCAAACATCAATTCGAAATTCTTGAGAACGTTTCCGAGGGGCAGCTTGCACTTCGAAGCGCCTGGATGAAAAATTTATAATAGCTTAGACACAAACTCCCTCTCTTAAAATGATAGAGAGGAAGAATGATAAATAATACCCCTTTCCAAAAAGCTCTTTTTCGATTAGATTTAGTGCAGAATAACTTTCCTCAAAGGTGATAATATGTTCAAAAGGAACTGCTTCTTATTTATTATTGCCATTCTTCTCTTGATTTCGAATCTGTCATGCTCATCAACTTCGCTTTTCGACAAAATCTATCCGACACTCAATGACGGCGTTTACGACAGTGAGTTCCCATACCGGAATTCCTCAGTACAACTTGAGGAAATAAGCAGATCGATCAGATTAATTAACAGTATCGCATTCTATACAAGCTACATATTTGACGCTTCGAGTAAATTCGTTGCAAGTTCTGTTAGTAAAATAAACTTTGATAAAGCTGCAATTGAACAGGTTAATTTTAACCGCTCCGGTTCGGGCACAGCGACTTTAATTCTGGAGGATCAAGGTACAGTTGCCCTTTTGAGTGTAGCGCATATTGTATCTTTTCCGGATACAATTATTTCTCACTTTGTAAATCCTGACGGATCTTTTTCACGATACGTACAGAGTGTATCAATAAAAACGAAGCAGACAAACTATGTCCCGGAATTTCCGGATAACGGAGAAGTCGAAATTTTATTGCTGGATAGAGTCCGCGATGTTGCTCTTCTTGGAAGACATTTTTCACCGGCAAAAACTTTTTCGATGTCGGCTTTTAAGTATCCATGGGGAAAATCAAGTGAGCTGGAGTGGGGAAGTTTTGTTTACGTATTTGGTTTTCCGATGAACTATAAAATGATTTCAAAAGCTATTGTCAGCAGTCCTAATAAAGAGAAGTACACTTTCCTGATCGATGCGGTTTTCAATCGCGGCTACAGCGGAGGAATTGTACTTGCTATCCGGGACGGTGTTCCAAATTTTGAATTGGTGGGGTTAGTCCGTTCTGTCCCTGCTGAATATCAATACACACTTCGCCCGTTAACAAAAGAACAGGATTTCGATTTTAATCCGATGCTGCCCTTCAAGGGAGAAGCTTATGTTGACCGTGAACAGGTATTAAGAACAGGTATAACAAAAGTTATTGGTATAGAAATAGTGAAAGATTTTATTTTAGACCATAAACAAGTGTTGATTGAGAAAGGATATTTCCTGCGAGATCTATTTAATATACCGGATAGCCCGAAATTAAAAACGATTCATTAACATCAACTGTTTAATAAAAGCCAATCCCGAATCAAGTTCAGGACAGGTTACTTCCCAAAGAGCGTGTTGTCGATTTGTTTTTAATGCTCTGTGGGACTCTGTGACTTCTCGGTGCCTCTCTGTGAAATAAAAATAAAACGAATTTCACAGAGTTACTCAGAGTAGACACGGAGTTACACAGAGGAGAAATATAACTTCTATGGTTCTGCAACAGACAACAAAGGGAAGGGCTTTTTTAATACACGGTCGAGGGTTTTATTCTCGACCTTCGTTAAAAATAATAACCTCGAAGCAATCTGCTGCTGCGGATTGAGTAATTTTTTCAATTGAAAGTTGAGAACTGATTGCTGATAGCTCACCGTTATTTCAAAACTTCCTTCACTTCACCCTTTGCTACTTTTTCTAATACATCCGCGAAGAAATCCATCTCCGAAACAAGAGTATAGACATTGGGGGTAACTCTAATTCCATTAAACTCTTCAAAGACAATTGGCACCGTAAAGATTCTATAATTATTTAGTAGATAGCCTGTAAGTTTACCCACATCAACTCCATCAATAGCGAAATTAACAATTCCCGCCCAGTTTGAATCATCATTGATATCCAGCATGAATTTAACATTCTCATATTTCTTTAAACGGTTGATCCAGCGTTTATGAAGATAGCGTAATCTTGCGGCTTTTCGTTCTATTCCAATTTCCTCATTGAACGCAAGTGCTTCTGCAATCGCGTTATGATTCGCCGCAGGGTGAGTGCCGATTTCTTCGAACTTGCGGATATTGTCATCCATCTCTTTCGGTGCAGCCATCAACGGCCATATTTTTTTTATAAGATTTCTCTTCACATATAACATTCCTGTTCCAATGGGGGCATATGTCCATTTGTGAAGCGATGTGCCGAAATAATCACACTCAAGATCAGAAAGCTTATATGGAAAATGATTGAACGAATGAGCGCCGTCAACAATTACTTCAATTCCCCTTTCATGCGCCATGCGGCAGACATCCCGCACCGGAAGTATTTGTCCGGTAAGAAAACAAACATGGCTGATTAAAATTATTTTTGTGTTATGTGTAATTCCTTTTTCAAGCGCATCAACGTAATCGCCCTTGTTTATCAACGGAGTCGGATATTTTACTTTATTCACCTTCACACCGATGCGCCGTTCCATCTGATTAAAAGTCGTAAGCATTCGGGGATAGTCTTGCGTAGTTGTTAATATTTCGTCTCCGGTTTTGAAATCAAATCCCTGCTGAATATTTTGAAGAGATTCACTGTCATTGCGGGTTATTGCTATCTCTTCCTTATCGCAACCAAAAACTATTGCTAATTTTTCACGTACTGTTTCAATCTTCGGTTCTACATGCTGCCACATGTAATACGATGGGGCCTGGTTGGAGTAGTCGAGATAGCGTTTCATCGCATTCATGACAACTGTCGGAGAAGGGGACACGCCGCCATTGTTTAGATTGATAAGTGAACGGTCAACGTCGAATGCCGATTGAATATGAGCCCAGAAATCTTCATCACCGGCAACTGCATTTGGATTCGACGATGGCTTGAAATTTCCGACTGCCTTTGTAACTCTGGCCAAAGCGTCTGCTTTCATCATTACTATTGCGCCACCTGTTGAAACAATAAACCGATTTAAAAACTGACGACGTGAAAACATAGTAGCTCCTGTTCGATGTCATGTGCAATCTTCGCAATTCATTATTCAAAAGCAATTGTAATTTTTCATAGCCGTTCCTTCTTTTGATTTAGAGAATCGGTTAGATAATAACCCACTACTTTCATAACTTTTGGTAGAAGAAACTAGAGGGTTGATGCAATGAAAAAATTTGTTAACATCGACATGCAGAAGAAAAAACGGATTGCGCTTGTCGCTCACGATAACAAAAAACAAGATTTGATCGAATGGGCAAAATATAATCGGGGAAATCTTGGCGATCATGAAATTTATGCAACAGGCACAACCGGAAAAATGCTGGAACAGGATTTGGGTTTCACAGTAAATAAATTGAAAAGCGGTCCCCTCGGCGGAGATCAGCAGATCGGCGCAAAGATCTCCGAAAACGAAATTGACATATTGATTTTTTTCTGGGATCCGCTTGAGCCCCAGCCGCACGATCCTGATGTAAAAGCACTATTACGCATCGCTGTTGTCTGGAACATTCCGATTGCGTGTAACAGAGCATCTGCAGATTTTATTTTTTCATCTCATCTTATGAAAGAAACATATCCCCGAATAATATTAGACTATAACGATTACCTAAACAGAAGCATGTAGAAAGGAGAGTTATGAAACACCCGCAAAAAGACGAATACGCGGCATACTATCACACCTATGTAGATAAAGTGCCTAATGGAGACATCATCAAGACTTTGAAAAAACAAAGCAACCAGATCTATAAACTGTTTAAGAATGTTTCTAAGAAAGAATCATTGTTTCGCTACTCTCCCGGTAAATGGAGTGTTCGCGAAATAATGGGACATATGATTGATACCGAAAGAGTTTTTGTATACCGCGCTTTGCGTTTTGCCCGTAACGATCAAAACGATCTTCCCGGTTTTGACGAAAACGAATACGTCAGGCAGTCAAACTATAATGATATTAAGCTTCGTGAGTTGGTTGAAGAATTTTGCGCACTTCGAAGGTCAAATACAATGATGTTCAAAAATTTTTCTGATGAAATCTCCCTCCGAAAAGGAAGAGCCAACGGAAATCAGTTTACTGTCCGCGCCCTGGCCTTTATTATGGCGGGTCACGTTAATCATCATCTCACCATAATTAAGGAAAGATATCTTAAATAATCTTGTAGTTGCATTTGTTCAGCTGACAGCATCTTAAAAATTATTTTGCGATGAGGTTCTTTAAAACGATATGTTTAATTCTTTCAGCGGGTCAGCAGATATTCAGAAATTTTTCCCAATTCCTTAACATCAATATTGCCGTATGACGGCATTATCACATTTTTATATTTAGCCCGGTAATCATCGAAACGAACATCACGGCTGTATGACTGCGGATTACGCAAATAATTAATCAACGCGTCACGTGACCAGTATTTCTTGATGTTTACCAGTGCCGGTGCAAGTTTTGAGCCCTGCAAATTATCGCCATGGCAAGAGGTACAGCCGGTTTGTTTAATTAATGTTAATCCGTCAACATTGCCCGATGGCTGAGTCTGCTGCATTCCCATTGTCTGAGGCATTTGCGCTTCTTCTTTACGTGTGAGTCGCCCAAGCAAAAACAGAATGAGGAACAATCCAAGAAATGCGGCAACCCATTTTTGAGCATTAGTCATATAAAAGAACCTTTCTTTTGAAAATTTGTTTGGCAAAGTTAGTGCGATGTTGCTTGAATAACAAATCACATTGCTGTCAGAATTCAGCTGTTAGCTCTCAGCTTTTTTAATAACGCGGTCGGTCAATGATTTTTGAATCCCGACGATATCATCATTTAGTTTTTTTATGAATTAATTAAAAGCCGAACGCTGACAGCTAATTGCCAAATTCTTTCTCATAATTCTCTTTGTATTTCTTTACTGAATTAAAAACAGCAAGGGAAATTTCTGCTTGTCCTTCCGGACTATTAACGTGAGTCTCATCCTTACGGTTGGAAAGAAATCCGGTTTCAACAAGAACACCCGGCATTGAAGCACCAACTAAGACATAGAACCCGGCCTGTTTTATTCCCAACGCCGGTATCTTAACAACATGTTTCCATTCCTGATTCAGGATATCCGAAAAAGATTCTGAGTAGCGCATGTACTGTGAGTGAGCCATGCTGACAAGAATAAAATTCTCATCGGTAAGTTTCTGATAACGTTCCTGATTATCCTCATATTTAATTACACTATTCTCAAACTCAGCGATTGCTATTGCCCTTTGTGTTCTGCCCGGTCGCAACAGGTATACTTCAAATCCCCGGTAGCTTATATCTTTCTGTTCTGTTGAGTTACAGTGAATTGAGATGAAAAGTTTACCACCGTTTTCGTTTGCAATCTTCCCCCGTTTATACAATTCAATAAATTGATCTGTATCTCTGGTATATATTACGCGAACACCGGGAAGATTTTGGGAAATCAATTTTCCTACTTTAAGAGCGATAGAAAGATTAATATCTTTTTCGCGAACGCCGGTAACTCCTATCGCACCGGGATCTTTCCCACCATGTCCGGCATCAATTACTACAGCATCAAAAATCCATTTCGATTTTACCTCGTCCACATTTGGAAGGGCAGCCTGAAACAGTTTATTGTGAATGGTTATCATTATATCATTGCTTTCAACATCCTGAAACGCTTCCGAAGTTGAATAGCCATCCTCAAGTGCAAACTCAAGTTGAATATTCTTTGAAGAGATAACAGTTCTTTTGATTCTTTTTACAAGTCCCGCCGGTTTTACCAGATTTACAATCTCGGGCGCAATACTTACTCCTGTTAGGAAGACAAATAAATTTCCCTCATTAATCGAGTGGCGTGGTATTGAAATTCTACGACTCGTTTTTAGCCGTATGAGGGTTCCGTTAGATTTATCCTCAATGGAGATTGAATTGATATCAAATTTGCCATTAGGTTTTTCAACAACTGTTTCAGGCTCTACAGGTTTTTCTTCTTTTGCGAGAACTGCTTTCGGAAGCACAAAAGTTTCGGCAGTGACCGGTTTGTTAGAAACACTCAGATTTTTTGTCCGGCTGTCAAATGAAATTTTGTAGCCATAGGCAAGATTTATATAATCGGTGCAGAAGATAAGCGGAAGAAAAATATCGTCCCTGATAAAAATAGTTGGAATTGGAATCTGAAAAATTTTCTGTGCCCCGTCTGATTTACGATTAAGAATCACAAACTGATTTTTCGCTGAGAACTTTAGACTATACTCTTTGAATTTGATCTCAATCTTTGCGGCTTCCGTATTGTAAAATTGATTTGCCGAGAGCAGTGCTGCTGTCTCTTTGGCAGAGACATAATCGATTCCATTGCGGGCAACATATGAGAGTGTTTCTTCCCGACCATCTATCTGGACTGTAATTTTGTAAAAGCGCTGAGAAAAAGAAACAGACACAAATAAAAACAAGAGAAAAAAAATAAATTTGTTTACCATAACAGACTACCCGATGAACGGAATCATGAAACCGCTTCTTTTTTTGTAAACGGAATATTCATCACCAAAATGTTTTTTGAGAAGTCTATCTTCCAACGCAGCTCTCATTATAAAAAGCGGGAGTTCAACAAGAATAACCACGGGAATAACGAGGTAACTTAATAACGCTAGTCCTGCGCCCAGATCACTGAGCAGTTGACTGAGATATTGCGGGTGCCGTATGAATTTGTATATCCCCGATGTATATAATTTATGCTCTTTCATAATAACCACATCCTGAGCATATGAATTTCCTAAAGATTTATAAGCAAATACCTGAAGCCATGAAAAAATAACAAACATTATTAATCCGGCAATCCGGAGACCAAATAATTCCGATTCATACTCTTCCGGCAATGTTCCCAATTTAAATATCGAGATTATTGTGAATATCAGCACCAACACTGCAACATTCGGGGGGAATTTTTGAAGAAACGAAACAGGTCGTTCTACAACTTTTGTAATTGAAGTCTTAAAGCCTTTCTTTGCACCGGAATAATTTGCGCTCATGGAAACCATCAAATTGATTGCAACAAGTATGTTGATGGCGTTAGAAGAATCCATACATTCATCTCTTTCTTAAACTTTGTGCCCAATATAACAACTTTAGAAGAATTTTTTGATGATCTCATTCATTACGGTACATTTCTACAAGTAACTATTACAAGAAACTTTAAAATGTGGGCAATATGATTAGAAACACTACATAAATTCGTTGCACGATATTTGATTCGATATAGTTTCAGATTTTAGCTATTTTTTCACCATACCAAAGTGGTTGGATAAATGAACACCGGACAAATGATGATTACTATTGCGGCGTTTTTTTTACTAAGTATGGTTATACTTACTTCTAGTCGCGGATTAATAACAACCAATACAATAATGGTGGAAAATCGTTATGGTATTCTAAGTGTATCGCTGGCAACTTCTACTATTGAACAAGCAACCGGCAAAGCATTTGATCATAATACCGACACAGTGGCTGTAACCTCTATTAATTCATTAACTAACGTTGGGGCTTTAGGCCTTGACGCCGGTGAACTTAACAACGACCCAACTACCTTTAACGACTTTGATGATTTCAATGTCTATAAAACAGTACCTAAAACTGATTCTCTAATTCTTGAAGGAACAGACAAAAAAATGATTTTTAATACTTATGCCAGAGTTGATTATGTTAATCCAGATAATCCAAATAATGTTTCTGCTTCAAGAACTTGGTGCAAAAGAATTAGTGTGAAAGTTGTTAGTCCTGGCATTAATGACACAATAAAAATGTCTTCTATTTACAGCTACTGGTATTTTAGATAAAGGATTGAAATGGGATTTAGCACGTTATTAGACATACTTGGCTCTACAGTAATTGGCGGATTATTATTAATGATCTTATTGAGGATGAACGACTCGTCGGTTCAGAATAATTATTTATATAGCGGCGAAAAAATCGTTCAACAGAATCTTGTTGAGGTGGTAAAACTGATTGAATATGACTTTCGTAAAATTGGTTACTGTTACGATTGGACAAAGATTCCAAATCAAGCTTTGGCAATAATTAGCGCCGATTCAAATCGGATTTCTTTTCTTACAGATATAGTTAACACTACAGCCGCTAATGATTACGGCAATGGTGTAGTTGATACATTACGCTATTATTTAGGAAGTACTTCCGAATTATCTGTAACACCAAATCCAAACGATCGTCTTCTCTATCGGGTTATTAACGGAGAAGTTCCAAAAGGGTCTAACTTGGGCGTTACTCAATTTAAGTTAACTTATTTCGATGCTACCGGAGACAAAATTGATCCTTTTCCTGCTACTCCTCCATTTGGCATTGCCACTATTCAATTAGATATCGCTGTAGAAAATCCGACAGCATATGGAAATGACTATTCTGCTGATAGAAGAGTTATTTGGAGGCAGATCAGATTAGCTGCAAGAAACTTTAGAAACAGGTAAGGAATAATTGTATGGGCGGCAAAGCGGCTTTACTGTTAGTACTCGGATTCAGTTTAATATTTATGGTTGCCGGCAAAAATTTTAACCAGATGGCAATCGGCACAGTAGAAAATTTTTCTGGCTATTTCTACGATGCAAAAGCTCGTCATTTAACCGATGCTGGAGTGAATCTAGCCACCAATAAAATCTTTTTCAATAACTCTATTGGAGATCAAACTTTAAATTATAATTTCGACGGAGGAACGATAGCAGTAACGCTTACGACTATTGACGCATACCAAAATATCAAAGAATTGATATCCATAGGTAATTATAATGGAGTAACTGCAAAAACAAGAATATTATTAAAGCCAAGTTCATTTTCGAAATACGCTTATTTTTCAAACAGTGAAGGGGCAAACATTTGGTGGACTACACGCGATACTGTCTGGGGCCCTCTTCATTCAAATGGATCTCTTAGAGTTGCTGATAGACCCGTATTTATGGGTAAAGTTACTATTGATGGAAGTTTGGTTAAATACAGTAACAGTGCAACACCGCAGTTTCTGGGTGGAATGGAGACAGGTGTTCACATTGACATCCCCTCTAGCGGTGTTTCAAATGTAGCAAACGCTGCAACTGGTGGTGCGAATATTACCGGTCATGATAAAGTCTATTTTGAATTTAGAGGAGACAGCGTTAGATATAAATTCAGCAGCTCAGGATCATATACTTATGCTTTAGCTTCCACTTTTGCACCTAACGGAGTAATATTTGCAGAAAATGCCGAACTAAGAATTAAAGGAAATATCAAAGGTAAGTATACAATTGCCGCATCAGGAACAGGAGGCAACCTAGGAAAAATTTTTATTGACGATGATGTTACTTATAACACCAACCCAAGAACAAATCCCAGTTCTCAAGATTTGCTTGGAATAGTTGCTGAAAGAGATATTGTTATAACGGAAAATTCGGCTAACAATAATGATGTTAGAATTGATGCTTCTATTTATTCACAGTCTGGTTCATTTGTTGCGGAAAATTATCAAAACAGACCTGTTAGTGGGGCGATCTATCTTTATGGGGGAGTTATTCAAAACGCAAGGGGACCAGTAGGAACATTTCGGTCCGGAAGCACTACGGTTATTCAATCCGGATTTAGCAAAAGATATCGATACGATGATAGATTAGCTTTTGCATCTCCGCCGGCTTACCCGGGTACGGGTTCGTTTGAAATTGTATCATGGTTTGAATAAACACGGTCAAAGAAGATTATTCAGCGCTTCTTCTATATAACTGTACTTAAACTTATACCCGCAAGAAATAATTTTTGACGAAGATACTTTTAAACCTCCGATAACTACACTTGATGATTCGCCTAATATCAATCTTAATAAAAATTCCGGTATCCTTAAAGAAGAAGGACGTTTAAGAGTTTTGCCTATTGTTTCTGCAAATTGATTCATTGTAACGGGATTGGGCGAAACGCAATTAACAGCGCCTTCTACATTTTCATTATCTAAAGCGTGCAAGAATATTCCAACCACATCATCAATATGAATCCAGGGAAACCATTGCTTACCGTTACCGAGCGGGCCGCCGATAAAATATTTAAAAGGTGTTACCATCTGTGCGAGTGCACCTTCATTTTTATCAAGTACAATTCCGGTGCGGATATTTACACGGCGGATTTTATACGCATCAACTTTCTTCGTCTCGGCTTCCCATGCACTTACTACATCGGCAAGAAAATCCTTGCCGGGCAATGATACTTCCGTTACCGGCTGTTCTGAATTTCCATAGTAACCTGTAGCAGATGCAGAAATGAAAACTTTTGGTTTAATCACAGCGTGTCCTATTGCATTAACCAAAGAAAATGTCGATTCGACCCGGCTATTGAGAATATTGGCTTTATGTTCCTTGTTCCAGCGTTTAGCCATTACGTTCTCTCCGGCAAGGTGTATCACGGCATCAATTCCCTCGATATAAATTTGCCAATCCTGTTTCTTATAGTTCCACTCAACATATTCCGCTGCCCCGGGAATGATCTGTTTTGCCCTATCAATAGAGCGCGTGAAAATAGTCACTTCGTCTCCCCGCCGAATCAACAAATCCGCAATCTTTTTACCGATTAATCCGGTGGCACCTGTTATGACGATTTTTCTATTCATATTTTTCTTTTATTATAGACAACACTTAATGCAAAATATAAGTTTTATATTATAATAATACTTAATTCGGTTTGAAACCTTTGGAACGGTTATTGGTTTAAGATATGCTCATCATGTAACTTAATTAATTAATTTCGTCATAATTGCAATCTAAAAGAGGATACAAATGAAGTTCGTTTATTTAATCATAATAGCTCTCGCTATTACTAATGTAGAAGCGCAAACCCTTTCATTAAAAGGGTTAGTAACCGATAAGAGCACCTCAAAACCGATCAGTTATGCAAGCATCAGAATTGCCAATACTTTTTCAGGAACATCAACCTCAATTAATGGGGATTTTGAACTAAAGGTTACTCAAGGTCAATATACACTAATCACTTCCAGCATTGGTTATATTTCCGATACTTTGATGGTAGCTGTAAAATCGAATTCGGCAATTTCCATTTCATTAAATCCGGTACCAATTAATTTACCAGAAGTAACGGTATTACCAGGTGAAAACCCTGCATTGGAAATTATAAGAAGAGCAATTGAAGCAAAGGCAAAAAGATTAGCAAATTTAAATTCTTACATATTCCGCGCTTATACAAAAGGTATTATCAGGACAACAAAAGATTTTACGTCAAGGGGTTCGCAGGCATCTGTTTCAATTGATGGGAAAAATGATTCGTTAAAAATTACAGGCATTATCGAAAATGAAAGCAAAGGATATTTTCTTAAACCGAATAACTACAAAGATGAAATCATAGCTCGCAAGCAAACTAAAAATACATCTTCTGCATTCAATCTATTAACTGGAGGAAGATTACTATTAAATTTCTACAATGATGATATTAGATTTTTCAACCGCCCTCTTATGAGTCCTTTTACCCAAGATGCAATTGAATACTATGATTATTTAATTGAAGATACTTTAGCGATGGATAATCAGAATGTGTTTAAAATTAGAATAGAGCCATTACGAAAAATTGATCCCGGCTTTACCGGAACAATTTATATTGCCGATAAATCATACTCTCTTGTTAAACTGGATTTAGGGTTAAACGGGCCTGCTAATCCTGGTAAAATGTTTAGTAAGATTAATATTATTCAGAACTTTGCCCTGTACAAAGATATTGTAATGCCCGTTGATTACAGAATAATAGCCGAGGGTAATGCAATGGGTATATTCAAATTCGGTGGAGAATTGAATTCAATTTTTTATGATTATAAGATCAATGAGCCTATAGACAAAGACTTTTTTGATATGACAGTAATAAAGGTTTCTTCAGATGCAGATAAGAAAGATTCTCTTTATTGGAAATCGACACAAACAATACCTAACACCACCGAAGAATTGAAAGCATATCAAAGAATTGATAGTGTAGAAGCCCTGCCAAAAGGATTTGCAGAAAATTTTTCACTTCTTGCAACAAGCATAGCACTTGATAAAAACTGGGCGATTAGCGGTCCTCTTTCCCTTTACTCTTTTAACAGAGTTGAAGGACACACTTTGAATTTTGGAATAAATACAAGCGAATTATTTGATAAACGATTTAATGGAAATTTAGATTTATCCTACGGCTTTGACGATAAAAAAATGAAAGCAGAATTAACAGCTAATTATCTATTTGGCGAGTATAGAACAACAAACTTGAGCATAAGGCTATTTAACAAATCAACCGATTTGTTCTCCGAGGCAATGCGTTTTAACAAATTAACTTCTACTGTTACAAATCTATTCGGAAAGTATGATTACCGCAATTATTACTATACAAAAGGATTTGCTGTTAATGCAGGCTCGCAAGTTTTTCCTATTCTTTATTTTGGTGTTGGCTTTTTTAACAGAACAGATAACAATGGATTTGTGAATACGGATTTCTCCTTTTTCAACAAATCAAAAACTTACGCGGTTAATAAAACTATTTATGAAACGAAGATTAATGCAATAACAACAAATTTTCAATTTGACTTTAGAGGAATTGCCGAAGATGGATACCGGAAACTTCGTGTAGGTGGAAATTCGTATATATTTTTAGGCGGAAACTTTACCTTCAGCAATTCGGATTTTCTAAAGAGCGATTTGGATTTTCAAATATACCGGTTTTATTTACATGGATATTTCCCAACATTTAAATCCGCCAGTTTACGCTTTAGCACATACGGAAATTTTTCCAACGGGAAAATACCATTTCAATCCATGTATGCTTTACCGGCAAGCATAGAAAATTTAGGTCAATCATATAGTTTTAGAACATTAAGAGCAGGTGAAGTATTTGGAGATAGAGTTGCCACTCTATTTATAGAACATAACTTCAACGATGAAATTTTCCGTCTGCTCCATCTTAATTTTTTAATTGACTGGCAGGTGAATTTATCGATGCACGTAAATTTAGCCTGGTTAAAAATTTCTCCGGAAAGTAAAAGTATTCTTCCCCATTCATTTTTAGAATTTGAAAAACCTTTTGCTGAGATAGGATTTGGAGTTGGACAGTCACTATTTCCATTTAGATTAGAATTCACCTGGAAATTGAATTATTTTGGCAACACTAATTTTGTCTTTGGAATAAATACTCCAATACTATAAAAGGATCTGAACAATGAAGCAACTTCTTTCAATTCCACTGGTTTTGGTTTTTTCAATTTTTTGTTACGCCCAGAAAATTTCTGTGAATAAAATAGAGCCGCCAAACTGGTGGTCAGGCATGAAAACCAACAATATTCAACTGATGGTGTATGGTGAAAATCTCAAAGATATTTCGGCAGGTTTCAGTGATGCCCGGATAAAAGTTAAAAGAGTTAATAAAATTTCCAATCCTTCGTATGCATTCATTGATATTGAAATTCCGCAGAATATTAAACCGGATCTCTACGAACTCACTATTACCCGCGGGAAAGAAAAGGCAGTTGTGAAGTTTCCGATTCTGAAACGAGACGATAGTTCAAAGTACTTTCAGGGATTTTCAGGTAAGGACATTATATATCTGGTTATGCCGGATCGATTTGTAAACGGTGATCCGTCAAACGATTCAATTCCCGGATACTCTGATTATATGAATAAAATTCCGGATCAAAATCGTGCAGGCGGTGATATTCAGGGTATGATCAACAAACTTGATTATCTAAAAGATCTGGGCGTTACAGCAATCTGGCCCACACCTTTAACAGAGAACAACACTTTCCGTTCCTATCATGGTTACGCAACAACTGATTTCTATAAAATAGATCCGCGGCTTGGAACAAATGAACTCTACAAAAAATTTGTAGACGAAGCACACAAGCGTAATCTCAAGATCGTTCTTGACCATGTCTCAAACCATTTCAGCGACGACCACATTTGGATGAAAAATCCACCGACACCGGATTGGACAAACGGCACAAGAGAAAATCATCTCGAAGCGAATCATCACAAAATGATTTTTACCGATCTATACTCCGACAGCTCAACAATCAAGCATGTTGAGCAGGGATGGTTCGTCAATTCCATGCCCGATATAAATCAGGCAAATCCCTTTGTTGCCAATTACATAATTCAAAATACAATCTGGTGGATGGAATTTGCCGGCCTTGACGCTATCCGGGAAGATACTTATCCATACAATAATCAAAAATTTATGGCGCGGTGGTCTAAGACCATCATGGAAGAATATCCAACTACAAATATTGTTGGCGAAGTATGGAGTGGAACACCCGCATTCTTAGCCGGTTATCAGAAGGACACTTTTCTGCCGCGGAGCTTTAATTCCAATTTACCCGCCATAACAGATTTCGGCTTGCGTGATGTACTTATAAAATACTTGAGCGAAGATAATAATCTGTACAATGTTTTTGAAATTCTTGCCGAAGATTACTTATATAAAAATCCCAATAATCTTGTAACCTTTGCGGATAATCATGACCTTCCGCGTGTTATGTATTTTGCTAAAGGTAATATCGATAAAGCAAAAATTCTTTACACAATTTTGCTGACCACCAGAGGCATTCCTCAAATTTTTTACGGCTCCGAGATCGGAATGGTTGGAACCGACGACCACGGGAAATTACGAGCTCCGTTCCCCGGCGGATTTCCAAATGATACACGCAACGCATTCTTGAAGGAAGGAAGGACAAAAGAGGAAAACGATATTTTCAATTTCATACATGATTTAATACAGCTTAGAAAGAATTACCCGGCACTGTCTACGGGCAAGTTGATCCACTTTCCTCCGGTGAAGGATATCTATACATATTTCAGAACTCTGGGAAAAGAGAGAATGATGATTGTTGTGAACAATAACAAAGCAACGAGTTTTGCAGATTTTACGATGATGAAAAATTTTGTTACTGAGAAATCCAAATTGATCAACCTAAGAACTAATGATGAGATCAAACTTGATTACAAGATGAAGCTGAAAATTGAAGGGGTACGCAGCGAGATATTTAAAGTTGTTAATTGATTTCAGTGTTTTTGAGGGTGACTAAAAAATAATTTTGCCATTTCGACTCCCGCAAATTGCGGGATGAACTCCGGGAGAAGTCTTTGAATTTAGAAGGATTTCTCAGTCGCGGAGTTTATCCTGAAAAATTGAAGGGCTCCTTCGAAATGACATTTTCCGACTTTCTTTTTAGACGTCTTCTTAAAAGGTTAGAATTAATACCCGTCTCCATGAAATGCTTTTTCTCCCGCAGTAATTTTTACTTTGAGATTATTTTCTTTGGGAGGCAATGGGCATGTTGCGTATTTAGTAAAAGCGCACGGTGGGTTATATGCCTTGTTGAAATCAATATAAATTTTTCCGGTCGAGTCCGCTTTATCAATATATAAAAATCTACCGGCGCCGTAAGTTTCTTCTCCGCTCGTCTCATCTGCAAAAATTATAAAGTATTGTTTACCTGCATCTAATGGATCGAGTTTGTAAGTAACTCCTCCCCTTTCGAATATAAGGCCAGCATTAACTACCGAAGTATCTGTCATACCAAGCACATTAGGCACTTCAATTTTTTTGGGCGGATTGTACTTTGTCAGTTTTGCTTCAATCTTCCAATCTGAGTTAACTGGAAATGTTTCAACTCCGCTGAATGATTTTAATAAGGGACTTTCAAGATCACGCAGGCGCACTCCGTATTTATCGCCTCGTTTAATTATGAACCATCGAAGTGAACCAAGTTCTAGAACCGTTTCTCCCTGGGTATCGTTTTTCAATTCAAGCATAGAAACAATTGCGTTGTTACTTTTTACTTCCACACCACTGTTCGTTTTTAGTGTTACCACGGAATCTTTCAGTATTAATGAACCGATAAAAGCAGGGGCTTTCTCTTCGGGAAAAACTAGATCGTTACTTTTATCAGCACCGAATTTATTATCCCCCTGTTTCAGCCAATAGAGTCCGGCCAGATTTAACCAGCCATTTTCCTTCTTCAGATTAGCGATTCGTTTACTGTGCCACTCTTTTATTTCCGCGATATACTTTGGACTTCCCTTCTCTCTGAGATTCGAACCGCATTGCAATAATGTTATTGCTATAAGTGCAAACAAAATATTAAAAACAGCTTTCTTCATAATGCTTACCTCAATTAATCTGTAAAACAGTAAAACAAAGATTTGTAATTTGCCATGCGGAAATTACATAAACACAAAATTATTCACACAATTTTCGGAAAGAATATGGATTCAATTATTTTAACAGCACTGTTGGCTTCCCGGCAAAAAATGATTGACTATGATGTCCGGGAGGAAGGAATTAAAAATGGTGATGATTTTGTTATTCTGGTTTCCGAAGAAGCACATTACAGCATCTCCAGAGCCGGAAAAATTTTAGGATTGGGCAACGGTGTTGTTAAAGTACCGGCAGATAAAAATTTTCAGATGGATATGACAGAACTTGACCTTCTTTATGAGAAGTTCACAAAAGAAAACAAAAAGATAATTGCAGTAGTTGCCAGCGCCTGCACTACTTCAACCGGCACTTATGATAGGATTAATGAAGTTGCAGATTTTTGTTCGGCAAGAAATATATGGTTCCACATCGATGCAGCACATGGCGGAGGTGTAATACTAAGCGAAAAATACAAGCATCTGATTGCCGGTGTAGAAAAAGCGGATTCTGTTGTGATCGATTTTCACAAAATGCTTCTATCGCCCGGTTTAACTACCGGTGTAAGTTTTAAAAATAATAACGACTCATATGCATCCTTTGCACAGAAAGCCGCTTATCTGTGGGATAAAGACTCGGACAAAGACTGGTTCAATGTTGGCAAGCGGACAATTGAGTGCACCAAGAAGATGATGAGTTTGAAAATTTTTATTCAATTAAAAATTTACGGAGAAGAACTTTTTAGAGATTATATTGAATCCAGATACGATGCTGCAAAACAATTTGCGTATCTTATAAAAGATAATTCTGATTTTGAACTGCTAACTGAACCGCAAAGTAATATTGTTTGTTTCAGATATATAGCAGATGGTGCGGCGAACGATAAGCTTGATTTACTCAACACCTGGATTAGGAGAAAACTTCTCGAAAACGGAAAATTCTACATCGGTCAGACAATAGCGAAAGGAAAAGTTTATCTGAGAGTGACGATCATGAATCCGTTTACAAACGAGAGAGATTTTACCGAACTGCTTGACGAAATAAAAATTCAACACAAGAACTTAACTAAGTAGAAACCATTATGAATCAAAAATCTATAGATCCCGGTCTCGGAGAGAAATATTTAAGCAAAGCCTCCCGCTCAATAAATCCAGATGGCTCTTTTAACATAGTGCGAACCGGCGCGGCATTTCATCATAAAGATCTTTATCAAAAACTTATTAACATGTCATGGCCAAGATTTTTCGGATTGGCATTTTCGGGATATGCTTTGGCCAATTTATTCTTCGCGTGCATTTATTATTTAATTGGATCGGATGCGCTAGTTGGCTCTCATGATGGCTCCGGTCGTGAATCATTTTTCGACTGCATCTTTTTCAGCGCACAAACTCTTACAACTGTGGGATATGGCGGAATTGTTCCGCGGGGAATTCTTACGAATACTGTTGCAGGAATTGAAGCAATGACCGGACTTCTCGCGTTTGCAATCATAACCGGTCTTCTTTACGGCCGATTTTCGAGACCATCGGCAAGAATTCTTTACAGCAAAAATATTATTGTTGCACCTTATCAGAACAAAAACGCTTTAATGTTCCGTATAGCCAACCAACGCAGCACAAACTTAATGGAGATCGAAGCAAAAGTTCTTTTTTCTTACATAGATTTCAGTGTGAAAGAGCAGCCGCGGCGGTATCCCGAGCTTAAATTGGAACGCTCTTCTGTTTACTTCTTTCCTCTTAACTGGACAGTCGTTCATCCGATTGATGAAGAGAGTCCGCTCTATGGTAAATCAACAAAAGAACTTGAGGATATGCACGCAGAATTTTTAATTCTAGTGAAGGGATTTGATGACACATTCAGTCAGGTGGTTCATTCACGTTTTTCATATCGTTATGATGAAATTGTCTGGGGCGCAAGATTTTCAAAAGCATACTCAACCGATGCAGAGGGAAAAATAGTGTTCAATATTCAGAATACACACGATTATGAGTCAGCGCAACTAAATTGAGAGAAGTTCACTCTCCTTGAATATATAATTCTTGGTCCCGAGTTCCAGATGATGGAAATTGAGGGATCAATGCTGTTGGATTATCGCTCCAAATATAATTCCGTTAACATTTATTCGCATTTCTTCGATAATTAATTGAGCAGATACTGAAATACTGCGGGTACATCTATTTTTAGGATTGAACCGCTTTCCTGAAAATCTCTCTTGATGTGTCTATTAAATTTAGTTTTAGAGACCTGAAAAATTCTGAAATGTCGTTTCTGCCAAAGGCATTCCTTCGGAAGATGGAGCCCTTCAATTTTTCAGGATAAACTCCGCGACTGAGAAATCCTTCTAAATTCAAAGACTTCTCCCAGAGTTTATCCCGCAATTTACGGGAGTCGAAGTGACAAAATATATTTTTAAGGGGGTTCTTTTAATTATGGGTAGTTCTAAAAACCTCAATATCCTTTGCGAACTTTGCTTTTTCTTTGCGTTCTCTGCGTTAAATATTTACAAAAGATAGTTTTTAGAAGTACCCTTATATACTTTTTTCAATTCAATGCAAGAGTTGCTTCCGAGTTTCAAATAGGGGATTGTTTTATGAAAAATACAATTGGAGTTAGCATTTATTACTAATTTGTTGAGAACTTAGTAGATATTTTTTTATATTAACTTCGCAATGATTCAGAGAAGCGGAGTTTATTCTCCAATAATGGAATGAAAGAAAAAACCAAAATAGAATTGATAAAAGAGATTAAGCGGTTATCTCGAGAGAACGCCTCCTTATTAAAAAAAATCGAAGGTTTGTCTGCCGGACATCCCGGCTCTACAAACAAAACAAGTTTTCTCTCTGTATTCGAGAATGCCGGTCTCGGTATTACTATTCTAACTCCTGAAGGAAAATTTCAATTTGTCAATTCCACATTTGCCAAATTTCTTGGATATTCAAAGAAAGAACTATGCAATCTCTCTATACAGCAGATTTCACATCCTCATGATTTTGATACTTCCGACAAACTATTTAAGGATCTTGTTAAAGGAAAAAGAAAGCATTATCAGATTGAGAAAAGATACATTTCAAAACAAGGTCATATCAAATATGGCAAACTAACCGTTCTCTTGTATGAAGATGAAAAGTCAGAATCGAAAAACATTATTTCATTAGTAGAGGATATTACAGAGCAGGTAGAGATTGCCGCAAAATTAGCGGCCGAGCAAAATTTATTTTATACACTTTTAGAACATGTACCCGATAAAATCTATTTCAAAGATTTGAACAGCCGGTTTATTAAGGCGAATAGAACGTGTTCATTAAAACATGGATTTGAAAAACCGGAAGCGATAATTGGAAAAACTGATGCCGATACTTTTGGTCCCGCACATGCAGCTCAGGCATATATGGATGAACAAAATATTATCAAAACCGGTGAGTCTATTATAGATAAAGAGGAAAGAGAAGATTGGCCTGACGGCAGAATAACGTGGGCGACAACTTCAAAAATGCCCCTATATGACAGCAATGGAAATATTATTGGCACATTCGGTATTACCAGAGACATTACAGAAAGCAAATTACATCAGGAAGAGATAAAAGAAAGCGAAAGACTTTACCGCTCGCTTTTTGATATTTCCGATTATGGAATGTTCCTCACCTCGGAGGATTTAATACTCGATTGTAATCAAACTGTGTTAAATATTTTCAAATGCGAGCGGGAATTTGTTGTGGGGCATCCTCCTGCCGATTTCTCTCCCGAATTTCAGCCGGACGGCCGGAGTTCTGCCGAATCTTCTATCGAAAAAATAGCGGCTGCTTTAAATGGCAATCCGCAAAAATTTTTTTGGCAACATAAACGACCCGATGGTTCCCTTGTCGATTGTTCAATTTCTCTAAAAGCTGTTGTAATCGGAGGGAGGAAAATTATTCAGGCAACTATGCGCGATATTACACAAAGAAAACGGTCAGAGAAAATCAGGCAGTCTCTTTTTGAAATATCCGAAATTGCTTATACCGCTTCCGATATGGACTCTATGTATAAGAGTATTCATAAGGAAATTGCTACGCTGATGAATGTTAAAAATATTTATCTTGCTCTTTATGATGATAAAACGGACATGGTTTCATTTCCATATTTTGTTGATGAATATGATCCTCCTCAAATGTCTAAAAGACTTGGTAAGGGATTAACAGAATATATATTGAGAAAAGGTGAAGCCGAACTTATTGATGCTCAACAGGATTTGGAATTGAGAAAGGCCGGCGAAGTTGAATTAATTGGTGCCCCTGCGGCTATTTGGCTCGGTGTTCCTCTAAAATTAGCCGGCAAAACAATAGGTGTTATTGTTGTACAGGATTATGAAAACGAAAAGGCTTATGGCGAAGAAGAAAAACAAATTCTTATATTCGTTTCTGAGCAGATCGCACAAGTAATCGAAAGGAAAAGAAGTTCAGAGGCAATTAAAAAATATACCGAAGAGCTCAAACAGTTAAATGCTACCAAAGACAAATTTTTCTCTATCATCGCTCACGATCTTAAAAACCCATTCATTACTCTGTTAGGATTTTCTGATCTGCTGATTTCAGATTTTAGTGAATTTACGGATGAAGAAAAAATTTATTACATAACAGAGATGAAAAAATCTGCCGAAATTTCACATAATCTTTTGCAAAATTTATTGTTGTGGTCACGTGCTCAAACAGGCCGCGTAGAATTTAATCCGCTCAAATTAGATCTTCATAAAATTGTTTCCGACAACATTGAACTACTTAACCCGACAGCGGAGCGAAAACAGATTAAGTTAACGTCGGACATCGTTCCAAATACATTTATTTTTGCAGACGAGGATATGCTCAATACTATAATAAGAAATCTGGTTACCAATGCAATAAAATTTACGAACAAGGATGGCAAGATAAAGATTAACTGTGTTCAACGAGCAGATGATGTAATGATTTGTATTTCTGATAACGGTGTAGGTATGAACGATAAAGTTAAAGCAAATCTGTTTAGATTGGATGTAAGCCAGACAACTTTTGGAACTGATAATGAAGCGGGAACAGGACTAGGATTAATTCTATGTAAAGAATTTGTTGAAAAGCACGGCCACAAAATTTGGGTTGAAAGCGAAGTTGGGAAAGGGAGTAAATTTATTTTTACTTTGCCATACTCAGAGTAATGTAAATATTCCTTCGTGAAAGAAATTCTTCTTACACGAAGCACTCGAAGAAGACACGAAGTTCCGCGAAGAGAAAGGAACGGAGTCAATATGGAATTTGAACCCATCAGCAAAATAATCATCGGCGCTGCAATTGAAGTGCACAAACATTTAGGTCCCGGACTTTTGGAATCGGCTTATGAAGAGTGTTTGGCTTATGAACTCACTGAAAATGGATTATTTGTAAAAAGACAAAAGCCGGTTCCCGTAGTTTACAAAGAAGTAAAGCTTGATTGCGGATATCGCATAGATATTTTAGTAAATGATGAAGTAATAATTGAAATAAAATCTGTTGATGTCCTGCATCCTGTTCACGAGGCACAGATACTAACTTACATGAAATTTGCTCGGAAGAAAATTGGACTGTTAATCAACTTCAATGTAACAGTCTTAAAAAACGGACTTAAGCGATATGTAATGTAATTCTTCGTGTCGCTTCGTGAAAGAAACCAAAATCAATTACACGAAGCGCTTGAAGAAGGTACGAGGCTACGGGAAGAAACTTCGTGGTTCTTCGTGAAAGAATTTCTTCCTGACCCTTTGTGAAAGAAATTCTTCTTACACGAAGCACTCGAAGAAGTCACGAAGGGGAAAAAACGTAGCGAACTTGGCGTGCTTTGCGAGAAAATAAAACCAGGCTTCTTTTAGCAGCAATGGGCAAAACCCTTCTTTGTGGCTGGAACACTTTAGAAGGATTCAATTTATTGTTCTTGTGTCTTTAGGTGATCTATGAGTAAAATAATAAATTCATTAAGAAAACCTTCGTTCTCCAGCAAAGCATTTCGAATTGTTTCAATATATCTAACTCTTAGTCTTCTCTGGATTTTTTTCACAGACAAATTAGTTTTTAACTTCATTTCGGATGTAAAAACTCTAAATCTGGTTTCTTCAATTAAGGGATGGTTTTTTGTAGTTGCAACAACTCTTCTGCTGTATGATCTAATACGGCGCGCGATAAACGAAGTTACTACTGCTAAACAGCAATTAATAGAGAGCGAAATAAAATTCCGGTCAATATTTGAAAACTCCGTTGATGCGATAGGTGTATCGAAGGAAGGAAATCACGTTTTTATCAATCCTGCATATGTAACTCTATTTGGATACTCCTATTTCGATGAATTGATTGGAAAACCAATTCTGGATCTCATTGCACCAAGCGAACATCAAAAAATTCGAACACTGGTAAAGCGTCGTGCTAATGGAGAATCTGTTCCATCTGCCTATGAAACGATTGGTCTGAAAAAAGATAATTCTGAATTCCACATGGAGGTTCACGTATCTAGCTACCAATTGCACGGAGATAGCTATACTCTTGTAATTATCAGGAATATCGACGAGATAAAGAGGACTCAAGAGGCTCTCCTTAATCAAGAGAAATATTACCGGGCGTTATTTGATTTATCACCCAGCGGAATTATTGTTGAAGATACAAGCGGAAACATCATTAAGGTGAATGATGCCTATTGTAATATTACCGGTTACACTCACGATGAACTGATCGGCAAGAATATCTCTATGGTGGTTCACGAAGATTACCTTTCAAAAATTAAAAGTAACTTAATAGAATTACTTAGCGGAAAATTTTTAACACATGATGTAATAAATGTGCACAAGGATGGATCCCTTCGAAATTTGGAATTGAGAGAAACCGCCGTTAGACTACCAAATGGAAACAAAGGAATATTGTCTGTATCAAACGATATTACGGAGAAAAAACTATCCGAAAAAAAATTGAATAAAGCTAAAAAACTGATACAAGACTTTATCGATAACAGTCCCCCGGTAATTTACCTTGCAGACGCGGACGGTAAAATTATTTTGGTGAACAAGCAATTTGAAATTGTTACGGATAGCGTAAAGGAAAAAATTTTAGGCAAAGGACGAGACTCTTTTCTTCCCAAAGATATTGCAGAGATGCACCGGGCTAACGATATAGAAATTATTAAATCAAAAAAAGCAATTTCATTTGAAGAAGAAAATATTCAGCAAGACGGCAAGCATCTTTACATCTCTTCAAAATTTCCATTGATAGATGACGAAGGGAAAGTGTATGCTGTTGGCGGCGTATCTACAGATATCACGGAACGAAAACTTACAGAAGAGCACCTTCGCGAAAGCGAAGAAAAATTCCGTGTACTCACAGAATCAACGTCGGCTGCAATTTTTATTTTTAAGGGCGAACAGTTCCGTTATTTGAATTCCTTTGCGGAAACATTAACAGGGTATCCCCAAAAAGAACTGATAAATAAAAAGTTCTGGGAAATTGTTCATCCTGATTATCGTAATTTAATAAAAGAACGCGGATTTGCACGTCAACGGGGTGAAACCGTTGTATCGCGTTATGAATTTAAGATTGTAACTAAAGCCGGTGAGGAGCGTTGGGTAGATTTTACAGCAGGCTTAATTCATTTTGAAGGCGGGCCTTCTGGAATTGGAACCGCGATAGATATAACAGAACGGAAACTCACAGAAAAATATTTACGTGAAAGCGAAGAAAAATATCGTTCAATTTTTGAGAATAGTAATGTTGCTATTTTATTAACATCTACCGATGGAAAAGTGTTATCTGCTAACGACTTTGCATGTAAACTATTCCTTAGAACCGAAGAAGAAATTTGCAGTTTGGGAAGAAACGGATTAATTGATATTCAAGACGCGCGCCTACCAAAAATTCTCGATGAAAGGGAAAAAAACGGGCGTTCAAGCGGCGAACTAACTTTTATTAGAAAAGACGAAACTAGATTTGAAGGAGAGGTCTCATCGGTTGTGTTTAACGACAAAGATGGCAATGCGCGTACAAGTATGATCATTCGCGATATGACAGAACAAAAACGCGCCGAAGAGCAATTAATAACTTTCACCGAACAGATGCGCGCACTCGCAACTCACTTGCAAAACATTAGAGAAGAAGAAAGAGCCTCTATTGCAAGAGAAATGCATGATGAACTCGGTCAAATTCTTACATCCCTTAAAATGAGCATCGCATTTACAAGAAGAGAGTTAGAAGAAAGCAACACAATTGAGATGAAGAATAAAATATTGAAAGAGTTTCAATCGATGAATTTGACCATTGATAAAGCTGTATCGGAGGTCAGAAAACTGATTACACAATTACGCCCCGAACTTCTTGACAAACTCGGTCTGATTGCCGCGTTGGAATGGTATTCGGAAGAGTATCAGAAAACCACAAAAATTGATTGTGCATTTATTTCCGACTCGGAAGAACTTTTTTTAAGTCATGATGTGGAATTGGCAGTTTTCAGAATAGTACAAGAGGCATTGACAAATATTACAAAGCATTCTAATGCAAAATCAGTTCAAATACGGCTTTGTAAAGTAGGAGATAAAATCTCAGTGGAAATAATTGATGATGGAAAGGGAATTCTAGAAACCGACTTAGATGGATCCGCCTCTTTTGGATTAATGGGCATGCGTGAAAGAGCCAATTTAATAGGCGCTCATTTTGAAATAGTTAGTGACCCGGGGAAAGGAACAACCGTTAGATTACTAGTGGGTAATTAGAAGCAACGCAACCCGAGAGGTTATGTTGCCCCCAACAATTAGTAAACTTCGAAGGTTATGTTTTGGACAAAACTGACCGCTGACGGCAAACAAAAAGAATTGTATATTGTAGAAGAGAATATTGAGGGGCTGCATGATTAATGTTTTCATAGCTGATGATCACGCGCTGATTCGGGAAGGAATCAAGAATCTATTGAATCCCTTGAGCGATATAAAACTCGTTGGCGAGACTGCGAATCCCTATGAAGTAGTTGAACTAATCAAGAAAAACAAATGTGATGTTTTAATCCTCGATCTCTCAATGCCGGGTAAAGACGGCCTGGATGTGCTTAAAGAAATCAAAAGCATATATCCTGAAACAAAAATTTTAATAATGACTATGCTGCCTGAAGATCAATTTGCAAAGAGGACTTTAAAAGCCGGCGCTTCCGGTTATCTCACTAAAGAGAGCGCACCGGACGAACTCATCACGGCAATTAGGAGAATCGCTTCGGGAAGAAAATACGTAAGCCAATCACTCGCAGAAAGGCTTGCTCAAGATCTGGATGACACCTCGGAAAAACCTATTCAAGAACTTCTCTCCGATCGAGAATTTCAAGTAATGAAAATGATCGCTTCGGGAAAATCGCAGACCAAAATTGCAAATGAATTATCTATTAGTATTAGCACAGTTAATACATATCGCAACAGAATTTTAGAAAAATTAAATCTCACTTCAAACGCAGAGTTAATTCATTTCGCCTACCAGAACAATCTAATCAAGTAACGACTCCCTGTAGTAATAATACTACAGCTTTTTCATTTTTATTACTACACCTCTTTGTCTGAAGATAACTATGTTCGTATATTAATTTGTATGTTAAACGGAAAGGATGTGAAGAAAATATTACTTGTTGATGATTCCAGTTTACTGCGTAATAACTTAAAACGAATTATTGCTTCAATACCCAATTTAAATCTCGTTGGTGAAGCAGTAGATTCAACTACAACCCTTAGATTAATTGATGAATTAAAGCCGGATGTTATGGTTCTCGACATTAATTTAATGCATGGGAGCGGAATTGAAGTTTTGTCTAAACTCAAAAAAGCTAAATCAAGACCCATAACAATTATTTTTACAAACTACTCCCAAGCCGCATTCAGAAAAGCAGCGGAAAAACTTGGGGTTAATTACTTTTTTGATAAGAATGAAGATATAGATAATCTATTTGAAATTCTGAAGAGGCTTTCTTTCTCTAATTGACTTTACATAGTGTAATGATTTAGACTACAGAGACAATACTTTATTCCTACATCATAATCATCTTTACCACTATACCCTTCAAACACTTCACAGATTATTTTGCACAAAGAAATCAAAAGGTAAACTTTATGAATGTATTAATTTATAATCGCTCTGTTGACGTCCGAAGGACAACAGAAACGGAATTAAAACAAGATTAGTAGGAAGAAGAATGAAAGAACTAAACCGAAAGAAACTGTTAATCGTTGACGACTCAAAAGCTATTCGTGAAGGATTAGTAAAATTCATATCGGGGCTGCAAACTGTAGAAATTGTTGGTGAGGCGGGCGATGGGGCTACGGCGTTAGAAATAGTAGACAAACTAAAGCCCGATTTTGTTACGCTTGATATTAAGATGCCCGGTATCAGCGGAATATTGGTTCTGCTGGAAATCAAGAAAAGGCATCCGAATATCATTGTTTTTATGCTAACTAATTTTCCTTTAGAAAATTACAAACGCCTCTGCCAAAACGCCGGTGCCAATTATTTTTATGATAAGTCTAACGAATTTGAAAAGATGGTCAATAAAATTGAAGAGCTTTCATTTGAAGATTCACAATTGAAAAAAATTGTAGGAAAGCGGGATAATCAGTGAACAAATATAATAATGACAATGGCACACAAGACTTAACAGTAAAACGAGCCGAGCGGCTTTCAAAATTATTTGCAAGCATAAGCATTGTTGTCGGCGCGCTTGTTCTTTTGGGGTGGACATTCAACCTTCAATTGCTAAAAAGTATTTTGCCCGTGTTTGTTTCAATGAAGGCGAACATTGCAATTGGATTTGTTCTCCTCGGCTTTTCGCTTATTCTTAATCAAAAGGAAAAAAACGCCCGTTTATTTTCAAGAATTTTTACAGTGTTTGTCTTATTACTTTGCTTGCTAACACTTTCTCAATATTTATTCAATATCAACTTAGGAATAGATCAACTTATTTTTCTTGATAGTTCGTCTTCTAATCCCGGCAGAATGGCTTTAACTACAGCAGTAATATTTATTCTACTCTCCTCTGCTTTAATTTTATTTCAAAGCCGGTTAGGTTACCTAATAGCACAAGCTATTACTCTATTTGCTGCCGCAAGTGGTTTTGTCTCTTCTATGGGTTATGCTTATAGTGTTAGCCCATTGTTTCAATTTCACACCTATCCCGCCATGGCATTACACACCGCATTACTTTTTATTCTTCTCAGTTTTGGTATTCTTTTTTCAAAACCACAATTGGGGTTAATGAAAATTTTATTAAGCAGAAATGTCGGCGGTGTGATAGTTCGAAGAATTTTACCTTTTGCCATCCTTTTTCCGTTTCTCATAGGGTGGATCCACGTAAATTCTCAATACATTGAATTGCTTCCGTTAGGAGTAGCAGAAATTATCTTAGACATAATATACGTCAGTCTGTTTTCAATCTTAATCATCTGGCTTGCTAATTCGTTAAACACGGTTGATATAGAGCGCATCCGTGGCGAAGAAGAACTTATTAAGCAGAATGCCGCCCTTACTGCTGTAATGAATAATTCACATTCGGTAATGATTTTCTTGTTAGACAAGAATTATAGATATGTTGCCTTCAACAATAACCACAAACGGGAAATGAAAAAAGTTTATGGTGCCGATATTGAGTTGGGAATGAATCTGTTAGACTTAATTACAATTCCCGAAATAAATGAAAAAGCCAAGGCAAGTATTGATAGAGTATTAAACGGCGAAACATTTATTGAAACAGAAATTCAGCCGGAATTGAATCTATATTATGAATTCCATTGGAACACGGTTAGAAAAGAAGGGGAAGTGATTGGTGCATCTTGTTTTATTATTGATATAACCGAGCGTAAGCTGGCGGAAGAATCATTAATAAAAAGCGAAGAGAAATACAGAGAGATTTTTGAAAATGTTCAGGATGTATTCTATCAGGTTAAGCTTGACGGGATTGTTTCCGAGATAAGCCCTTCTATTAAACACATTACTGATTTTTCAAGAGAGGAGCTCATTGGCCGCCAGATTACGGATTTCTATTATAATCCATCAGATCGAAGCACCTTGATAAAAAATATTCAGGAAAAGGGCGAACTGAAAGATTATGAATTGAAGATGAAGACAAAGACCGGTGGAATTAGAAATGTTTCAATAAATGCCCGTTTGATTTTGGATATGAATGGCCGGCCGGATCATATTGATGGAGCTATGAGGGATATTACTGTGCGCAAAATTGCAGAAGAAGCATTAATCGAATCCGAAAAAAAATACAGACAACTAATCGAGAACGCTGCTGAATTAATTTTACTTACGGATAAAAATGGGAACTTCATTTTTGCAAACGATGCTGCTCTAAAATTCTCGGGCTATACACCCCAAGAAATTACTTCATTCAATTATTTGGATTTGGTGCATGAAGATTATAAGAAGAAAGTCCGCACATTTTATTACCGTCAATTCATTAATAAGAATGAAGAAAGCAGTCTCCAATTTCCTTTTTACACAAAATCGGGTGAAATTAAATGGCTTGAGCAAAATGTAAAATTAAATATGGATGGTGGAAAACTAACGGGATATCAATTGATAGCAAGAGATATTACCGAAAGAATAATATTAGAAGACTCCTTAAAAGAAAACTTAATTAGAATGAGCGGAATAATTGAAGGCACTCCTCATCTCTTCTTCTATACACAAGATTCTGATGGCAATAACACTTATGCATCTCCAACAATAGAAAAAATTACCGGTTACTCAATTAATAACTGGCTTTCCGCTAAAGACTGGTTTGTAACAGATTCGGCAATAAATAAAATTGCAAAAGAGAGAACCCATACCCACTTGCGCGGTGAGCTGACTAAAGATCCAATTCTCGTTGAAGTTAAACATGCCGCCGGCTATGCAATATTCTTGGAAGTATATGAAAATCCGATTTTCCGGGAAGGCAAAGTAATTGGATTGCAAGGGGTTGCGCATGATATTACTGAACGTAAAAAATCCGAAGCTGCTTTGATAGATAGTGAAAGAAAATTTAAGGACATGGCTGAACTTCTTCCTCAAATTATTTTTGAAACAGATGAGAACGGTACACTGACATATACCAACGAAGTATCTTTCAAATTATTCGGGTACTCAAAAGAAGATTTTTCTCAAAAATTAACTGCGCTCGAAATGATTGATCCGAAGGAAAGATCTATTGCCGCTGAAAATGTTTTAAGAGTGATGAGAGGTGAAGAAACAACTACACATGAATATACAGCATTAAGAAAAAATGGAACTACTTTTCCGGTGATGATATTTTCAAGCCCTATAATCAAGAATGGAAAAGTTCTCGGTTTGCGAGGTACTATAATTGATATTACCGAACGTAAAAATTCAGAAGAACAAATTTTATTGCTTTCAAGAGCGGTAGAAAATAGCCCTGTTACAATTATGATAACTGACGAAGAAGGTAAAATTGAATATGTTAATCGGAAGTTTATTGAATTGACCGGTTATACTTTAGAAGAAGTTAAAGGAAAAAAGCCAAGCATACTGAAATCGGGTGAGAAATCAGACGAAGATTATAATATACTTTGGGAAACAATTAAATCGGGAAAAGAATGGCGTGGTGAATTTCATAATAGAAAAAAGAACGGTGATTCGTATTGGGAATCTGCTACAATTGTACCTATTAAAAACGATAGAATATTCTTCTTAGCTTTAAAAGAGGATATAACCGAGCGAAAGATATCTGAAGAAAAAATTTTATTGCTGGCTAATGCAATTGAAAGCGTAAGAGAATGCGTTACAATTACCGATCATGAAAATAAAATTCTCTTTACTAATAATGCTTTCAGGGAAACCTATGGGTATAGTGAACAGGAGTTGATAGGGAAAGATATAAGCCTTGTCCGTTCACAGAGTGTTGCTAATAAAACGACTTATGATATTCTTCCTAAAACAAAAGACGGCGGCTGGTACGGCGAGGTTATGAATCGCAAAAAAGATGGGACGGACTTTCCGGTACATTTATCATCCGCCCCAATTAGGGATGAAAATGGAAAACAGATAGCATTAATTGGCGTTGCAAGCGATATTACTAAAGATATAATAGCCAGAGAAGAACTGATTAAGGCAAAAGAGCACGCCGAGCAATCAGATAAACTGAAATCTGAATTTCTTGCTCAAATGTCTCATGAAGTCCGTACACCATTAAATATTCTTTTAAGTTTTTCAACTTATATCAAAGAAATATTGGAAGAACGCGAGCATCTAACCGAGGATCTAGACGAATATTTTTTAGCAACCAGCAATGCCGGTAAAAGAATTATCAGGACAATTGAATTAATTTTGAATATGTCGGATCTTAAATCGGGCGGCTTTGTTAATGTTCCTAAGCAAACTGATATTTATAACGATATTTTAAAAGATGTTTTTCATCAACTCATTGGGTCGGTTAATGAAAACAAAGTAAAATTCGATCTTGTTCAGAAATCAGATTCACTATTCGCGAACGTTGACCAATATTCCACCGAACAATTATTGATACATATCATTGATAACGCAATTAAATTTACAGAGAAGGGTCATGTACGTATTTACGCCGAAAAAAATCATCACGGAAATAGTGTAGTCCGAATAGAAGATACAGGTATAGGAATGAGCAAAGAATATTTGAAACGACTTTTCACTGCTTTTTCACAGGAAGATCAGGGCTACTCACGCGCATATGACGGTAATGGTCTTGGATTGGCGCTTGTAAAAAAATATTGCGAACTGAACAATATTCAGATCGATGTTCAAAGCGAAAAAGGAATGGGCACTATTTTCACATTAACATTTCCTAAATAGAGCTTGAATTAAATAATTGCGTGACAATGGTTTTTTATCCATAATACTAACTCGCTCAAAATTCTGGACTATCCAAAGGAATCCTTCGGATAGTCCAAACCAAAGCAACAATTTGGGCTGAAGCCCTTGGCTTTTGTGCTATTGTTTCTTTCCCCCGACTTAAAAAGTCGGGGTTATAACAATAAACTTCTACTAAGTTGACGCTAATGTTCGTGCCGCAGGAGTGACTTAACGATCTTGAACCACTCGAACCGATTCCGAAAAACCTTTCCTTGAAACAGCTTCCTACCCCATCGTTATTTTTTAAAAGAAATTTGAAGAGATAAACAGCGAAAAGAAAAAACTTTACTACACAAAAAAATCGGTTGGTATAGCAACCGGAATATTAATCACCGCAATTCACCATGCAGGACTTGTTGCTCTCACCCATACTCCAAGCCCTATGAATTTTTAAAATGCTCTTTTGTTGCGGTCTTCAAATGAAAAGCCTTTTTTGATTCTCGTTGTTGGTTATCCGGCTGGAAATACTGTTGTTCCTGAATCAAAAGAAAAAATCTGGAAGAAATTGTATCTCACCTCTGAAGCATAATCTATTTTATCAATTGAATCATGTTGTTGCAGAAACGATTTATTGGTAATTTTTCAATACAAAATTATAAAAGGCGAGGCAAGCAATGACAAAATTACTTTCTAAAAACGATGTTATGAAAGTACTGAACATGAGCGACACGATTGATATTCTTGAGAAAGCGTTTACAGATCTTTCCGAAGGAAAAGCTGTTATGCCGTTACGTACGCCAATTCTTACACCCGACCATAATGGGCTTGCGCTTTTTATGCCCGCATATTTAAAAGGTATCGGCGCACTGGGTGCAAAAGTTGTTACAGTGTACAAAGACAACATGCCCAAGTATAATCTTCCGACAATACTTGGAACAATAATTCTTCTTGATGAAAAAACCGGGGCGCCCATTTCATTGATGGATGGCGGTTATTTAACCGCAATGCGAACCGGTGGTGTATCCGGTTTGGCAACAAAACTCCTTGCACGAAAAAACGCAAAGGTGCACACTCTATTTGGGACAGGCGGAATGGCAAGAACACATGCATGGGCAATTGACTGCGCCCGCAAAATTGAGAAATTAATTCTCTTCTCTCTCGATCCGATTGAGAAAAAAGAAGCATTCAAGAAATCACTAAAAGAAATAATTAAATGCGAAATTGTTTTAGCCGAGAATGCAAAGGATGCTGTAAGCGGGGCGGATATAGTTACCTTGATTACAAGCGCAAAGGATCCTATAATTGACGGAGATTGGATTAAGCCGGGTACTCACATTAACGGAGCCGGCTCTCATGCCCCTGCTATGAGGGAACTCGACACAAAGACGGTGATTAAATCAAAAATTATTTGCGATCTTATTGACGCATGCAAACCCGAGGCCGGTGATTTTATTATTCCCGTACAGGAGGGTAAATGGAGCTGGGATAAAGTTCACGGTTCGCTCGGCGATGTAATTACAAATAAAATTACAGGCCGAGAGAATGATGAAGAAATTACTCTCTTCAAGAGCGTTGGTCTTGCAATCCAGGATTTATCAACGGCTTTTCATGTCTACAACAAAGCTTTAGAAATGAAAGTTGGAACGGATTTTAGTTTTTAGGAAAGATGTTAATACGGGGTGTGGTCATTCACACCCCGGTAAAACTTTGATTTTTTTTCAGATCACATCTCAAACATCATCTTCAAATACGCATAACCCGAATTATCAGAAATATCGTGTGTGATATTTTTTTTCATTACTTCTACCAGTACAAGATCGAAGATAAACTGACGTACCGGTTCAAATCTAAAACCAATGGTGAAGATATTCGTGTTGATTCTTTCTCCATCAAGAAATTCTATCCGTACTGGATCAATGTTTGTTCTATGCGGTACAAACGCATCTCCTCCCGCATTAAACGAAAGGGCGCCTTGCGAATCGTAAATGTTCTCTCCATGACGGATATATCGGTAGTCAAAATTTAAGCGAATCCAATCATTCACGTTGTAGGCAATGCGTGTAAATATTTCGTCCGAGTTCGGTCCGATCTGATGTCCAAGTATCTGATTCCATGCGGTGTAACTATTCTTCGGATTTGTATGTGAATAGACATACGGACGAATTCTTGTGTACTCTAAGATGAATGATAAATCGTCTATTGAGAACGGAGAGTACCAGAACGCGCCCAGCTGATAACCGGTTTTATTAATGAAGTTGGAGAAATCCTGCAGATTGCCCAACGGATTATCATCCAGGAAATATGTACCCTGTAATTCAAGATTCTTGATTGGATGCGTTTGAAAATCCAGCCATAGCGCACCGTTGTCCCTATCCTGCAAAGACATCTCTTCGAATTTATAGAAGGCTAAGGGATTAAAATATGCAAGATCAATTCCTCTGCCGGAATAGATTATGTTTTCACCGAGTCCGAATTCGATCACATTATCGAAGTGAAGTTTAAAACGATTGATGGCGATGAATTTGGTATAGTTTAGTTCACGCTCAATACTAAAATCACCAACTGTAGAAGCATGTAAAGAAGTAAAACTAAAGATGCCGTAATTAAAATCCATTTTGAAAAAATCCAGAACCGGATGATTACCCGACAAGATTAACTTACTTCCGTAACCATAACCGAATTTGATCTTTTCCCTTCCAAGTTGAAATGAAAGCGACATATCCTTCAGTGGTTCTGTATAATAACGCATGTAGCCTTCTGTAAAATCATAATTGCTTATGTTTTCATAATTTTCCACATACTTAAAATTATATTTTAAACGCGGATCCAGTGTTGGTGCAAATTCGGAAGAACCGCTCACACCGCCCTTCTGGACAGTTAAGCTGTAACCGAGTTTATCAAATAATGTTCCTCTAAACCGGAACCCGATATCATAAAGCCAAGAATTATTAACGTATGGTTCGAGATTCTGGCCGTACAATGCTCTTCCCAGAACGTTCAGATAATAATTGGCTCCATCACTTCGATAAGCATAAATATATTTTGTTTTGTCGGAAAATAGATCGCTGCGATCCGTAGAAAATCCGGCACTCTTTCCTAAAAGTTGAAATGTATTTGTACTGTCGGCTTGGTCATCATAAAATTCGTTCTGAAATTTCCTGAGCAGGTTTTTTTCAGTCGCGCTGATCTCGCTTGAACAGGATGAGATTAATCCGAGATACTTTCTAACTTCAGCACGCGACATGCCCGGACTATCATCATGAATAAACCCGAGAATATTTTTAACGCTCATCTCTTTAATAAAAATATAAACCTGATGATCGATAGGTACCTTCTCCTGCTGTGCGGTTAAGCGTGAGACAAGCAGCAGGAAGCAAATAGTGAAAAATATTCTTAATAAAATCTTTCTCATAATTTCATCTATGCATGTACATTTTTTGGTGCAAGAAATTTATTAAACAGAAGCAAACCGATAATGGTAACCACTCCTATCATGCTGAATATAATCCAGAGTAAAGTCGGGTTTTGTAAGTTATCTACAAAATGAACGTAGAGAGATGCCCCGAGTATTCCTCCGATGCCGCTGCCAAGCACTCCGTATAAGAATGAATAACCGAGATAGAGCGCTTTCTTATCTTCCGGCGCAATTAGTCCTACATAGCTAATAAACTTTGGATGAGCTGTCATCTCTCCGATTGAAAAAATAATTATTCCGGCGATGAATACAAATGGATGTGTTGAAATTGCCAGAATACCCATTCCAATTGTTCCTAGACCGATTCCGAATATCATTGTGGGCAAAGCTTTTTTAGTCTTAACAAGATTTGAAACAAGAATCTGAAGAAGAATAATTGTCCCGGCGTTAATAACAGTTACATGCTCAACATCGAATTTCCATTGCGGATTTGTTGTAAAAATGCCAAGGATGGAATTAACAAATTTATCAATCGGGGTTTTGTCTACATAATCCTTGAAGTACCAAAGAACACTGTCAAACATCTGGAAGTAGAGAATCCAGAAGCCGGAATAGATTACTATCATAAGGATAAATCTGAAATCCTTAAGAACAAGAATAGCCCCGGTTAAAACCTGACCAATTGTTTTTGTGCTTTCCGGTTTTGCGGGTTCTTTGTAAACAAAAAAGTTGAGCATTAAAAGCGAGCCTGTACCGATTGCGGCCATTATAAAAATATATGAATAAGAATATTGCTTAAGAAACGGAACAAGAATTAGCGGAAATATAAAGGCGCCAAGATTTATCGACCAATAAAAAATTCCGAATCCGAGTGTTGAATTTGATTGATTTGTGCTTCGCGCAATTGTTCCAGAAATAATTGGTTTAAAGAATCCTGCACCGACAGCCATAACAAGCAGACTTGCAAAGACCAGATGGTAAGCTGTAAATAGTGAAGTTAGAAAATAACCCAGACTCAAAAGTGTGAATGCGAACATCAGAGTTTTACGGTAACCAAACCGGTCGGCAATCGCACCGGAAAGTATCGGGAGGAAATAAAGAAGGGGTGTAATTGTACTTTTGATTACACCGACACTCTCTTTTGAAAAACCAAGACCGCCTTCACTTACATTCATTACTAAGTAAACTGAAAGGATGGACATAACACCGTAATAAGAACCCCGCTCAAAAAACTCCATCAAAATTACGGTCCAGTAATTTTTAGAGAAAGAGCGGAATACAGATTTTTTTGATTCCGGATTTTCGATCATAAATCTCTCTTTTTGATTTGACTAATGAATAAGATGTTATTTAGGGTACTTCTAAAAACTATCTTTTGTAAATATTTAACGCAGAGAACGCAAAGTTCACAAAGGGTATTGAGGTTTTTAGAACTACCCTTAATAAAAATGCTCTTTAGAATTATTTTTAAACGAACTTACTCAAAACAAGAACTACTATCAATCCGCTGTTTAATTTACCACCCGATTCTAGATGCGCTTAGCTGTTTAAAAACAATTTGGATTCCTTAGCTAAATTATTGTTTTTTACTCTCATCTCTTTTTACAGTGGGAACAAATCCTTCAGGTCTTCCCATTTTAGGCAATTCCACTATTTCCCGTGCACGATCCAATGCGTCATCAATATTTCCGTGGATGTTTTTTTCACCGAAGAGATCAAATAAACCGGCTTGTGTTAATGCCACTAAAGGTTGTGTATGCACATCGGATAGTACAACCGTTGTCCCCATCTGTTTTGATTCCTTAAAAAACTCCCGAAGTGTCTGTAGACCAGTTGCATCAATTGCCGGAACATTTCGCATCCGTATAATTCTAACCTTTGGAGGATCTTCAACCAAACGAATAGCGTCCTTAAATGTGGATGCGGCTCCGAAGAAAAATGGTCCGTTAATTTCGTAAACTTCAACTCCTTCAGGTACATTCTTTTTGCTGATGGCATTTGGATCGGCTGTATCTTCATCATCTTCATCATTAAACTCGCGTGTTACAACCCCAACGTTTGTAACCATTGCCATTCTGTGCATAAACAAGAACACAGCGAGAAGCATTCCTATTTCGATTGCAATTGTTAAATCAAAAATTACCGTAAGCAGAAATGTAGTTACCAAAACAACCACATCGCTGCGCGGACTCTTAAGGAGATTCTTGAAGGACCGCCACTCACTCATATTATAAGCAACTATCACCAGTATTGCTGCTAATGTAGGCATTGGAATTAATTTTGCCCACGACCCAAAGAACAACATTATAAGAAGAAGAACTACCGCATGAACCATTCCCGCAATTGGTGTACGTCCTCCGTTTTTAACATTTACAACTGTTCTTGCTATGGCGCCTGTAACTGGGATTCCTCCGAATAAGGGAGAGAGAATATTTGCCGTACCCTGGGCAATCAATTCAATATTCGATCTGTGTTTTTTACCGATCATACCGTCAGAGACAACCGCAGACAGAAGCGATTCAATGGCAGCCAGTATTGCAATAGTTGTGGCTGGTTGAATCAATCCTTTGATTGTTGCAAAATCCAGATGAGGCAGTGTAGGTGTTGGAAGTGCCGAGGGGATTTCACCAAAACGACTGCCGATTGTTTCCACATTAAGCCCGAAGAAAGATACAAGAATTGTTGAAACGATAATTGCAATTATTGAACCTGGGATTTTTTTAGATACCTTAGTCCAGAATATCATTATCAAAAGCGAAAGCAGTGCAATTAAAAATGTTGACAGATTTACAGATGCAAAATTGTTAAAATATAAAATCCACTTTTCCGAAAAGTCCGCGGGAATTTTATCAATTTGCAATCCGAAAAAATCTTTTACCTGTGAAGAAAAGATTACTACTGCGATTCCGCTGGTAAAGCCAACAACCACCGGATATGGAATAAATTTTATTACAGACCCAAGGCGCGCAAAGCCCATCACAAGTAATATCACACCTGCCATGAGAGTTGCAATTATTAATCCATTCATTCCGTATTGCTGAATGATAGAATAGATAATAACGATGAACGCCCCTGTCGGTCCGCCAATTTGTACACGGCTGCCACCCAGCAATGAAACAATAAAACCGCCTATTACAGCTGTGATTAATCCTTGTTGTGGAGATACACCGCTTGCAATACCGAATGCAATCGCTAATGGCAGGGCAACAACACCTACAATAATTCCGGCGGTTATATCTTTAATAAGTTGTTGGCGTGTTATTGTTTTATAGATCGTAAATAATTTGGGTTTTAGCATATATATGGACATAAATTAATGGGCGCTAAAATAATATTAAATAAAGAGAGATTCAGATATTGCTGATTAATAAAATTATCTGCCCGGAATCATTCGTTGGTTTCACTAATAAATCAGATTGAACAGATATCCAACGATAATTATTCCAACGGCTACAACTCCAACAAAGACAAATATCAATTTCAGCTTAAGAACTTTATTAAGAATGATCGTTTCTGGTAGCGAGAGGCCGATTACGCTCATCATAAATGCAAGTACGGTTCCAAGAGATGCGCCTTTTTCTAATAATGCTTGCACAATTGGAATTATTCCCGCAGCGTTGGAATACATTGGAACACCCTGAATTACGATATATATCCAAACTTTACTGACAATTTCTTTGACCGCGTCAATGCCGGCAATTATTCTCTGTGAGAATGGTTTTTATCAACATCTCATACAGACCATAGAAATAAACTCTCCCAGGCACGATCCAATGCATCATCAATATTTCCGTGGATGTTTTTTTCACCGAAGAGATCAAATAAACCGGCTTGTGTTAATGCCACTAAAGGTTGTGTATGCACATCGGATAGTACAACCGTTGTCCCCATCTGTTTTGATTCCTTAAAAAACTCCCGAAGTGTCTGTAGACCAGTTGCATCAATTGCCGGAACATTTCGCATTCGGATTATTCTAACCTTTGGAGGATCTTCAACCAAACGTATAGCGTCCTTAAATGTAGAGGCGGCTTCAAAGAAAAACGGTTCGTTAATTTCATAAACTTCAACTCCTGCAAGTACATTCTTTTTGCCTGAAGCTCCCCGTAGCGATTAGGTGGGGAATTATTCATAACAAACGTTGATAAGGAAACATTAAAGCCCGCCGATATAGCACAACTTTATTTAATTCGACGGCGCATAGAAATTCTCTTTAAGTCTTGGAAAAGTTATTTTAGAATTGTTGACATCCCCAAAGATGCCAACAAGATAAGAACCGAATCATATATCTATTGTATGCTAATATTTGTAATTCTCTTTCAAGCTCATTTCTATAATTATTTCGTTGCAAAAACAAAAATGAACTCTCAAGCATTACAGACCGGAGAAATTAGTTTAATGCAATTTACAACAACCAATATAGATTTTATACCTGAGTGTAATTTGCCGGGCGGTTTGAAGGAGGAAAATTTTCTTATCAACCAAATAAAGTATTACTGGCTTCACAAATCTCGACGCGATAGGGTCAACTTTTCTCAGAAACTTCTAAAATTAAGTTGACGCCTATGCGACGAATCGGGACTTCCAGTTCATAATTATTTTTTATAGATGAGTATTGCGTCTTTTGCCTGTTTAGCGATTCTGAATTTAACTACTTTTTTCGCCGGGATTTGAATTGTTTCACCAGTTTTTGGATTTCTGCCTAATCTTGCTTTTCTGTCAACAAGAACTAATTTTCCTAAACCAGGAATAACAAAAGCTTTCTTTGCTTCTTTGTAAGCAAGAATTACGAATTCTTGAATAAATTCACCTGTGGCTTTTTTGCTTAAACCGGATTTTTTAGCCATGTAAGTTAACAGTTCGCTTTTAGTCATAGACATATTGTTGCCTCTTTTGTTTGTGGATTAAATTCGTATGAAATTTAGTATTTTTTTAATTGAAAACAAACATATTTTGTCTTTTATCAACATTTTGATATACCGGCCAGAGTCGTTATGAAGCAATAGATTTGCGGGTAGAAACACCCTCAATTCTTCTTTTGTTGGGAAGTTTATTCAGATTATCTTATAACTAAATTTTTGATTGGCTTGTGAAAAAATACATTCAACTGCTTTTCATACTTTTTCTGATCTTCTCCGTTAGAATTCCGGCAGAGAAATCTTTTTATCATTCTCCACAATCGAAAGAAACCTTGAGTGATACTTTAAAAGGTAAAACTTCTTTACAGAGAGACACTTCCGTTCAGAGAATAAAAAAAGAAATAATATTGCCGGTCGAAAGACCATCTCTACATGAGCATCATTTGGAGAATTCTATTCTTTCAAAAGAGAAGTTAGTAAAAATGGACTACAGAACAACTGCAAACTTTTTTACAAACACTCCATTTGGATTTGTCCGGGATCTTGGTTCAGTTGGTCAGCCTACTGAAGTTTTAATTTACGGAAGCGGATTCGGAAATGTTTCGTTCATGTCCGATGGAATTCCAATTAATAATCGTTTGTCGAACACGCTTGATTTAAATCTCTTTCAATCGGAAAGCATTGATTCTATCGAAATAATTCCTCTGGCCCGCGGATTTTTATTCGGAAATTTCAGCAATCCCGTCTCTATTAATTTAATTACCCGTGAAACCGCTTACCGTAAGCCATTCTCCCGGTTAAAATATTACCAGGGCGCTAACAGCGAAGGCATGATAGACGGAATCTTTAACATCACTCCGTTTAGTAAACTAAATGCCTATTTCGAAATTTCAAATCATAGCACTAAACCTTATTATGAAAATACTGATTACAGCAATTGGAGCGGCACTTCGCGCCTCCGTTATCTCCTCTCCAAATCAATAAACTTAATAGCAAGTTACAGATACGTTAAATCAGTCGTTCAACTTAATGGCGGTGTAGATGCCGATTCGATAAACGATAGATATTCTCCCTCTCAGTTCAACGCTATACTATATGATAAATTCCAAGCCCCTGTGAGATTTACAAACAGGTACCATAAAGCAATGGTGAATGATTTCAGATTGAGCATCCTCTCGAACTTCTTTGACAATTCAACCACTGATCTTTCTTTCTATTATCAGTCGAGTCTTACAGAGTTCAGGCAGAATGAATATTCTCTTCTGGATGAATCAAAGGTAAAAAATATTGCTGACGATAATTTTCATAAAACGGTAGGTGTTAATCTATTTCAGAAGTTGAAGCTTGGTTTGGTGGATATTACTTCAACGACAAATACGGAGAGATCTACTTTTAACACACCGATGTTAAGTCGTGAAATTGTAAAATCTTCTTTCTCGGAATCATTGGTTGCTGCAATGAGTCTTCTGGAAAATTCATTTGTTCCCTCTTTATATGCAAGATATCTTAATTACTCAAATAAGAGTTACATTGGTTTCGGTGCAGACGCTGTTGTTCGTATAAATAATATGTTCAAAGTGTATGCGGGTATTTCCTCCTATCAACGTCCCTATAGTATCTGGGAAGAGCGGTTTGCCCTGCCTAATGCGACGATTTCAGACAAGCAAAATAATCGCGCGGCTGAGTTATCGCTTGTATTTGAGGACAGTTCAACAAATATTTCTATTAATTATTTCCTGCAATCGAAAAAGAATTCTCTTCTCTCGAGCTCATTTATCAACAATTCAGGCGAGACACAAACATTGTTTTTTGTTGCCGACGAACTGAATCTTAACGGATTGAACCTCAAACTGGATATCAAACTTTGGAAAATTCTCTTCAGCACCAATTCAAGCTTTTACTTTTCCCCACAATCCAGAAAAGATTTCAAGCTACCCGATTATACTTCCACCGGCGGGATTTATTACATCGACACTCTATTCAATAGTAATCTGCATCTTAAAACAGGATTTACCTATTACTCAATTGGCACTCGCGATTTTATTAATTATGATTTTGAAAAAAACATTTCTTTATATTATAATTTCAATCCTTCATTAACTTATCCGGACATCATCAATACAGCAATATCTCCGTCATTCCAGATTGATTTCTTTCTCGCCGGAAGAATTCAGAATTCAGCCACTATCTATTTTGTTTTTGAAAATCTTCTGGACACCAAATATTTTGTTGTTCCCTATTATCCCAAACAGGCGCGCGGTATAAGGTTCGGAGTGGCGTGGGAGTTCCTTGATTAGCAGTTAACTCATACCTAACTTTACACTCAAATTTTTAATAATAGTTTTACCTTAAAATCTGGACAGTTATGATTAATAGATTAATTGCATTCATTTTATTTTTTACAACATCAGTTTTTGCTCAAACTGTTGTGACAACGACACCGACTTACCCAACTTCAAATGACTCAATTGTTGTTGTATTTGATGCTTCGAAAGGAACTGCAGGCCTGAAAGATTTTACAGGAGATGTATACGCTCATACTGGTGTAATAACTGAAAAGAGTGCTAATGATACCGATTGGAAATATGTTATTGCTGGATGGACAACGAATGTTCCAAAAGCAAAAATGACTTCTATCGGAAATAATTTATACAAAACGACAATTAAACCGAACCCCAAAGACTTTTATGGAGTTCCTTCAGGAGAAAAGATTTTAAAAATTGCTTTCGTGTTTCGTAGTGCTGATAGCCAAAAAGAAGGAAAAGATACTGGGGGCAAAGATATTTTCATTCCTCTTTATTCGGGTGGTATTAAAGTTGGTTTTAATACGCCAACTATAAATTTTTCTTTCGGAGATCCGTTACGTTCCCCTGTTTTTGTTTCTGTTGGCGGAACTGTACCAATTTCTGTAACTGTTACAGAAGTTGGTACTACAGTAAGATCAGTAAAACTATTTATTAATGGTACTAAAAAAGCAGAGAGTTCTACAAAAAATCTTCTTTTTACATTTACTGCGGATGAATATAGCGGTGACAAAAACGAAGTGAAAGTTGTTGCTGAAGATGTTGGCAGCGCTAAAGATTCTTCTACTTTCGTTATAATGAAGAACCCTGTAATAAAAAATCTTGCTATACCCTTCGGTAGTCAAATTGGAGTCAATTATAACACCGGGGTTCTTGCATTCTATGCACCCGGTAAAAAATTTGTGTACTTAATTGGTGATCATTCAGATTGGAAAGTTGATGCTGCTTATTTTATGAACCGTGACTTCTCAACATCTGATAGTTTATGGTGGATTGGAATGCCTTCAATGACAGCAGATCCTCCAGGAGAAATAGCTTATCAATTTTTAATCGATGGCTCGTTACGAATTTATGATCCATACACAGATAAAATCCTTGATCCAAATAATGACCCTAACATTTCTCCATTGGTTTATCCAAACTTAAAGAGCTATCCTAAAGATAAAACAAGCGGCATTGTTTCTGTGTTGCAACCTTCGAAATCAAATTACAATTGGAATGTGACTAATTTCAGTCGTCCGGCAAAAGAAAAACTTGTTATCTATGAAATGTTAGTACGGGATTTTGTAAGCACACATTCCTATACGACATTGGTTGATACACTTAGCTATTTCAAGAAACTTGGTGTTAACGCAATTGAGCTGATGCCGATCTCCGAATTCGAAGGAAACGACAGCTGGGGTTATAATCCAACAACTTATTTTGCACCTGATAAATATTACGGAACCAAAGATGATCTCAAAAAATTTATCGATGCCTGTCATCAGAATGGTATAGCTGTAATTCAGGATATAGTTCTTAACCACGCATATAATTCTAATTCGATGGCACAAATGTATTGGAATAACGCCAATAATCGTCCCGCGGCAAATAATCCATGGTTTAATGTCCGCTCCAATTTTTTGAATCCTGATGCACAGTGGGGAAACGATTTCAATCATGAAAGTCTTGCTACCCAATATTTTGTTGACCGCGTATTGCAATACTGGCTTACGGAGTTTAAGATAGACGGTTTCAGATTTGATTTCACAAAAGGATTCGGCAATAATCAGAAACCCTCTTCCGGAGATATTTGGGCAAGTAATTACGATGCAGATAGAATCAGACTCCTTAAAAGAATGGTTGATAAGGTGTGGTCTTACGATCCCACAGCAATAATGATCTTCGAACATCTTGCCGAGAACAGAGAGGATCAGGAACTTGCACAGTACGGAATTCTGATGTGGGGCAACATGAACTACAATTATAATGAAGCTACAATGGGATATGTTAACACATCAAATTTCGGAGGCGTATCATATAAGTCTCGAAGTTGGTCAGTTCCGAACCTTGTCGGTTATATGGAAAGTCACGATGAAGAAAGATTAATTTTTAAAAATCTTCAGTATGGAAACTCGAGCGGAAGTTATAACATAAAAAACTTACAGACTGCATTAAACAGAATAAAATTAGCTGCAACGTTTTTTATTACTGTCCCAGGACCGAAGATGATTTGGCAGTTTGGCGAACTCGGCTATGATATTTCAATAAATCAAGCGGGAAGGCTCGGAAGAAAACCTCTTCCATGGGCAGACGGTTTGGGTTATTATTCCAGCACAGACAGAAAAAGTTTATTTAATACATTCGCGGCTCTTAACAGGTTGAAGAGATTTTATCCCGCTTTCTCAAGCACAGATTTTACACTTAATGCTTCCGGTGCCACCAAGAGTTTATACATAAATCATTCTTCAATGAAAGTTGCAGTGATTGGGAATTTTGATGTTGTATCTCAGAGCGCTTCATTAACATTTCAAAACACCGGTAAATGGTATGAATTCTTCTCCGGCGACAGTTTAACAGTTACAAATGTGAATATGCAGATGAATCTTCTTCCGGGCGAATACCGGCTCTACACTTCCAACAGAATTCCAAAAGCATCTGACCTCATTACAGCAATCAAACAGGAACATGAGCTCCCAGCGGAATTCAGACTTGAGCAGAACTATCCTAACCCGTTCAATCCGGAAACCGTTATCAGTTATCAGTTGCCGGTAAGCAGTTATGTAACCCTTAAGATTTACGATTTACTAGGACGTGAAGTTGCAACACTTGTTAACGAAGTTCAGCCGGCCGGGATTCATCATTCTCAATTCTCAATTCTCAATTATGCATTATCAAGCGGTGTTTATCTTTATAGAATTGAAGCTGGTAATTTTGTTCAGTCGAAAAAGATGCTGCTAATTAAATAGGAATCAGAAGCATTCAAGAGAACTTGTTGTGATCTACTCTTTGGTTAGTTCTGATAGAATGACTGCCGAAGCGCTTGCGACATTTAATGATTCTGCTCTTCCTTTTTTAGGAATGGTGATCTTACGATCTGTTATTTTTAACAATTCACTGCTTGGGCCATTCGCTTCATTTGCCATGACAAGAATTGTTTTCGTCTTGGGTATATAACCGTTAATGTTTTCTCCTTCTAAATCTGCGCATACTATTTCATATCCGTTTCTTCTTAGTTCCTTAAGAGATAGGTTGAAATTATTTTTCTCGATAAGGTTGAGATGAAAGACCGAACCAGCCGAAGCGCGAATAACTTTCGGATTATAAATTTCTGCACAATTAGAACTCAACAAAATATTCTTGACACCAAACCAATCGCAGTTGCGAATGATAGTACCCATATTTCCCGGATCGGAAATATTTTCCAGCGCGACGATTAATTTTTCTTCCGCCGGTACATCCATACTATACTCTTTGAAATGAAATACGCCAACAATGCCCTGAGGATTTTTAGTGTCGCATAATTTTCCGAATTCGATCGCCTTAATAATTTCTAGATTTATTTTTCTCTTGCCGCACAATTTTGCAATATCATTATTCTCATCAACAGCACTTTGCAGAACGAATACAATTTCACACTTGAAGCCGGAATTTATCGTTTCATTCAGCAATTTAAAACTTTCCACCAGAAATCTTTTTTCCTCAAGTCTATTCTTCTTGTTCAGAAGTGATGAATAATATTTGAGCTGATTTTTCGAAACCATTATTATCTTGAATTCTTTCTTTAAATATAGAGTAATTTCAACAGCCAGAAAATCCTTAATAATGGAGAATTAATAGAGCAAAAATGTTGCGCTGAATGGGGTTTTTGTATTAGATTTGCCCCACGAAAAAATGCTGGCTTAGCTCAACCTGCCTACTTAGTGTGTGGCAGAACTCTAACATGTCACTTCGAACTCAATTTATCGAGTGAGAAGTCTTAAAATTCGCTCAAAAAGATTCCTCACCCGACTGAAGTCGGAGTCGGAATGACAATTTTGAGCTTGTGCAACAGACTCTACTGGCAGGCAAGTTGGTAGAGCAGTCTCGATCTTTCGGGATAATCAGTAGGTTTTTTTGAAATGTTTTTTTATGCTGGCTTAGCTCAGTTGGTAGAGCAGCTGATTTGTAATCAGCAGGTCGCGGGTTCGAGTCCCATAGCCAGCTCTAAAAAAGCTCGATTATAATTCTTAATCGGGCTTTTTTGTTTTCTGGTTGACAGAAATTCCCGCTTATCTTTGTCTATCCGTGTATGTATTTTGTATGTACTTTCATAACACATAGCACTACGATTTTTTTTAGTCCGCGTTTTAGCCAATTCAAAAGAATTATTTAATCTTTCTCCTTGAACTTATGCTGGACTATTAACAGATTTTTAATGAACATTTTTGAATTCTAGTATCAATTTACTGAATTAATGTAAAAAGAGAAAACAAAATCTAAAGGGGTGAAGGCGAAATTTTTGTAGGTGGCGGAGTTTTTGTGTAAAACTATGACACACATAAATTATGACTGAGCTTCGCCGAATTATTAAAGCCGGATTCCTCCGGCTTTCTTGAAAATTGAGATTAAGAAGCGAGAACTTTTTTCATTATCAATGATGAGAATTGGTTTTGAGCAATTCAAATCTTAATAAGTACCGATAATTAATTCGGTAGCTGTGCGTGTCTTTCAGATTCCTTGAAATCCACCGAAAGATGCTTTTATGAAATTGTTTTTACTAACCAATGACGATGCGAATTCATGTAATTTCATTTTTGTTACTTTTTTAAAGAGAAGCCACCTAAGCGGCTTCTTGTTGTTGTGAAATAATTTCCGTTTGAGAAATATCAAAGACCGTTGCAGTAAAAAAGCGAATGTCCTCCTCATCCGATATCATTTCAGAATTTTCTTTTTGTTTTGTTTTTGATGGAACAAAGATTAAGAAACCGTGTTCACCTTTGCGAACAACCCTTCCAGCTTTCTTCCATTGCTGAAATCCGCCAACAATAGTGAAATTGATTTCCGATTGAGCAACAAGAAAACATTGATTGTGAGGTGTTAATAAATGCCCTTCAACTGTAACAATGCCAAATTTATCGGCTACGGCTTGGCGTTGTTCTTCCGTCATCTCTGAAAGAGTTTTACGAATGCGGATGATCTTCTCTTTTTTCTCTTGTCTTTTCTGCTGTTTTTGTTCTTCTGATAACATGGCTTGAACTCCTTTAAGATTTTTTACTTGCCCGCCGTCTTTGTGGCGGAAGTGATTTGATAAAAGCATTTAAGAAAATATTTGCGGATGAATATGTTTTGAATGATTGTGAATGAAGTGAACCTGACTGAGTAAATACATTAACAAAGAATTTTTCTTTTGATTGAATTAACCGAACAAGAAAACCTTTGTGCCTTTTTGAATAATGAACTATTGCAGATGCCACGACCTAACCTTTTACGCCGTTAAAAAACATATTTTGCCCGCTTAGTCACGCTCTTGCGAAAAAATGACTTGTTACCATGATGGTGTAAGAAAAGATGATAATTCAAGGCAAGGGCGAACCCCGAATAACTTTGAAATATTTAAAATGGTGATCGGGGGAGTTTCATATACCCTTGCCCCGATTGACTACCAAGATTCGAATAACACTAAGCTTGTTTACATGCGGGCAAAATTATGATGTCTTAGAATGAACGAAGTGAATCAAACAATTGGGAAATGAAGTTGCTTTAAGCAATTTATGAGTTTGGAAATTGGCACATCTTTTTGAACCAAAAAGTGTGAGCAAGAGACAAACGAATAATTTGCGTTCGTTCTTTATGAGGGAAATATTTTTGAATGTTCTTGATGAAAAATTATTGACCGAACTGAAAGTAGATCCCTCTTTTCATCGGAACAGGTTTACGCTTTGTGACGCGAATGAACCCGTTAAACTACACTGGGCAAGCGAATGTAGTGGAATGTAATGAAGTGAGCGAATGAGTTTATTTGTTGCGGAATGGTTAAAAGCTGGGAGGTTTTGCTTTTCAAACCGAACAGTTTTTATGTAGCGTTTAACAATTTAACGAGTGAGTGAATCGAAATGGAATGAAGTGAATGAGCCCGTCAAAATACGCCGGGCAGGCCGAATCAGAGCGCATAGTTTTATAGATATGGGCGACGTGAGTCGCCCATGATTTAAGAATTAGATGAGTTTGGTGAAGGTTGCGGAATTCTGAACAATCTTACCTTCAGCAGTTTTGGTAGCAACACACACATAAAGAATACTGTGTCGGTATTTGCCGGCAACAGCTTCTTGCAAAACATTGAAATCCATCTGCAAACTGTATGTCTGTGTGAAATTGAAGTTCGAAACTTCTTTTGAAAGTGAGATGATCTTGAACGGATCATCTGTTTCAGAAATTGGATCATAGAAACAGACTAAAGCATTTGCGGAAAGATTTACTTCATCAACGCCAAAGACCGATGCAGTGTTCAATGCAGGAAGAGTTCCAGTAATTTTATCAGTATCTACTGCAGCGGTTGTAATCGCTAAAGGAAAACCTTCCGGAGTGAGAAAATTCTGCTCGGTTGGTCTTTCTGTTGAAGAATATGCAAAGTTCTTTTTGAAGACAGTGTTGAATACCGACATTCCGGATGCTTTTACTTTCGTCCAGATTTCTTCAAGGGTTGCAAGAGACAATACATTTTTAGAGAAATTAGCTGTAACAGCAAATTTCGCTCTGACTTCAAGAGAAGCCGGGTCTTGGCTAGCATTGAAACTCGATGGTCTAGCTGCCATAATGGTTCTTCCGTCAACGGTTCTTGCAGAAAGGTTACCGAGTTTACCTTTCATATTACCGATCACATTTCCAGATAGGATAGCCATGATAAGTACTCCTTATAAAGTTATGAATTACGATAGTAATTTTAGTGAACATCATTAAAGGGTTCACTGTACATTTGTGCAAGTAAGAAATGTGAAAAGTGAATCGGCAACCGTGAGTAGATAAATGTAAAATGCTATGGCTTGGAACATGCCTTTTATAGGCTTATTTGGGGCTGGTTGGATGAGGGAAAGAAAACAGTGTAGAATGTAGAATTTTTAGAAATTCGATACTGGTTTTGTATTCCGTTTACGGAACAAGATTGTATTAATTGAATCGTATGAACGATGATATTTTTCTGAGAGAATAAAGATTGCTGAGATCTGGTCGTGAGTCTTTCGTAATTCCAGGTATTCAGATTTGATTTGCAAATTTCGAAGGACCAATTCATTGATCAATCCATAGGATTGAAATGTCTTGAAGAGTGGATTCGAAAGAATAATTTTCAAATTCAGGTTTAGAGATTCTGCCCCTTCGACAAGCTCAGGGTCAGAATGACCGTGCGATTTATTCATGACGCCAAATACCAAGTTTATTTTTTCTTGCTGTGTTTCTGAGATTGTAGAATAAACTGTAGTAGCGTTTCTCTTTTGTGTAATAACTGATTCTTGCTAATCCATTTTTAAGAAGTTCAGTTTGCACAAAAACAGAATCTTTTCCTTTAGAATTTGTCAACCAAACGTAAGTGAGTAACCTTCCGAAAATATCGAATGCTTTTCCATCGAATGTCAGCTTAACAGTTTTGTGCTCGATTAATGATTTAGTTTTTTCAAATGCTTCTTTTGAGAATGATTCTGTCGGTTTATTCTGTCTGGCAATCTCCGGGCAATCAACACCAAGCATTCTTACACGTTGGGAATCTGAAAGAACAAATGTATCACCATCAATTACACGGGATACAAAAACTATTCTTGAATAGTTATACGGATATGAAAAGTTTGGATTTTGACCGAGCAACTGCGTTGAGAGTAAGATCATGAATATGAGCAAGAATAATTTACATTTTCCCGCATGGCGGGATTTCACTTCGTTCAACAAAATGATTTTTCTTTTTTGAGAAAATTTAACTGTTATCTGAAATGAGTGCAACGCTCGATGTTTATTGTTTGTTTTCTTTTGTTATCAGAATAGAGGAAATATTAAGTGAGTTTCAAAAATTGTGTCGTTGATAATTTTATGATACGATTAAGGAGTGGGCGTGTCGAGTGCACGAGCCGCCCACGACTGGAATTTATATAAGGTTAGCATCGAAAATGTTATGATCGTTTGACAGTTCGAAAATGTATGATGAGGCGATCATGTTAGGTGCCGAGTTTATATAAGGCAACATTATGCTGAAATGACAGAACTACAAAGTTTTTGTTGGGACTACACAAAGACTTTAGCATAATGTTCTTTATGTAACACTGGCTGTCACATGTTGACCCCGTGAAATATTCCTTACAATTAATCTCACATTGGACAGCATATTGATCGTCGCTGGCTAAGCTATGAATCCATATTAAATAATTTCACGGGGCAAGTTGAATTGAGACCCTCACAAAAGGTTTGTCGCATAATAGAAATCTTTATTTACTGCATAAAATGTACAGTGAGTTTGTAATCGCGAATCGGGATTTTAGATGTGGAACTTATTAAGGAAAGAAGAAATGAACGATTCGACATCATCCAGCATAAAACTATCTAAGAATTTCAATTTAGATGAATTCATTATTAGTCAAGCTGCGGAAAGACATGGTTATAAAAACGATCCCAACGAGAAACAGACTGAAAATCTGCGGTCACTGTGCGTAAATGTTCTACAGCCGCTCAGAGATCTGATCAGCTCTCCAATAATTATTAACTCCGGATTTCGTTCTTTCGATGTAAATGTTGCTGTCGGCGGAAGATCGAATTCTCAACATCTCGAAGGTAAAGCTGCGGATTTATTCGTGCCCTCGATGGGATTGGTGGATGTGTTTAATTTGATTCATGTGCATTTCACTTTTGATCAATTGATTTTCGAATTCGGGAAGTGGATTCATGTTTCATACAATGGTGAATTGAATCGAAAAGATTTGATGATTTCGAAAAAGGTTTATGGGAAAACAATCTATGAAAAACTGAATGGCGAATTGAGAATTGAGAGTTGAGAATAAGATGAATGAGAATATTTATTTATGGATTATTGGCGGATTGTTAAGTCTTGTTAATCTTTTATTCTGGGCCAGGATAAAACGGATTGAGAAAGATATTGATGAAGAGAAAAAGAAATCATCCTCGATCGAGAAAAACTATTTATCCCGGTTTGAGGATATTCATAACAAGTTAAGTGAAGTCGAAAAAAATATTATTCGAGAGATTTACAATATTAAGCTATCAGCATTCAGCAACCAGCTTTCAGATAAACAAGGAGGTTAAAATGGGAGTGTTAGATTTTTTAAGCGGAATTGTTAAACCTATTACGGATTTGATTGACAATCTCACTACAACGGATGAAGAGAGAGGAAAGCTCAAAAATGAGTTGACCAAAATTGAAAACGAATTTTTAGGTAAAGCATTGGAATATGAATCAAAGTTATTGGATTCTCAATCCCGTGTTGTAGAAGCTGAAGCGAAAGGACAAAGCTGGCTTCAGAGAAATTGGAGACCAATTACGATGCTGACTTTTCTCGTTCTCGTGGTGTGTGATTGTTTTGGTTTTTTGAAATTCCGGTTAAGCAATGAGGCATGGTTACTTTTGCAGATTGGTTTAGGTGGGTACGTTGTTGGTAGAACCGGCGAAAAAATTGTAGAGAAGATTAGGAAATGAATCGGTCAAAAAATGGTTCCCGCCACAGAGCGGCGGACAGGCTTGACCACCTAGAAAAAGCGGAACGGTCACAAACCGTTCCCTAAAGTGATTCTTTCAGGCCACTGAATAAATTTTTGAGAAGATTAGAATAATGTATGATCTTTTCATCTCTATGAGAAATTAAATATTCGCCTCTCATCATATCTGCAATAAAGTTTGAGTTATCGGAACTATTTATTTCTTCTTCTAGTATATTTTGTAAGTGTTTCAGTGTATGTACGTTTGCAAGTTTAGCAATGTCACGCCCCAATAAAATCGCACCAGTTAATTCAAAATCGAATTTGTCATTTACGAGATCGTCATGCTCTTTGCGAAGCCGATCAGCATTTCCAGCTTCGATGTAATTTTTTATAATGTAAAGAATATCAATAGCATCACGGGAACGTGATGGAAAACCATCTTTCCATGAAATCAACTTCATCAGAACTAATCCTCTTGTGGAAGCAATTTTGATATCGATCTGAGGATTAGTCTGGATACGAACAGATTCTGAATCAAGAAAAGATTCTTCGAACCCCATTACACTCATTTCTTTTTCTTCTTTATCAGGCCAATTTATTGTAAACGAAGTGAGAGAGATTTCTCCAAACGGTATAATATCTATACTTGGAATAGTTTTGTAAGAAAATCTGTGAACGATTTTTGAAGGTGTAAAATTATTTTCCAAAAGTGCGTTAGTGAGTTTTGTATAGTCATTCCAGTTTTTTACGCGCATGCTAAAATCGATATCGTTTGTTCCTCTTTGTATTTTAATTCCATGAATGAGATGAAATAAAATGTCACGTGCAGTAGCACCAATTACAAAGAAATCCATTTTTAAGGAACCGGTGATCTTAGATACTAAGGATAATACTTCTAAAGTAAATGGATTTATTTTAGTTGAGATATCCAGCAATTTCTCTCTCATAAATTATGTTGGCAGTTTCAATGTTTCTAGGATCACCAGTTATGATTAAATCAGTATAAATTAGAATCGTGGGAACAATATTTTTAATTTCATTATCATCATTAAAGTTCCAAAACTTCTTAACTACTTCAATATTTCCGTTAGGGTTTTTCTTTAAGTGATTTCTTAGAATAAACTCTCCTAATTTATCTCCAATATAAACCGTATGAATTAGTGGACGCAAATAATTTGTTAATTGAGCTGCGGCAGTTTCTCCTCCAAATAAAGCGCCGAAATATTTTAGATCAATAGTTTTGATGATTTCAGGATTATCAATTTGGAATTTTCCGGCATAATATTTTGGTTTTAATTTTTCCGGGTATCCAAGGACCCATTCTTTTAACAAATTATCCTTGTTCACGAGTTTTTTACCTTGGATTTTATCATTAATTAAAAATCCATGTTTCTCCAAATACTTCATTGTCACTTGAACAGTTCCTAGAGCGACATTAGCCATCTCGGCAATTTCGCGATAAGGATTTTTTTCCAATTTTGGATTACACAATAGAGCAAAGATGATTTGCAAACCAGCAGTCTGGAATATGCCGGTAGCGTTACCAGCAAGTTTTTTTTCAATAGTTATCTTTTGTCCTTTTATGTTTATATATAATGGTGGAACCTTGATATACGCATTACCGGCAACATCGATAAAATTAATACCAATGTTTCTCAGAAGCTCGGTTGTTTCATTATTTGCAATCAGTGTGATAAGAAGAGGAATATTTCCTAATTGATCCAGCCGGTTCTTTATTATTCCCAATTTTATTTTATTTATTAGCGGAATTACTTCAGCGTTAAATTGGAGGTCGTAATCTTTCTCTCTTAAAACGAGATCAACTTTTTCATCCGTTATGTAGGTTGCTAGTCTAAAACCAGTTTCCTCCTCAAAGCGGGCAACCGCTCTTGCAACTATATTTTTTTCTAGGTCTTTCATTGTAAAACTATCTGTTCATTGTTCGTGAATATATCCTAGTAATGAACAAAAGGCAACAAAAAAACATAAATCAGATTGTTTTGTTCAATATATCTGTTAAAATAAAAATACTGAACAAATATCCCTAAAAAGGAGATTTACTGGTAATGGGTGAAGAATTAACAACAAAAACTTGGTGCAGCAGGTAATCCTGAGTAGGTTAAAGAAAAGTGGTTTTCTTTAACTAAACGAATTCCTTAGTAAAAGAAGATTTCTAGAATGAAGCGAGAAGGTGTGTGAAAATTTGGCTTTTTAAAAACAATATTTTGATTTCATTTAATGATCGGTGGCATTAAAAGGTTGGCAACTTATTTCCACACCCCCCCTAAATTTCAAGGTAGATTCAAGCTTTTTACCTTGGATTCGAGAAAGAAGATTAGACGCCCATCCTAAGTCCTTCCTAAAGGGAAGCATTCATCTATTCCCAATTAAATTTATTGGGGTTCCAGTTTAATTTTTTATTATAGAAGATTGGTTCTATAAAGGCATTTATTTTATTCACAATCTCCATAAAACTATTTTCTGCCGTTAGTTTGTTTCGTTCAAGAAATGCAGTCCAATACTTTTGAAGTTTTTCGTCTGCTTTGAATTCATCATCGAAAATATTTTTACGTATTTCTATATCAGTTTCCCGGTGGTTAAATGTTGTTAGTATGGCTTCCTTCAGCAATTCTCTCTTGAATTCATAATGTTCCGCAAAAAACAAGATATCATAAAAATCTTTCATGCGGCTTGTTTCAAGCTGGAGTGAAACAATCGCTTCAAATTTTTCTGCAATAGCACTTTCGATTGAATAAACTTTAAGATGTGGCGCGGGGAAATCGAGTAAGGTTGGAAAATCGATTTCTATTGGACCACCGGTGATCTTATCGCCAAATCCAATATCTATCTGAATTCTTTCCCTTGAGTTCTCCAGATAAGTATTGAATTTAACTCTAACACCATGATAATCTCCATCTTCAACAATGTTCTCCGATTCGACACTATCAACTTCAAATCTTAATCCATCTTCGCAACTAATATTTAGAATCTCTTTTATTATTTCTGCGATATCATCTTTTTCATTGGATACTGATGTACCAAGAAAATCGATATCCTTTGTTGGCCGTGTACGACTAATATCATGAGCTATAAAAAGCAATGCACCTTTAAGTATCAGGTTATTCGAATAAATTGATTTTGAGAGACGAAATAAAAACCGTTCTTGAATGTATTGACGTATAATACTCTGGAATTCTTTTCCGGTTTGAGTTGCGATATTCCTCAATCGTTCTTTGACCGAAGCGGCTATATTCTTTATTTCTTTCCTTTCTTTCATGATAGGATAGCTTTAATCATCGGTTCCATTTTTTTCTTTACGCCACAAATTTCTGAATATTCTAGAAGTTTCGAGATATTCATTTTCTTTCGATTTTTCAGATATTCTTTAAGCGATTCGACAGCAATATCTTCTCCAAGTTTATTCATGTAACGGAAAAGATCGCCAATTGTTTTTTCTTTATTATAAATTCTTACGATTCCACTTTTTGTTTGTAGAGTTTCAATACCATGCTCATAGTAGCTATCTGCGAAATAAAAAACTCTTATCGGTGGATAATGAAGAACAAATTTATCAGTATTGTTTGGAACTGCAACATACACTTCGGATGGATTGAATGTTGTGAGTTCGAAGTAAGATGCGGCTGAGAGAAGACAAATAACAGCTTTCTTGTTTGAGTTACAGACATCAGCAAAACTGCCGTGTTCATCCCAATTGTAATCCACAAGTTTGTAGAGACCGGGTTTTACCTTTTCGATTATACCAGCTTTTACTGCTTGAGCTACCGATCTAGTATGAATTCGAGCTTTTTTTAGATCAATCATACGTGAGTAGCCGTTATTTTTTTTAAATATTTCTGTTATTTTATCCATGGATATCACTGTGGTTCTTTTACAAGGTAAATATAGTGAATTTACCTTGATTCTGAACCACATATTTTTTCGCTGTTGGTGAATTGGGATTATCTTATACCAAAGAAGATGTAAAGAAAAAGTATGTTCGTTTTTTCTGTGGATAATAGCTATTTACAGAAATATTGAACGAGATAATAATTGAGAGAAATAGAGAATTTGGTAAATTGGTAGAGGGCCATCATCTTCTTAAGCTAGGACAATATTCTCATCGATCCAACTTCTCGTTTTGTTGAAATAAAGCTATGTCGAAATAATGTTATATCTTTGAAATAATTTTAATAAATTAATTCTTGAAATTCATTAAAAGTAAAATCCTATGCGGGAAAAAAAATCTAGTAGAAAACCTAGCAACATTTTTATTATCAAAATCTCATCATTCATTTTCATTAAAACTGAGATATCTGCAGAAGTTTACGCATCATACGCACATCGTCAAGTCGATTGGTTAAATTCCAGCATTATAAAAAATGATAGCCGTTTTAGATATGAATTGAGAATAATCTCACATCCAGATCACAATAGACGTGGGAAAGCTGGAGTAAATTTTTATTTGATAATTATAGCAGATAAAATAAATAAAGCAGAATTCAAAAATTATACTGACGGGTTTTTTACACTCTTGGAAAATTCTTTTTCAGAGTATGAGTTCATTAAAATCTCGAACAGTGAATATGATTCTGTTCTAGATCCGTTTGTAATTAAGAGTTCTGCTGAAATTACCAGAAAAGTTGAACTGATAAGACTAGATACCTTTAAAACTAATCAAGTTAATCAACTCGGTTTTTCTCAAAAGGAAATATCTTACGAACTCACTAAAAGTAATAATTCAATTTTGCATTTTTCACTTTTTGAAAGATCAAAATCGTTTTATAACATTTTGATTAAGCAACTAATATCGATATCAGAGCCACATATTATTTCTATTACTCTCCAACCGTGTATAGTCGATAATGCCTTAATTGATTTTATCAATTTTCAAGTGCTCCTTTGCGAAAGATATGCCCAATTGAATATTTCATCATCTTCCGATCCTGAACAAATATTTCCTTCGCTAAAAGAACGTGCACGGCTTTATCAAGCATTTCAGTACAGATTTATCAATACTTTTAATAGTAATCCTTTGCGAATGCAAATAAAACTTGGGTCCACTGATACAATCTCTCCCATAATTTCTAATACTTTTGCCAACATTTTTTCTAATGGAAGAGAAACACACTTGAGTAGGCTGCAGAATCAACAAGAAATTATTGCTGGAGGATTTGAGTATAGAATTCATCCAGAAGAGGAATCTAGTTCGATAAAAGAAAGTTTTAAAAATGTCACTCTTCACATCTATCGACATACACTTCTACCATATGAATTGGCAGATCTCCTTTATGTGTTTGATTTCAAAGAAGCATCATCAGCATTTTCTTTACCAATTATTTCTCCTGAAAACTTGGAAGGCCTTAATATCAAACGCGCACCTTCATTACCCGCTTTTGGACTTGCATCACCCAAGGGCGTTAGCATAGGATTAAATATTTTTGGTAGTAAAACTCAATTAATCAGTCTTAATCACGATGATCGAAGGCGTCATATGTACATAGTTGGGCAAACAGGAACTGGTAAATCAAGTGTACTCAAAAAAATGATACTGTCAGATATTGAAAACGGAGAAGGACTCTGCGTTATTGATCCTCACGGAGATTTGTACAAAGATCTATTACACTGTATCCCAACAAAGAGACTTGAGGATGTCGTTTTAATTGATCCAACAGATTCAGAGTTCCCTGTCAGTATTAATTTGCTTGAATACAAAAATGAATCACAAAGACATTTTATTGCTCAGGAGATGGTATTTATTCTTAATAAATTGCTTCAGGATGAGTATGGTCCCAATTCAAGCGCCCAATTTACAGGCCCGATTTTTTACCAGCATGTGAAGATGAATCTATTATTAGTAATGTCTAATCCAGATAGACCAGGAACCTTATTAGACTTTTACAACATTTTCCAAAAGAAAGATTATTGGAAGAAATGGATCCCAATAAAAATCGATGACCCATTATTACATGATTGGGTAGATAATGTACTACCTCAGTATGATTATTTACGGGTTGGCGGTGAAGGTGCTTCTTTAGGCGCCTATATTAATAGCAAGTTTGAACAATTCCTTTTTGATCCACTACTTCGAAAATTATTCGCTCAACCTCATTCAACTATAGACTTTAACAAGATTATGGATGGGCAAAAAATTCTTCTTATTAATCTAGCAAAAGGAGAATTATCACAGATTAATTCACGCTTTTTAGGTTTAGTTATAATGGCAAAACTTCAATCAGCTGCTTTGGAGAGAGCAAAGATCCCAAAATTAAACAGGAAAGATTTCTTTGTTTATGTGGATGAATTCCAGAGTATTATTACTGAAAATTTTGTAACCCTACTATCTGAAGGAAGAAAATTCAGAATCAACCTAATATTAGCAAATCAATTTATATCACAAATACCAGATTATATAATAAATTCTATATTCGGAAATGTTGGAACCATTGTTTCTTTCCGAGTAGGTCCTAAAGATGCTGAATATTTAGAAAAAAGATTTTCGCCTTATGTTATTAATAATTATTTATCAAATTTACCAAATTGGAATGCTTATGTTTCAACACTAATAAATGGCCAACCAATAATTCCATTTAGTTTAAGAACTATTTACGAAAAATTTACTGAAGATAAAAATAAAGCCAACTTAGTTAGTAAGAAATCTAGGAATAAATATTCAATGAATAGCTAGTTGGAATTAATTTTAAGATTATATTCAATATGATTATAAAGTTAATTAAGTTCTTGCAACAATGAAATGTTTGAAAATTCTTTTATCATAAAGCTTGATGATGCTTTCAAGATAAATTCATAAACTATTTCTTACAAATCAAGAGGAGTTAAAATGTCAAATTGGGTCTTTAGATGGTGGCGTGTTCGCCAATTAAAAAAACAAATCAATATTTCTCACAAGTTGAAATTAAACACACAACGATTAAAGGCCGAATGTGTTTCGGAAATTAAAAACCTTTATAATGATTTAATTAAACATTTCGAAATGCTTTCTCAAAAAATTAATATTAAAGACAAAAAACTTGCAGGTATTGATGGGGATTTTCGGCAGAAGGAAATAGAACAAATAAAATCCAAAAACATATTTTTTAAATTAATTGTTTTCCTTTTTATTATAGCAGAGACTGGACTTTACTACTTGACAGCTCAGGTATTTATCCCGATCGAAAATGAACCTTTAAAACTTGTTTTGGCACTTTTTCTTGGTACTGTTGTCATGATTATTTTGAATTGGTCAGTATCTAAACATTTTGAATATAGGATTAAAATCAGTAAAAGAGAGGAACTTGGTCTGACGGATGCAGATATTAAAAATGCAAGAGACATGCGTATTGTTGGATATGTATTAGTATTTATTTCTTTCTTTATTATTCTTGCAGCAGCATTAGTCAGAATCTTTTATTTGGAACAAATGGATTTGACTGGATATACTGCTGAAGAGGTTGCTAATCTGCAAAAAGTCGGTTCATGGGCTTCCTATTTAACCTTAGGCGTTACTTTCGCTCTTGGAATATTTTTAGCCTTCTTAAAAGGTGAACAGTTGACGAATAGCATCCGTTACAAAGAATGGAAAAAATGGCGTGAGCAAACATTAAAGTTGAATAAGTATAGTCAAGATAAAATTAAGACTGAAGAAGAGATGAAGAATATTTACAAAGAAATAATTGAAAAGTACTGGCAGTTAGTTAAAGAACTTGAAAGAATTTGGCGAATTGAATATGATGAGCAAGATAAAGAACTGTTTGTGGAATTAAAAAACTTAAAACGTTCTGGAAATTTTAAAATTGATGAAGCTACATATACCAAATATGAAGATGTGATTTATGTAGAACGTGGTCTCTTTTATTTCGGCTGTGAAAGAGACTCTGAGGTTAATAAATTAATTCAGCAAGCAATTAGTCGTCTCCATTTAGAACCTATAGGAGCTAAAAATGTTTAGAAAATTTTTACTAATTATAGTAGTGTTTCTATCTTTCTCGTGCACTTCAAAAAATGAAAAATTAACAAACATTGTAATTCTTCTAGATTTTTCTAAAAGCATTCCGCAAAAAACACAGGAGTGGTATAGAAACACAATTAATACTGAAATAATTGCTAATCTGGGAGAGAAAGATCAATTAACCGTTCTTCCTATCGACTATGGAAGTGCGACTGGAAGCACAGAGTTACTACACGCTGATATGAATGCAAAAACATTTAAGTATAAGCTTGATTCTCCAGTAAGTGGGGAGCGCCCAAAAAATAGGAGGATTTCGACCTTCTTAAAGGATGTTTCTACGATATTTGATTCCACATTCAATTATGCTTTAAAAGAAAGAGGTAAATATGCACTGGGAACTGATGTTTTGGGAGGTCTTAAACAAGCAAATAAATACATTGAGAAAAATCAAAATAACATGATTATAATATTCTCTGATATGGTAAACGAAACAGAGGAATTGAATCTTGATAAATCCCTTAATTCACAAGCTGATATAAACAGCATTCTCCAAAGGCTTTCAATTCCACCTTATGAAAAATGCGACGTTGTTGTAATGACTGGTGATCAACCTAGATTGAAAATTTTACAGTATCGTTTACTACAGAAATTTTGGGAGACTTATTTTAGTAAAACTATTGTTCAGTTAGTAGATTATCAAAGCGGAGGAATTACGATTTTGAAGAAACGGCTTAACGTATATAAAAACTCTATAAAATAAGATAAATTTTTCAGATAGGATGGTCTTAACCATCCTATCTATATTTATAATTATACAGAATTAAGTTACATGTTGTCTACACTTCTTGATAAATCGTTAACTTTATCAATGCACATTTCAACCATATCTGCTCTTTTTTCTAAGCTAAGATTATAATCTTTAGAGAAAGTCATACTCCATACATTCATATAACAGTATGCTAGATAAAATTCGATTTCTAAATTACTCTTAATAAAAATGTAAGGACTAAATTTTTCACAACACATTTTCCAAATATTTTTTGTCAATTCATCTAGCGAATTTCTCGAATCAGAATTTCCAGATAGAAAATTCTGAATACTTTCTTCAGTACCGTTGGAAAAAAGTAATTCAAAGCGTAAGTAGTGCTCAAGCTTAGCGAAATCATAGAAAAAATGCCCCAACCCGGATTCCGCAAAATCAATAAAAACATAATCGTTTTTTGCTTTTAATACATTCCTAAATGTGAAGTCTCCATGAATTATTGAGGAATGAAGCTTAATTCTATCTTCATTCGCAAGAAATACCAGAAGAGACTCAAATTTATTATATACGTTTTTTATCAGGATTCTTTCTTTTAAATCAGAGATTTTTTTTAGATTATTTTTCTTGTGACCTATTTTCTTGTTATAGAATTCTAACACGAGATTTTTTGAGCTAAACGGTTCGATAAATTCAAAAAATATTGAAAGTGTACTTGTAATAAAGTCTAGAGCTAGATCTATTTTAATTTTAAAATCAGATTCTTTTCTAATAATATTAGATAGACTATTTATTTCTGCGTTCTGATCCTGTATTATGCTTCCAATAAAGCAACCATAATCTAAATATTTGAATTCCTGCACATGTCCTATAAGGGAAGATTGTCTTATGAGTGGAACTGCATATTTAACATAGTTATTAACCTCTTTATGAACTCTGTCATAATTTCCAATTTTCAAAAACTTTTTCTGATTCTTATATTTTACCGGATTGTCTTTTGAGGACCAAATATGTTGTTGATTATTATCTAACAAAAATGTTTGCTCTCCTGAGAAACCATCAGTTAAATTTTTCTTTGAGAATATCTCTATCTCTAATAACTTTGAAATATAAGAACAAATAGATCCTATTGGACTTACGTCTTTATTAATTGAAAGACCCCCGTCCTCTTCCGGAAATAGACCTTCTAAATGTTCAAAAAACTTTCTTTCCTTTTCTCCTAAAATAATTTCATTTATTACAATATTTAAGGATTCCAAAATTGGATTGCCACAATTGTAAAATGCTTCTTTTATTTTATTCCATGAATATTCGATCACATTAGTTTGTAAATCTTTTCGAGCAGCTTCTAAAGCCTTCCCGTCTATAATTTTATTATTAATACGTATTTCTTTAGCAAAGACATTAAAGTAATTTTCTCCTTCCTTGAGCTCGATAGCATCAAAGGACGCTGGAATATTAAAAATAATCAACAACTTATCGCTAATTGAATAATCAACATTGATTAATAATTGATTTTTGATATATTCAAATTCATCTCTTACCCCTCTGTAATTACTTTTCCTAGATGGACCAACTGGGACTCTCGATGGACCATAATCTATCTTATCAGCGAGCGAAACTAAACCAGCTAAAATTTTGACAAACCTCTTATCAGAGATAGAAAACTTATTTTTAATCTCAAAGACCTCTGGAAATTTATATTCAGCGCTATCAAAAAAATCTCCATAGGAATACTGACAATCATGATAAAGACATATTAGGGCTATTTTTTCTCTGATGTAATATGTACCAAGAAGAGCATCATCAATGTCCAAGATTTCATCTAAATATTTCGAAATTGTCCATCTATATATTTTATTGCAATGATTTTTTCTAATTTCTCTAAATTTTTCAATTTCAAGATTATCTTCATAATATTCCGGCATCATTCCAAGATCATGTATACAAACCGATATAAAGGCTGCAACTAAGTCTTCTTGACTTATCCATTTAGGATTATTCCCCTCGATGTAAAAAAGAATTGTTGCTAAATTATCAATCACATTTTGAATGTGTATTAAGCCGTGAGCGTTAAACACCGAGTGATATTTGCTGTGAGCAAAAAAACTTTCCAAGTATCTTGCGGTTTTTTCATATACACTTTTACATAGGGACCTGTATTCTTTCTTCTCTATTCTCAGATTAAAAAAATCATTATAGATTTTAAAATCTCTATTCATTCTTCGAATGTTTATTAAATCATCTGCTTTTTCCCTGAACTTATCGATATCAAGTTGTTTCTTGAAAAAAACGATTTCACCAATCATCATATCTTGAATTATATCCGGATTTTTAGATGCCGTCCAAAATATTACCGGGAGAGATGGATCCTTTGACTTAATTCTATTTTTGACCCATTGAACTCCATTTTCGGAGCTGTTATGTAAATAATAATCAGAAATCACAAGAACATAATCTCTCAAATTCATTCTTTCGAGACATGATTGATCATCAATATCTATAAGATCTTTCTCATAATGCTCATCTGGAAATACTCGATCTAAAAGTTCTTTCCAAAGATCATACTTATCTTCAATTATTAATATTTTATCTTTCATTTACTATAACACGATATTAATTCAAAAATGATTTTTATGTGTTCGGAAATTGAAACGCACAATGCCTTTTCTGAATTATTACTGAGATTATTGATCAACTTTATCAAGTGCTCAATAACAGCGCGATAATATGCTATCTCTTCCGAAAGTTGTAAATCATTATTATCATCCTTAAATTCATTTAGAAGTGTACCTAGTATTATAACAGATTCACTCTTGATTTTATCTAATTCAATTGAGCTGATAATTTTATAATTATCACAATAGCATTTTAGCAAACCAATTTTGGAATTAACAAGATCTCTCTCGTGGTCATGAGAATATTTTCTTATGAAATTGTGATAAAATAAGTTTTTTATCTCCAATGAAATCAAATAATGAAATACTTGATAATCTAATTGAGTTTTTGGGAAATTTATAAAATTTATATCAGTTATATGAAAACTGGGTATTATTGAATTGTTGGTTCGGTACAAATCATAGTCAATTTTAAAACTTATTATTTTCTTGCATGAAGGACTAAGTTCACTTAGTACTTTTTCTAAATCGATGTGGGAAGCAATATCATATTCGGAAGGATAAAAATCCTTATAGTTATATAAAGTATCATACAATTGAAAAACAGATTTTGATAAACATCCAGAATTATGACTTAAAACATCTGAAATTACTATTAGTTTATATCTAACCATAGTATTTTCTCAATGAGATTAATTATGATAATAAATTGTTGATCATTTCGTTAATTGTATGATTTTTCTCAACTTCTGGAAATCCCCACGGACCTTTAGTCAATCTACGAATTAAATCATTAAAACCCTTTGCACTTTGCGCCTTATTCTCAGGGAACATTAATCTCATAAATTCTGCTTTCCACTGGTTTCCTTTATAAGATTTAATTCGTTCCTTAGCTTGAATCAAAAGTTTCAGTTCAGAAATAATCCTTTGTTCAGGCCATATTACCGGATTTTGATCTAATAAAAAATCTAAAACAGTCATTGATGAAATTTTGCTATTATTAACAGAAATTTGGGAAATCTCAGGTGGAAGATGTGTTATTTCTATCACCTCTTCTTTTGAAATAATAACTGCTCTTTCAACAACATTTTTTAATTCTCTTACATTTCCTGGCCAATTATAATATACAAGATTATTCATAGCTTCACTACTTATTAAATTAGCTCTATATGATGCACCTGTACCATTTTTAAATTTTTTAAGAAATAACTCTGCTAGAATCGGGATATCTTCTTTCCTTTCACGCAAGGGGGGAACATTAATTTCGAACTGTTTTATTCGAAAGAAAAAATCATTTCGAATATGACCACTTTCTAGCAGGGAAGAAATATCCTGGTTAGTTGCTGTAATCAATTGAAAGTCAACAATAACATTCTGGCTTCCACCGAGTCTTTGAAAGGTTTTGGTTTCAAGAATCCGTAACAGCTTTCCTTGTAATTCAAGTGGCATACTTCCTATTTCATCTAAAAAGAGAATCCCCTTATTAGCTCTTTCAATTCTACCCATTAATTGTCTTTCTGCGCCAGTAAAAGCTCCTTTTTCGTGTCCGAAAAGATCATCATCTAATAGTTCTGATTTTGAATGTGCACAATTTTTATCAATAAATGGATATTTTTTTCTCGGACCTTGTCTGTGGATTGATCTGGCAACTAATTCTTTACCCGTTCCACTTTCACCCCTAATTAATACAGAAGCCGAACCACTTGCTGCAACACGAACGATTTGAGATCGTACTTTTCTAATACTTTCAGAATTTCCCCACAATGCATAATCTGATTCAAAAACATTTGGATTCGTATAAATTCTGAGCAAATTTTCTAATTCTTCAACTGTGGGTCTTTTGACAAGATACTCGTTTGCCCCAAGTTCCATAGATCTTTCAAGAACATCCAGATCATTCTCAACGGATGTCATCATAAATATCGGCAACAGAGGATATTTACTTCTTACTGAATCAAGTATTTCTAAACCAAATCTATTAGTATTACTTCCAAACATTATATCCAGTATAATAACATCAAGGGTTTCAATTTCACTAATTTTCCTTAGAACTGTTTCGGTTGAAAATTTGTTCGGAGATATTTCTGCGGTTTCATAGAAAAATTCACAAGGTGCGTCTTTTGTTAACAAAGAACCAAAAGCTGCAATAATAGTATTTCTCTCTTCAGGTTGACACCATTGATCATCAATAAACAATATTTTCGTGGTGTTTTTCATTAAATAATTATGTCGAAATATTTATTAGGTAATTTAATCATATGAAGAGCGCTTATTAATTGGTGTAGATCATCTGCATTTTTCCAAAAATCAAACAAGTTTTTATTCAATTCATCATCTGTTAAATGTACATATGACTTGATATTATTAATAAACATGTCAATTCTATTAACTATACAATCATCTATTCCGATTAATTGATTTCTTAGATTTTCAAATTCAGCTGTTGGTTCAAATTCAAATTCATTTATATCATTTAATAAAAACGATTCGACTTTTGATTTTACTTCAGGCCATCTTTTTGTTGCAGATACAACACTCTCATATCGCGCTTGAAATACTTCATCAACTATTACTTTCTCATTAGAAATATGTTTAAGGTAATCATAAATAAACATACTCCTGGTTTTCAAATCTAAGTTTTTATTTAATTCACCCATTTTTAATAGAAATGCATTCTTTACTAAATCGTGATTAAGTAATGATCTTTTATTTTCAAATTCCTCGATCAAACTTTTTTTTTGTTCTATCATAATATTATGACATTCTTTGTGAACTGATAATACTAACTTTGTCCAACTTTCTTGATCCTTTGGAATTTTCTTAACACCATCACCTTTATCCGAACAATCTCCGCGTAATATTTTCCATAACAATAAAATAGAAGAGTCCTTCTTAAGGTTGTATTTTATCTTTAAATCGATAGTATTAATTTTTTCTACTTCTTCTCTTAAAACATCAAACCAATAAGGTTCAGGATCTTCTAAATTATTTTTCGAATTAACTATCTTATCAAAGGCAGTCCTTTTTTCGGCTACTTCCTTACCATTAGCAAAAAGGTTATTCTCTTTAATGACTTTTTGGGCTTCAACTTCAATGTTGCTCTCGCCACCAAACAAATATTTTGGGGCCTGAATAGCAAGATAACCTTGTATAAGCATATCTAACGCAACTATTAAAAAATTTAATTTCTCTTTGCTTTCTTTTATAAAATCTTTAATAAATGTTTCATTATTAATGGATCCAATTTTAATCTTATCCCAATCCAAAGAACTTTCAACTTGACTAATACTTAAAGGAATCCAATGTTTTTCCTTTTGTAGTGTATTAGAAAGATCTTCGAATAAATTCTGATAAGAATAACTATTGATTTTATTTTTGTAAGATGTTGTCCCGCCACTAAAAAAAATAAATCTGTTTGTTAAATAGTATTTATAAAGGAACATCATAAGATTGTCATATTTCAAAAATTCTTTTGTTCTAAATGATTTATCAATTTGTGTAATTGTCTGTTGCTCCCAGATAGAATCAGAAGTATGAATTATAAAAATATTATTTGATGAATTAGTTTTATAATTATTTTTCAAATAATCTAGTACTGAATTGTATTTTGTAATACCGCTTATATTAATAGAGTGATTCCCTTCATCTAATAAGATTATATTCATTTTACCTTCTCTTCCGTTGATAATAAAATGATATATAAAGTACCATCTATAGATTGTTCTAACTCACGATAAGATTCAATATCATCAGATAAAAAAATATTTCGTATCTGTTTTTGAGAACAAATATAGATCTTCGACCAAAATTTCATAGACTTAAGACATCTGTCGAAAGTTCCTATACCAATAAAATGTTTCTGAAGATTAATGAAATCAATATTATTTTTTATAATTAGAAGTAATTTCTTATGTCCAGGTGAATATTGGACATCGAATTTAATCTCAGGACTTTTTCCTTCTTTTCCACATTTCTCTTGCGTTAATAATATAATGTTTTCAAATAATTCTTGTAGCAAGTCCCACGCAGTATAGCATCTTTCTAGTTTTACTTCGTTCGCAATACTTATCTGGAAATTGTTACCATATTTTACAATTTCAATTTTATTAGGTGATCCAATAATTTCTTCAGGAATAGAAAGTTTATCTATAATTGAAATAGGTATTCCAGGGAATTTGTCTTTAGAAGAATTAATTATTTCTAAAACTTTAGTTAAAGGATCTCCTTTGAATTTTTCTTTTATATTTTCGAGCTTGCAAAGCCAATAAGCATTACATTCAGTTTTTTTACACAAATCTTTATCAACAAGGCAAGGATTTTGCGGATTTTTAACTTCGGCATATACCTTCATATGTTCAAGTATAGTTTTATTTTCGAATGGTATCTTTTCTAAATATTTTGAGAAAGTAATTATCGGACGATAACTAAGTTTTTTCTCGGGGTCCTTAATTGCTTCAAGAATAAAACTGGGAGTTTTATCAAATATTATTTTCCTAATGTTTTCTTCTAAACCACTATTAATTAATTCGTCAAGCTTTCCATTCCATTCTATTTCTTCTTCAAAAAATTCTTCTAATGAAGTTTGTCTATTGTTAGGATGAGGGTGAGTTAAAAATCTAAGAGGAAGACGTTCGAAAAATTGATTTAGCTCATATGTCCAATCGTTCTGATGACAAAATTTTTGAATAGGTTTAATAATTTCAAGCAAATCTTTTTTATTTTCACATTGTAAAATTTCCTTGGCAATCCAAGGGAATAAAGCTCCAAACACCCATCCCTCAGTTGTTGAATCCAAACTAGTATTTATTATTTCATTGTAATCTTCAACCTTTTCTGAAGGTAGTAACTGCATAATCTTTATTAAACACACCCCAAGTTTATTGGCTGATATTTCACCTTTTTCTAACATTTTAATTATTCTTCTTTCAATAATCTGATCATAAAATGAAGTTTGGTTACCTCCATTTGCATTTTGAATTTTTCTTATTACTATTACATCATCCGGAAAAGCAAATTCAAATGAAGAATACTGGTCAATTACAGTAGAAGCTGTTTGAATGACAACAATTGGTTTTCGTTTTATTTTTTTTAAGCTTCTCATAATTTTTCCAAAAACAATAATCCCGCCCATTTCTCTAAATGCATCTAAATTTCTTGTAGAAAATACATCTTTAGAATTACTCAATTTCATTAAGTATTCCTCTAGAATTATCCGATCAATTCTATCAAGTGCAGTGTTGGTTTTAGCCATTTCATGTAATTTTATATCAAGAAAAATAATGTCAACATTATGCTTTTCTATGAAACTTTCAACAAAACTCCACCCATTAGATAAAGTAGTCGCAATGTAATATATAGGAAATCTATAATCATATGGATCATTTTTATTAATTATCCTTCTTTTTTGTGTAGAAATAAAATATTCTTTTTCATTTTTCTTCTCTTCAACCTTATTAAAAACATCTTCTGATTCCCAATAAAAATCGTCTTCTCCAAATACATGTCCACCGCTTTCTAATAAACTTTTTAGAGAAACGTTTTTCCCATTAATTATCTTTTCTGTCTTAAAACAAGATAAAATTTTATCAGAAATCGAAATCACCGCGTAATCACTTTTGCTGGGTTGATCTTCTAAATGAAATATTTGCCAGTTTTTTTTCATTGTAATACTCTTTTCGCTTTGATATAGAATTTTTTATTTTCAAAAAAAGTATCAACTTTTAAATCCTCTACTTTTTTTGCTCCGAGCAAAGAAGGTATATACATTTTGATTGCATATTGCCCACTGGTTCTCTTACTACTAAATGTTTCATCGACATTATTCGTAGTATTTTCTAAATAAAAGCTGTTCTCTCTTTCATTTGAATCAATTATTAATTTAAAGGATCGTTTTCCAAAATCATCTTTACCTGAATATTTTATTACATTTGACCAAATTTCTTGGAACATAAAACCGATTACACTCCATGCAACATAATTATTAGTCCTAAAACTTGGATCTATTTTGATTTCTACGCTTTCAAAAAGACTGATATTATCAATAATAGGGTCAATCAAAAAGTTGACCAAATGTTCTAGTGTAAGCTTGTCTTCTTTCTCAAATAAACTTTCAATTTTATCTGAACAACTGTTAATTAGTTTTGTAAATGTAAAATCCAATTTACTTTGCTCCATTAAAAATTTTTCTATCGTAGCCTTTTCCTCAGGATTTTCTAGTTTAGCTATTTCAAGATTTCCGTATAAATCTTCTAACCCTATAACATAATGTTTTCTATCAGTAAATTCGTTTAGATCAAAGCCACAGTATGGTATTAAATAATCTTTAAATTCTGGCTTCCCATCTTCTATTTTATAAATGTATGAAAGAAAAACTCTGAAAAATGCATTAACACAAGGACTTTCTAATGAATATTGTCCACCTATATCCTTATCATAAATAATATCTTCTCTTTCAAACCGATATAATGCTTCATTGGAATCATAAAGCAGATTGGATTCTCTCTCTAATTTATCAATCCATTTAGATATCTTCAGAATAGAGGGGTTGGATGAGATTTCTGAATTAGAATTAATTAAATAGTTTAATTGTTTATTGGACCAATTTGATAGCCCACTAAGATATCTTAAATTATTTCCTATTGTATGGGCCCAAGCTTTCTTTAATTCCCTTTCCTTTTTAAGGAGATCTTCATTTTTCTTTTCTTCTTCAAATGCAAGATCTTTTGTCAGTTCACATAATAATTCTAGATTTGATAAGCTAGATTGTTTTGTAGTATGGAAAATTTTTCCATTTACTAAATCTTTCAATTCATCACTATTAGGGAAAGGTGATAATTCATTTCCAACACTGATGTAATTGTAATAACATAAAATTTGTTTAGCACAGTCGGAAAAATTATTTGCAAATAGACAAGGAGTTAGTTCAACATTAAATTGAATTTTGTTTTGAGCATCTATTATCGTATCCTTTTCAAACAACAAAAGCATATTTTGATAACTTTCAATCGCTTCAAATGAGATAATAATATTAGTTCCTTTATGAGGTCTAATATTCAATACAATATTAACGCCCCTTTTATAATCTCTAAGATAGGAGCTTTGGTCCGAATCATTCTTGTAATCAATTGAAAGACCTAGAATTTTTCCATTAAATATCCGAAGAAAACTTTCCGATTCACTAGTGTTACCTAACTCCTCTCTCAAGTATTCTCTATAAAAAGAAGAGAATACAGTATTTTCATTTTTAGTAACTAAATATTTATTATCGGTTTTTTTAACATTCTCAATGGCTTTTAAAAAATTTCCCAATCCAATTCCATAAAAATTCAATGCTCTTACTACCGATTTTGCTAGTAATGATTCATTATTAATTTCAGAATTCTGACTTAATTCTTTAATACTATTTACTATGGATTGTATATAAGTTGAATCGTATCCAAAATATGAGATATAATCTAGATGAGATTCACCTCCCTCAAAGCGTTTTAATTTAATAAAATCCGGTGTTGTAAAAATTTTACAAATATTCTGTAGTAACCAAAAACCTGCAAAGGTGTAAATTAAATCATGAAATTCTTTCGGTATTGAATCAGGTCTTGGAAGAAACACTTCTTCTTTCTTTAAAAGAAAAATAGATCTAAATTTAAAGTTTGCTAATAAATTAAAAATATTAAAAAAATCTTTTTCTTTACTATAATTGCCACTTTTAATAATAGCATAGTCCCTAATCCACATATCTTTTATCATTATTAATTGTGGATTTTCACCATCAGGTAATTCAAATTCTTCTCTTTCACAAATGCTATTAAAATTCTTCCGTAATTCTTCAAGTATACTTGTACTTATTGAATTATCGGAAAAAATTGATATTTTGTATTTTTCGTTAAGATTTATTTCGCTATAGTAAGATTTTATTTGTGATAAATTATTTGAAACCTCTGGTAGTATTACCTTAAAAGCTTTCAATATTGAAAGAGCATATTTTTCATTGATCAAATTAGAACTGGAACTAAATACATTATTTATAACTTTGCAGTGGTTGTTAAATAATTCGTAATTTATATTATTTTGATTATTATGGCTGGAAACATATTTTGGATTTAAATTTGGTGAAGTCGGAAAAATTGATTCAAATTCTCTTCGTAAATTTTCGAAGTGAATAGTAACAGAACGAAATTTTTCATCTGGAATTTTTATTGATTCTTTACAACTTACTGTGAGTGAAAAAAGTAATGAATTTTTACAATATTCCGCTTCAACTATCCTAGATGCAGCCTTTCTAACTTTTTCTTTATTAATGGGAAATCTATTCTTTTCATCATACACCGCAGTTTTTATATTCTTTGCGGAATATTTGATATGGGGTTTTAATCCAAGTAAAAGTTCTTTATCAACACTATCACAATTTAATATCGTTTCTAGTTGATCAACATCATCTGTAAAAACATTTGGAATTATTGAAGTAAGTACAAATGCACCAATTAAATTTTCTCTGATATTATTTTCATTTACTGTCGTAAAATCATCGCCAACTCTAATCAAAGGATAAATAATTGCAGAAACATTTCCAGCATTATAATCCTCTCTTTTATGTAAAATACTTAAACTACCAAGAAAATTATTTACTAAATATGGTCTTAGCAATTTAACATAATCATACTCACCAGAAATTATTTTTTTTATATAATGAGGAGTAATCCCGCCTTTCAATGGTAAAATTTGCCTAGCATAAGTAAGTACATTAGAATATAAGTCTTGATCATCTTTTCCATAAATCCTCCAAGGTAATTTTTTATCAAATATGTCTTGTAAAATAAATTTAAATTCTGTCTCAAAATCTGTAAAGGAGATATTAAGATTTTCTAACCCTGGGACTATAGGAGTTAAGTATTCATTATCATCACTAAAAACATAATAATATGAGTTGAACAAATAGTGTCCATAATCATCGATTAATTGCATAAAGTTTTTTGTTTTATTTGTTTCTAATGAGTTTTGAATTTTACTGATGGTCCAAGAGAATTGTTCATTTGTTTGATTAAGAATACAGTTTATATTTTGAAATGCACTAAAATAATATTCTCTTAGTTTTGGCTTTGCTTCAATTTCTTTTTTAATGCTTTCTATTTTTGGTTTAATATATGATTTGCTAATCATCTCTAAAAAACTAATAACACTCCAGTGTTCCTTGGGTATTACTTTTATTGTTTTTATTCTCAATTCTGAGCACCTTTTTTATTTTTAATTACAAAATAAACGTTTACAATTATCGATAGAACGATAAAAATACCTGATATTGCTGCGGCAGTTGGATCAAGATTATAACGAATTCCATCTAAAAGTTGCCTTGGCAATGTCCTAGTATTAGCACCTGAGATAAATAATACCACTACTGGTTCGTCGAAAGAGACTAAAAAAGAGGAGATGAAAGCAATCAATAATCCTCTTTTAATTTGAGGCAGTGTAGCAATAACAAAACTGTAAATTCTAGTAGCACCAAAGACTTGTGCAACTTTTTCTAAAAACAACTCTGATCTTGACAAGGAAGTGGAAATTATTAAGATGGAAAAAGGTAGGGCGAGAACTACATGCCCACAAATCACTCCTAGATAAGTATCAATAATACGTAAATCGGCATATAAAAATAACAACCCCATACCTACTATAGCCGTAGGTATAATCAATGGAAGAAGTAATGCAAAAACAATAATTGTTTTATTTTTATTTTCAATAAAGCACATGCTGTAAGATGCAATTAAACCAAATAGAACGGATATTACTCCGACACTAAATGCAATACTTATACTTCTAATAAGTGGGATATACCAAATAGAATTAGAGAAAACATTTTGATACCATTTAAAAGAGAATGATTTGGGTGGAAAACTTAGATATTGATCTGCACTTAAAGAAATTGGTAATACTAATATTACGGGCAATAACAAAAAAGCTAGCCCTAAATAAGAAAGAATTTTGAGAATGGTTTCAAAATTTAGGAAATGAATCACCACGCGGCAAGCAGCCTGGTATCTAGTTGATATTCTTTTTGCAAAAGGTTGCAACCCACGACGCAAACGTCTGGGAATTAGCGATTGAACCATACTATTTGGATGCATGTCCATAAAATAGGTTATATAAATTTATTCTAAACTTCTTTATAGATAAAAAGATACCTAAAATAAAAAAAACAATAACCAGCAGTAAAAAAGAAATCGCTGACCCCATTTGCCAATTTGCAAAAGTATTAACCTGTTCTTCGATTAGCATTGATATCATAATGGTTCCCGAATTACCTCCTCCCAACAAAGCTGGAGTAATAAAAAAACCAACGCTTAATAAATATACTAATATTGAGCCAGATAGAATTGCATTTCGAGAAAGTGGGAAAAAAACTTTAAATAAAAATATTGTCTTGCTTGCACCGAATGAATAAGCAACCTTGGAAAACCATTTTATATCAGAATGAAGAACTGCCCAGATAATAAATATCATATATGGTAATAATATATGAGTCATACCTAGCACTACAGCAAACTTTGAAAACATAAACGACTGAGGTTGAGAAATAATATTTAAATGATAAAGTAAATTACTTAATAATCCTTCCCTTTGTAAAATTAATGTCCATGCATAGCTCCTTATAAGAATACTTAACCACAAACTCATTATTACAATCGTAAATACTAAACGGAATTTCAAACCCTCGGATTGAAATAAAAGATATGCGATTGGAACTCCTATTATTAAAGTATTTAAGGTAACTAAAAAGCTAATCCATAATGTGTTCAAAATAACTTTTAAGTAAAGGGGGGTTTTAAACACATCTAGCAAGAAGGTCAAGTCGATGAATTTTTCTCCTGCAAAAGAAATTTGAATAATTTTCAAGATGGGCCATAAAAAAAAGAACGACATAAATATCAGTGGTATTAAGATTAATAGTCTTTTTGAATCCCATTTTTTTCCCATTAAAATTCCTCTATAAAGAAGATTTCAAAGCTCTTTCCATATCAAGTAAAGTCTCTTTAACAATTTCAGTAGAATGCTGATAAGAAAGAAACCATACATGTGTTGGATGTAAATAATAACCATATTTCAGCATATTTGAGAAAAACTTGGTCATTATTTCTTTTTCATCTTTAAAATACTTTGGTTTGGGTAAAGGTGGCAATCCTTTTAACCTTGCATTCAATCCGTTTGCTTCCATTAAATTGTTAAAACCATCCATTAACTCTCTACCTCTTTCCCAAATACTGCTTAATACTGAATTTTTTTCAAGTATACTTAATGTAGTGTCTGCGGCAGCAATAGAAGGTAGTGAACCATGATAAGTACCATTTACCCACAGCTTTTCTGCCTGTTCAAAAATCTCTTTCTTGCCAGCAATAAAAGATAACGGGTAACCATTTGATATTGCTTTACTAAATATTGCGATGTCAGGAATTACATTAAAATATTCTTGCGCTCCACCAAGTGATAGTCTGAATCCTGTTTTGATTTCATCAAAAACAAGAATAGCACCATATTTTTTTGTTATATCTTTAACCTTTTCGAGAAAATTCTCAGTAGGTATTTCATCTTTAAATGGCTCCATAATTACACATGCAATACTATCCGAATTTTCAAGAAATATATTTTCTAATTTATCTATCTTATTATATTCTAAATTCATGACATCATTTAGTATTAATTGATGTATCCCTTCTGGATGATCAGTCTGATTCCATTCATGCCAACCGTGGTAACCATATTTAATAACTTTTAATCTTCCTGTTACAGCTCTGGCTACTCTTATGGCCACAGAAGCAGCTTCAGAACCAGTAAGCAAAAATCTTATAATTTCAGCACAGGGAATTAGTCTTTTAATTTTTTCAGCAAGATGGACTTCAATTTCACTCTCTAAATTGAACAATACCCCTTTTTTTATCTGCTCAAAAACTGCATTATCTACTTCTTCATTACCATGCCCAAGAATTATTGTACCCCAGGACATTAAATAATCTACATATTTATTTCCATCGAGATCCCAAATATTTACTCCCTTTGCTCTGGATATATAATTTGGGAAATCATATGCAGCTAGGCGTTCATGCTGCTTAGCTTCTGGGCCACCTTTCCAAATTATATTTATAGATTTATTGTAAAGTCTTCTTGACCTTTCAAATGCTTTAAACTCATTATTTTTTATATAAAGGTATCTACTAAACAGATTGGTATTAATCCCATTCCAATCTCGTTTCATGTTCTGAATAATTATATCTAAATATTCTTTATCAACTAATTCACCAGTAGTTCTAATAAAAAAATCCTCTGGAATTTTTCCTGAGTCCAATGGGAGATCCATTCCAGTGAAAGTTCCAATGATATGTTTAAGATCTCCATTATAGGATTCTTCAATATAGGATTTAACTGTTTTTATTAGTTTTTCTGTTGTAAATGATCTTCCATCAAGTTTTATTTGATCAATAAGTGTTTCATAATGCTTGATATCTTGGGGTAATATCCATGTACTATTTAAAATTTTTGCTGGATCCTCATTAAAATATGGTCTGCACTTCATTTGTCTATAATCATCCGTATTTCTACCATAGACTAATTCTTTTATAGTTCCTTCTATTGTTTGCGCTGAATCTAACTCCATGTGCCCAATTCGCCAAGGACAGAAAGGAAAGCATCCTTCGTTTATTAATAGTGACAACTCAGATTTAACGGCATGCCTAATCTCCTCAATCAATTTTAATCTTCGGTTAATACCCGGTTCCAATGTCAAAACATCAAAACCAATATCTTCGAAATATTTTGCTTCTTCGGCATTCTTTATACTTAGATAAACAGACGTATATAATTTGATATTATCAAATCTTTTATTGAGATTAAGAATATTAAGAATATTTACATCACCTATTACAAATGATCTTAAACCAAAATCATATAATTCTTGAATATAATCTAATATTCTCGTTTTGTTTTTAAGCGTGTGGTCAGTAACTTTATAATTGAGCAACAAGATTGGAGTAATACTACATTTTAATAGGTTTTTAATAAGATGTTCTATAAATTGATCATAGGCCAAAGAATTAAAGGATGGCAAAAAATTCCCTTCATCTTTTAAGAAATGCTGAATTTTGGGTTTTCTACCACTACTGACAATCTCTGGGTTTCCAGCAAAATAGACACCACTAAATAATTGGTGGTTTTTTTTAATGCTTAATAACCAATCTAAAAATTCTGGATCACCATTAAACGGAATTATATACTTCATCAATAAAAATCTTTCTCATTTTTTAATTAGCCATTCATTCCATCGTTTAGTTATCTCTTCCTCATGCTCAGCCCACCATTTTGCATTTAGAACTAATTGATTACTAAAATTCTGGGGATGTGTATTTAAATTTTTTGCATAGAGACTATCCAAATGGGCAAAAGCGTTATTGTTTGCTGGACCAAGAGGAAATACTTTTGAAAAATCTGCTTGTCGTTGCGGTCTAGTAGCGAAGTTAATAAATTTCATTGATAAATCTAGGTTTTTACTTCCTTTTAGTATTGCCCAATATTCAATATCCGTTATACTTTGGTTCCAAGTCAAATTTACTGGTCTCTTATCTTTATTCTTTGCAATCCAAATTCGAGCACCAAAAGCTGCTGCCATAGTAACTTCACCATCACTAATTAACTGAATTGCCTGTTGTCCTGAAGTCCACCAAACTTTAACATACGATTTAATTTTGTCTAAGCTTTTGAAAGCTCTGTCAACATCTAGTCCACTACTTGTATAAATATCTTCAATCTGCACTCCATCAGCAAGTAATGCAATTTCAAGAGTAAATTTGGGGTCTTTTTTAAGACATCTTGACCCAGGAAATTTTTTAACATCCCAAAAATCTTTCCAATTTTTCGGAGCATTATTTGAGTCTGGAAAAAATTTACTGCTATAGCCGAGGGAAACTGAATAAAGATCTGTTCCAATGGCATATTTACTTATAGCTCTGGGAATAAATCCAGAAGTATCTATTACAGAATAATCTAAAGGACTTAATATATTATCTCTAATACCTCTAATTAGAGCTGATGCTTCTAAATCAACAACATTCCAATTAACGCTATTAGTCTCAACCGTTGCTTTCAATTTACCATACTCGCCATTATAAGAGTCTTCTTTGACAGAAATGCCTGTTTCTTTTTGAAATGGAAGAAAGTACGCATTTCTCTGGGCATCAGCGAATTCCCCACCAAAAGTCAAAACTAAAATCTCATTTTTTACTTCGTTATTTCTGCTAAGAAAATATATTAGCGCCAGAAGAATTATAAAGGAAAGACTGAAAACAACAATTTTACTTATTTTTTTCATTTTTAAGTCTCCAAAGTTTTATAATTATATTATAATAAACGTGTTTGGGTTATAAGCAATATTAATTTGTTCACCTATTAAAGGTTGAACTTTTTCCGAACTGTTTGAAATTACTATAATTTTTTCATTTGAAATCAAGTAAATATCATATTTATAAGAACCGTTAACAAAAATTTTATTAGATACTATTCCATTAACACAATTTATGGAGGAATTACTATCTAGAAACGAAAATGATTCTGGCCTAATTGCTAAAAGATTTTTATTACTAGGTATTGATGTATCACTAAAGAATTCAATTCCAGTTGATGTAATTATTGATTTCCTATCCCCTTCAGTTTTAATTTCTTTGATATGAAAGATATTGCACTCTCCTAAAAATAAAGCAATAAATTCATTTTGGGGACGATAGTATAATTCTTCAGGTGTCCCAATTTGTAATATTTTCCCATCCTTTAGGATTGCAATTCGATCTGATAGTAAAAAAGCTTCAGACTGGTCGTGAGTTACATACAGCATAGTTTTAGATAATTTTTTTTGTAAAGCTCTAATATCATTTTGTAACTGGAATCTCAAATTTTTATCAATGGCACTTAACGGTTCATCTAAACATAATAATTTAGGGTTGAACACTAATGCTCGAGCCAAAGCCACTCTTTGCTGTTCTCCACCGCTTAATTGATCTGGAAATTTCTTAGAATGCTTTGTCATTTTTACGGTTTCAAGAGCTTCTTCTACTACTTTAGAGTTTCTGTTATTCTTTTTAATTGTCATCTTTGAATAAAATAAATCAAGTATACTTTTATTTTGAGATGCCAATAAAGGGAATTCTATATTTTGATAGACATTCATATTGGGAAATAATGAGTAATTTTGAAAAACCATCCCAATATTTCTTTCATTTGATGGTTTATGTGTGATGTCTGTTCCTTCCAATAATATTTGTCCCTCGTCAGGTTGTAGAATCCCTAAAATGCAATTTAATAATGTAGTTTTCCCAGAGCCACTTGGACCTAAAAATGCAAATAATTCCCCTTCTCTAATTTCGAGATTTAAATTTTCTAGTATTTGCTTACCAGAAAGACGTTTAGATAAATTCTTAATTTGTAAATACATATAAAAATTTCTTATCAAAACTAGTGTTAATTAAAAGTTTGTATATGTTTTGTTTATAATCGTTCTATGAGTTAGACAACATTTTTTAGGCCAAAAATAATAATGAATTTTCAATGAAACTACCAGTTTTTGTTAAAATCAAGAACAAATATTACTTATGGGTAATACTAATATTTAATATTAAGAAAAACTATCAGAGAAAATTTTAAATGGTTCTGGAAATCAAAAACTCTATGGATTTAATACAACAATAAAACTTTAATTAAGGCAGAATTGTAATTTGTACTGAAAGCAATTTTGAATACTATAATATCTCTATTTTAAATGTATACAAATAAAGATTATTATTCCTTTCAATTGCTCCTGCTTCTGTATGTTTAACGTCAGAGCATCTTGGATAAAAAGTGTGTAGAAAATAAGAGGTGATTTTAAGATGTTTCTATCAAAGGCTGTCAATTTGCTATCGAAAAGGGTTAAAGTAGCTAATTAAGAGATTAAAATAAGTACTGTTAGTCTATTAAGGAAAAAAATAGAATCCATATTTAGAATCAACGCAAATCATATTAAAATATAAGCCCATGAAAAAGGAAAGACTTATGGGACAAAATAAAATGACAACCAATAGAGAAGATTTATATGAGAAAGTATGGTCAAAACCATTGACCGCTTAGGCCAAGGAATATAATATTTCGGATGTAGAATTGGCAAAGATTTGCAAAAAGTTAAATATCCCGAGACCAGAATCTGGATATTGGGCAAAAGTTGCAGTAGGAAAAAGTGTTGTTAAAAAGAATCTACCAGTTGGAATAGTAACTTAAGCAATATTTTTCTGCAAAGATGTAAATTGTTTCTGTTCGAGTTTTGCTCTTGCGAAGTTAGTTGTACTCGGATTTGATTTTCAGATTGCGGAGTGCAACGCTATCGATCAAGCCAATGGATTGAAGATGTTTAAAGTGGGGTTTGGAAAGAAGTTTTGATATGTCGAAAAATTGAGCCATAAGCGTTTAGCTTTTAGCCATTAGCTTTTAGAAATATTTATTGATCTTCTTTTCTCTTGGAAGAAAAGAAGAAAAAGTTCAAGACTGCAAAAAATGCGTGAAATGATCCTTCTCATATTTTGAAACAAAATTTCTTCTTTTTGAGTGTGATTTTTTAATCGAAAATAACTATTTTGTTTTTAGTTGTTGGAACAAATTGATCATCATCTTACACGAGCGCTTATCGAACTTCTACTCTTACCGTTTTAATCCTTTCCAAAGAAAAATTAAGGTACATAGATAAATCTAAGGCGGAGTTTGTGCGTGATAATTCATTGACTATTTCCCACTAAAATGGGGTACATGTGAAATATCAATTCATCTCTTTCGACCAGCTTCAATCAAAATTAGAAAAGATCGAGCTCATTGAAGATAGAATTGAAAAATTGTCTTTTGAAATCTTTCAATGCAATAATTGGATAATACATTTAAGGAACGAGCTGAAAAAATTATCGATCCTCCAGATAGAATTGAACACCTGTGATTCCGATATCGATAAAAATATTTCTGCGAATTGGGAAAATGACAATTCGACCAAAGAAGATTGCACGAAATTTTTGATTACCGTATTAACTGAGAAATTGACCGATCCTTACAATGAATTTTTAGAACAAGCTCAACAGTTACTAGATTATTATCAAACTATCGCGAACATCAGACTCACAAAGAAAGGTGAAAGTTTTAGACCAAACGGATCAATATGTAAAAACAAAAAGATTATTTGGAAAGCAAGTAAAGATGTATTGCTGAAGGTATTTGACACACTCCGTAAAAACGAAATCTTTCCGGATTACAAAAGCAACGAGATTCTTGTTCACTTCTGTAACGAAAAACATAAATGCTTTTGCAATGCAAATAGCGAATTGACGTCTCTCTCTTGGAAAGACAGCGACAGCACTTTTGCAATATTTGTTGATGAGCTGGCAAAGAGAGGTGCGATAAACGATAATAATAAGTTCAAGATATTCTCAGAACACTTTGTAAACCAACAAGGCGATCCTTTCAAAGATTTAGCGCAAAAAAGAAATTTTACAGACAATACAACAAACACAGGTGGATTCATCAGGAATATTCTAAAAGAAATTTCTTTTTCGGTCTTGCTGCTAATATTTAATCCCTTCATCTCACTTTATGCAACTTTATGTTGATCGATATTATGTCCTAAATGTTTTTGGCTAATTATAGCCAAAAATAAAAAAGACTTTATGGCACTTGATGTAAAGTCGGATAAAGTTGGATATATTCTTTTTGTTGATAATGCTTTTCATATTTGTACCAGAGCTTCAATTAACAGAGAGGTACAAAGTGAAAGCGAACAACAGATCCCGAAGAGATGTCGAAAGGACGCATATCGGAGACACTCCAGAAATTCTTAAGAGAATTGATGCGTTAGAAAATCTTCTAAAGAAAAATCAAGATAAGCCGATGACATTCAAAGAAACATGCGCTTATCTCGGTTATGCACCAAGCTATCTTTACAAACTTACCTACAAGAAAATCATTCCACATCACAAGCCAACAGGAAAGATACTCTACTTTTTTAGGAGTGAGATCGATGAGTGGATTTCTTCGAGTGAAGAGTGTAGAGCGAAGAAAGCCGAATAGAAACGTAATTAGCCGTCTGTAATCAAAAAAATCATAATTAAAAGAGGTGGAAAATGTTGAAGATGATTTCAGTCAGAGAGTTGACGGAGGAAGAAAAGGAAGCGGTTAAAAATGAGCTCCGTGAATATTTGAGAAGGATAAGAGAAAGGGAAATTCAACTTATAAGATTAGAGCGAAGAAAGATTGCTGAAACAATGACTAATCCGGTTGAAAAGAGAAAATTTCTCAAGGAACCGATTCATGTGAAAAGACAACTATTAAGAATAAAATTCGTTGTGGAAGATAAGAACTCAAACAAAAAAGATTCGAGTGAGGAATAATGGACGGTAATAAGGAAATATTGAAATTTTTTTTCGGAGCGCCTTCATCATTGATTCAGTCACAAAACGAACCGGTAAAATTATCCGGAGAGAAGATCCTTGAATTATTTGTATTGATGCTTCCTCAATTAGCTCAAGCATTTCAAAATCCACAAACGAAAGAAGTTGTAACTCTGAGAGTTTTTATTGATGAGTACATGTATTTGATTAAAAGCAATCGTTCAGCCTCTTACAGTGAATCAGTCCAACTTTCATTCCACCATCTTACTGCATTCTTTGATACGCAAAGAACAATAAGCTCGATTCAATTAAAGGATATTGAAAACTTTCTGATTTATCTTCAGCAAAAAGTAAGGAAAGGATATGTAGTTTATTTCAGAAATCTTAAAGCCGCATTTAACAAGGCGAAAGATTGGGGATATGTTTCTGAAAACTTCTTTACCAAAATAAAATTACCCAAAAGACAGAAGATGGCGCCGGTGTTTATTAATAGTGATCAGTTATCGGTGATTTGTGGTTGGATAAAAAGCGAAACAATAAAAGATTTTGTAATGATGGGTTTTAATACAGGGATGAGATTGGATGAAATAGTAAATCTGAGATGGAAAAATGTTGATTTGCAGAACCGCGTTATCACTGTCGGAGATGAAGAGTTTACTACCAAAAGTAGAAACCAAAGATTTATACCGATTTGCGATGAAGCGTTTGAAATACTTGTAAGACGTGAAACGGGAAAGGTAAAAAGTGAAAGGACCCCCTTTCGCCTAGCGGAAAGGCAAGCTTGTGTTTTGCCATTCATAGAAAGGGATGCTTCGACAGTTCGACAAAACTCACTGCAGGCTTCGCTCAGCATGACAAATGAATTCGTGTTTTGTAAAAACAACGACGAACGGTTTACTGCAGATCATTATTCAAAGGAATTTAAGAAAGCGTGCAAAGCTGCGGGGATGGATAATGCGATTCACTTCCACTCGTTAAGACATTCATTCGCTTCTAATCTTGCACAGAAAGGCGTCTCGCTTTATACGATTAAAGAACTGCTGGGACATTCGTCGATTTCTACTACTGAAATTTATTCCCATCTGAATATGGATTCGTTGAGAGAAGCGGTCAAAATGCTAGACGTAAGAAGTGAAACGCAAGAAGTAAAAACCGCGAAAGAACCCACTCCGTTTGTCCCCCTCCCAAGAAAGGAAATGAATGCGTTAAAGATTTTTAGAATTAATTCCGGAGAGATAAAATGATGCAATTTCTGGAAATGGCAAAGATTTATAATAACGTTTTTGGATTTAATGTTCTGCCGATACAAGGTAAGAGACCAACGATAGCTTGGGAGAATTGGCAGTTGATTGAACAAACGGAAAATGATGTTGTTAATCTTGGATGGAACGCTAGTGTAACCGGTATCGGTGGAATTTGCGGGATAAATGATTTACGGAATATTGATTTCGATAATGTTACTGATAAAAGTATTGTTGAGATGATTTGTAAACGTCTTGGACTTGGTGAAAAATATTTTTGGACTGTTAAAAGCGGAAGCGGTGTCGGATATCATATTTGGATTAAGGTTAGCGAAAGTGAGCAATTACATAAAAGATTAAATGGCCCCAAAAGTGTTTACCGTTTGTATCTGAAGGATGAAGGATTGTGTGATCATATTGAATTGAGATGGAGTCAATCACAAACAGTTCTTCCTTATTCAAAACATGAATCCGGAAATAGATATTCGTTTTTATATGATGAACCGAAAGAATCACCGAAAGAAATTGATGCTGATTTATTGTTAGAATGTTTGGAAGAGTTCTGTGATTTACGAAAAGAGAAGGAAATCCTAGAAGTTGGGAAACGAACATTTGAACCAACTAGTTTTGATAAAGAGAAATTAGAAAGTGCTATTGAGTTTCTTGGAATGAATTTACCGAACAATTGTTATGATGATTGGTATAGAATCGGTTTTGGTTTAGTAACAATTGGTGAAGAAGGAAGAAAATATTTTTTAAAGATGAGTTTAGGGAATCAACATTATCATGATTCAGAATTTGAGATTAGTAAAAAGTTTGATTCATTGCAAAAAGATTATGACGGGAAGATTACTCTTGGAACGGTTTATCATGTTGCTGAGAAATATGGATGGCAAAAACCATTCGTTAAGTTTTGGTATATCGAGAATGATAAAACTCATATTTCAAAACAGAACTTCAAGAGATTTCTTGAAGAGAATGGATTTTGTAAGCTGCAATTGGAGCGCGGTTATATTCTGCTGAAGGTAAGCAAGAATATTGTTCGTGAGGTGGAGATTTTCAACATCAAGGATTTTGTGATTGATCATCTAAAACGATTAGATGATGAACATTTCAAAGAAACTCCTCGCATAAAAATAATTGATGCAGTAATTAAAGGAGCTCCTCAGCATTTTGTTCAGACATTCTTAGAGTTTCTTGAAACGAGAGAACTTGAATTCTTGCGCGACACAAAAGAGAAAGGGTTCCTCTTCTTCTCAAATTGCTTTGTGGAAATTTCTCATGATAAGATTTCAGTTAAAAGATATGAAGAGTTAGATGGGTTTATTTGGGATAGACAAGTAATACACAAAAGATTTTCTGTTGAGAGAAGAGAACCCGAGTTTGAAAGGTTTATAAGAAACATTTGTAAGAATGATGAACAAAGGGTTCTTTCTCTGCGGAGTGCAATAGGTTATTTGCTACATAATTACAAAGATTCAACGAATGCAAAAGCGGTGATTTTTCTTGATGAAAAGCTAAGTGATGGTGCTTATGGAAGAAGCGGAAAAGGATTAGTCGCTCAGGCGATTGGCAAACTGAGAAAGACGATTCGATTGGATGGAAGGAATTTTAATTTTTCGAAGAGTTTTAGTTTTCAATCGGTAACATTGGATACTGCAATTATAGAATTCAATGATGTAACAAAGAAATTCAACTTCGATAAACTGTTCTCCATCATCACGGATGATATCACAGTTGAGAAGAAAAACCAGAATGAAATAATTATTCCATTTCATCAATCACCGAAAATTATAATTTCTACGAACTATACTATAGATGGTACAGATGATTCTGCACTTGATCGGCAATTTGTTGTTGAGTTTTCAGATCATTACAACAGAATAAACAAACCGATTGATGAGTTTGGTCATAGATTTTTTGACGAATGGAATAATGATGAATGGAATGCTTTTTATAATTATATGATTGGCTGCCTTCAGCTTTATTTGAGTAACGGACTGATTCAGTGTTCACACATAAACTTGGAAAAGAAAAAACTGATTGATTCGACGTGTGAAGAGTTTGCGGAATACTTTGAAGCATTGGAACTTGGGAAAGAATTCCAGAAGAAAGAACTCTTCGAGAGTTTCAAAAATGAGTATGAAGAATATTCTGAAATGCAGTTGGTAAGGTTTACCCGGTGGTTAAAAGAAGCGGCAAAGATTAAAGGGACAAAGGTAACGGAGAGAAAATCCGGGATTGAAAGGTATATAAGATTAGGCGATACAGAAAAAGTGGACGAGATGGACGCAACTTTTTTCGATGCATAGGGCGAAACAAAATAAATGTCGTCCAACTCGTCCAAACTTATAGTATTCTTTTAATTCTGCTTATTTTCTAAGCTTTAGCTGGACAAGTTGTTGGACGCGATGTCGGAAAATTTAACGAATCTTAGAATTTTGGACGAGATTGGAACGAAAAAGTGTCCAAATGGACGAATTGGAAAAATGAAATTGTCCAGGTTCGGCGAAAACTACTGGATGTATAAAATGAAATTAACACCGTTAAGAGCGATTAAGAAACATTGCTTGGAATGTTCCGGGTATGAGAAAAAGCAAGTTCGTGAATGTGTAATTAGAGATTGTGTTCTTTTTAGTTACCGGCAGGGGAATAACCCTAACAGGAAAAGAACTAATGCTAATAAAAACGGGCTCTCAACAACAGGTTTTGAAAAAGAGCATAGTTTGGTATTACGTGGGTGAGTTTATTTGGAAAGTGGGTGTTGAGAGGGAAGAATTTTTAAGGAAATCGAAAATAGAGCATACTCACAGTTGGAGTGTAAGTATGCTTTGAAACGAATTATAAAAGATTAACAGCGTCTTTCAAATTTTGCTGCTGAAGGTGCGAATATATTTGAGTAGTGATCAGCGCCTCATGTCCGAGAAGTTCTTTCACAACATAAAGAGAAACACCGCGCTGTACCAACAGCGAAGCGAAAGAATGCCGCAGGGTATGAAAGTGAATTCTCTCATCTAGCCCAGCAACTCTAACAGCTTTCTTAAATTTTTTACTTACATAGTCTTCATTAAGTCTTATTCCTTTTGCTTTATAGAAAACAAAATCATTATCAGTAATACTAAATATCTTAAGGAAACGATTTGCGAGAATTGTTTTTAGATTATGATTAATGGGAATGATTCTTTCCTTTTTACTTTTTGTTGTGAAGGTATCGGAACACTGAACAGTAATTTGATTTTGTTTTAAATCAAACCAAGACCATTTCATACTAACCAACTCACCAACACGCATACCGGTGTAAAATGCTGTAGTGAATAAATCTCTTAAAAATTTTTCTTGAGTGTTTTTAAGAATAGATTGCAATTCTTCTTCCGAAATAAAAACCGGAAATGTTTTAGCAATTTTGGGCGCTTTGATTTTCTTAAGAGGATTCTCAGAAAGATAATTCCACAATACAGCTTTGCTGAAAGCCGCTTTGAGTGTTCGATAATATAATAAAGCTCCCTTTTGTGTTCGAGCGTATGTATGAGTTATGTATTTATCAAGTGTTCGAAGATCCAAACGATTCAATTGAATATCTTCAACATCCTTCATTAGCATTCTGAATGAAAGCTCGACAGAACGTACATACTTTTTTGATTTTGTTGGTTTGATGAATTCAACATATTCATCTTTGAATGATGACAAAGAAATAGAAGTGATTCTTTCTTTGAGTTGCTCCTTTGGTTTTACCCGGAAATTAGCTAAGAATTTATTAGCTTCATAAAGATTTGTCTTTTTTGTTGAGACTGTTGTTCTCTTGCCATCAACAAAGTAAACGAGTTGGTAAAATTTTGATCGTTGAATTTTTACTACGTACATGGTTTTTCTCCTTATACGTAGTGTATGTATTATGTATGTACTCTTTGAAAATGTTTGGAAAACATACAGAAAAGATAAGATTCCGCCTTATTTGTAATCAGCAGGTCGCGGGTTCGAGTCCCATAGCCAGCTCAATAAAAGCTCAAATTCTATGGATTTGGGCTTTTTTATTTTCCGCTAAATCCGAAATTGCCTAAAATGGCTACTTTTAACCTACCTTAGTCGACTATTGCAAAACTATTGCAGTGGTCATTATAAAAGAGCAATATCAACAAAAAACATATAGAGGAATCTGCCTATCTATCATTTAGTACAGAGAAATCGTATTGAGCTTGATATAGATTGCAATCTTATTTCAAAAATTTTACGATTAACTTAATCTTATTTTGAATTCGTGATAATTTCAATTCCCTTTTCCAATATCCTATCAATTCCACTTGAAGAATCTGCAGCAGTAGTGAGTACTGGTACATCTGGGAAAATTCCGACACCCTCAACTATACGACGTTGAGCGTCTGCATAATATCTTGTTGATAACCGGTAAGTCCATCCGTTTGGCAATTCCCGATAAACAGGATTGCCAACTCCACCGCCGGTTGTATCACCAACAATAGTAACATGCGGGAGAACACGCATAGCCATAATGAACATCTCTGCAGAACTTGCAGTGGCACGACTTGTAAGAACAACTACTGGTTTAAGAAATTGGTAATCCCCTTTTGGATCAATAGAAGAATTTTTCCATGAGGAAAAATCTTGTTTACCAGGCCCGATCTTCTCGCGATATTGTGCATACACTCGCGACTTATCCGCGAAACGGCCTGCTACCATTTCGGCATTGGTACCATTGCCCCCGGTATTCCATCTAAGATCAATTATGATACCTTTCTTGTCTTTCCACTTTGAAAGTATTTCATCTATTACTAAATACCGTGGATCTGTTAAAGATAACCCATCACCTCCCCCGCTAAAAGTTGGAATGATCAGATAGCCGATAGAAGAATTCTGACAAGTTCTGTATTCAATTAAAGAGTTTTGGGGGGAACCACATTGTATATACTTGCATGCATTGATTAGTCTCATACTGGAATAAGAACTGGGGATCACGCTTTTCCGGTAAACATCGCCAATCGGTGTATATAGATTAACATGCATATCGTTGATACCGCTAACAATGTTTGAGATTACATTAAAAAGTTGTTGTTCAGTAGTGAATGAAGAAACCTGCGGGCGGTACTTTGCATAGACTGAATCCCAATCAAGGTGCCGGATAGAGAATTGTGCATAATATCGATCAAAGTCATTCCAAAATATTTGGAAGTTCTGCTCTGGTGTATTTTGTGGATCTGGTTCTAAGAACATTTTTTCGCAGCCGTAAAAAAAGAGAAGGGGAAGGAAAATATAAATAGCACTTTTGACAATCTTCATAGTTTCACCATCATGCCAATTAGAAATTGATTGTTCAAAACTTTTGAATGGAACAGAGATTCATACTGTTCAAAAGAGTAATATTGAAAACGGTACCGTAAGCCAAAACCAATATGGTTGCTTACAAAGATATTATAGGAGATGTCTGCCTGAATTTCGAAGAGTTTATTTAAAGTAACAAAGTCTCCTTTTTTAAAAATCTGCCATAGAATATTTTGTTCAAAATTAAGATCGTCAAACTTCTCACTTACGTTAGCATTGTAACGGTTGGTTAAAAGAGCATAGGAAATAAATGGAATGTTGATCTCAACACTCAAGAAGTTATTTGATCCGTTCTGAAAAGAAGTCTCTGTAAGTATGTAAACACCAAGACCAGTCATTTGCTCTGCTGACGTGTGGCTTTTCCCTTGAATAAAATATTGGTTTCTCATATTAAGCATGCTGGAAAATCTGGCGCCTAGGAAACATGTGGTGTTGAAATCCTCAAGCGCTGTAATTTTTGTGGCAAATGAATATTCAAAATTCAGATTTAGATTTTTGATATAATGCGATTCTCTAGTTTTATTGGTAATTGAAGAATTCAGTTCGCTGTTGTCATAATAAAATAAAAAAGTATGGCGGTTCTGTAAACCGCGGAAACGATATGAAAACTCTATTGGAATCTGTGTGCCTCTATACACAAGAGGCGACATCATCTCATCGCGAACGGAATGCAAACTCATTCCAGAGGAAAAAGTAAAGAGGTGCTGAGGTTCAAATGATACCATAGTTGAGGCTTCTTGAGAAAAAGAATTATTATGAGCCATCAATATTAGAATTATTATAATGCTTGTTATGATCTTCATTTATTTCCTTAAATATGTTTTTTCATATCTTTTTAAAATTATTCTTCATAATAACGGCAACCAATTAAACTTGCAATCAAGAGTTCGCCAAGTCCCCAAATAGTACCAATTACAGTAAGTTTAACCGGCATAAATCCATATACAACATTAGCTGCATTAGCCAATAAATTACCATGGAACCAAACAATCAACGCAACAATTAATGCAGTCTTTATTCGATGCTGAAATCTGGGTAACATGGCTGCATACATCCACACTAATGTTATACCAACTGAAAGAGACACCATAAAGAAATATATCATAGCACCTAAACTAATTGGTGGCAAATTGAATTTCGCAAGTGCCATATTCATTTCATTACCAACAACTGGAACCATGGTAATTGCACTTAAACAAATAATCAAGCCAGCAATTAATCCTGCTTTAAGAATCATTATTACTTTCATTACCTTATTTCCATTTATTAATTATGAAGCCTTTGAAAGTGAATGTAATTACTTTCACATTTATTTTTCTACTTTTTATCTGTTTACAATTAATTTTATCCCATATGGTATAAATGCAATCTTCATATTACATTTATCAAGTTGCTCTTTTAGTATTTATTATTATTTTATTAGAGTTAACGCTTTTTCATATTCTTCGCTAAACTCTTTATTCTCAGAATTGCTGATATACAAATCAACGCATTTTCTCAAATAATTTATTGAGTTATCATTTTTATTATCGTTTAATAATTTGCCGAATGAGTAATTCAGCATGAATGAATTTGGAAATTCTTGAATCGCTAGTTCATAAATTTTATAAGACTCATCTTTTAATACGTATTTATTATACAGTTCTTTTCCCAGTTGATTGAATTCATTATCATTTATAAAATAATTTTTATTTTCTTTGAGTGTATAATATTTTCTAATAGCTGCATCAATATTTTCTTGACCGATTATGTAACCCAAATCTTTTGCAATGGACTTTTTAGGTAATGAATATTCTCTACCATAAAGTATGTCAATAATCTCATTTGTAGTGAAATAATCAAATTTAACTCCGAGCTCTGTTCGGAAATAATTGTTTTGCAAGAGAATAATATCTGTGGAATCTTGAACAATTCTGGTTAAATATGCTTTATACCCATCTGTGCTTCCGCCATGACTTATCAAGGTTAATGAATCACCGTTAATAATACGGTTGGTAATCCACCATCCATAACCATAATATTGCCAGTCCTTCATATAAGGCGTGAACATTTTTTTGTATAAGTCTTTTGATAAAAGTTTTTGAGTTTTAAAACATTCGTTACTGAATTTGGCTAAATCTTCGACGGTTGACAAAATGCCTCCGGAACCTTTGACGTGGCACATTTCAAGATAAGAAGGGTTCATATAACCTTCTAATAAATGATACTCATAACCGGCAGCCCGTTCTGTATCGATATCAAGATTTTTATCATGTTTCGTGTCTTTCATTCCTAGCGGTATAAAAATTTTTTCTTTTAATAGATCTGCAAAATCTTTTTTTGTTACTCTCTCACAAATTATGGCAAGAATGTTATAGGCAATTCCACTATACTGAAAACCGATCCCAGGTTCAAATTTTGATTCAACTTCATTGATTAATTGTAAATATTGGTCTGAATTATAAATCCATCGAACACGTTTCTTCGAATAATTTGGGACTGCCCCATGATCAGGAATACCGGATGTGTGTGTTAACAGTTGATGAATGGTTGCTTTATTTTTTGCCGGCCCGGAATATTCCGGGATATAATCATTAATGGTGGCATTTAGATCTATTAATCCATCGTTTACTAATATTAGTGTCATTAAAGCCGTAAATGGTTTTCCAATAGAACCAATTAAAAATTTAGAATCGACTGTATTAAGTATATTCCACTCGCGATTTGCTTTTCCAAAGGCGTTCTTATAAATAATCTTTTCGCCTTTTTTAACAAGAATTGTTCCATTGAATTGTCCATTTTCAGCATAGGCATTCATCAATTCGTTAATCTTGTATTCTGCACTTTGAGAGAACGCGATGGAAGTTATCATTAAGAAAAATAAAGGCAATGCTGTAAATATGAATTTTCTCATTTTCATCTCATCTTTTATTATTGTGAATGCACTAATTAGACGTTAAAAAGAAAGGAAAAGTTGTAAAAGTATTTAGAAGAGTATTAATTCTATATCTCTCATCTGTTTGCTTATTCACATTTACCCATTATATCAACGGATCCGTACGACCCGGGATTTAGTTTTAGCATTTGAATGATCATTCAAGAACATAATTATTAGTTTCCATTTTGTTTTTAAATATTTTAATACTTGCAAATTCCTTTTTCAGTTGAGTTGCTACTTCATTATAGTCACCATATTCGTCATGATGAATGTGCATTAACACAATATGTTTGGCATTTATATAATTTTTTACTAATTTAATTTCTTTGCAATTTGGTTCCCAAATAAAACCTCTTCCTAAAAATGCAATATCTATGTTTTCCTTATCAAGTCTAAAGTGTTTGTATTCTGCAATTCCATCTTCATTTGAGTCCCCGCTATGAAATACTTTTACTCCATCTATATTAAATAGAAACCCAACATTTTGTACACTTTTATGTCTGTTAATTTTTTCTCCGGTTTCTGAATCATCTGTATAGTATGGTCCGTGAGCTAGTCGATAAACTCTAACTTCAATACTGTTAATTGTTGTGTCTATGTAACTCAAATAATCAGGCGTTATTTCAAATAACTGATTGCTAACCTTGTCGTAATTATCTTGTTTTTTAAGGTTATCAATAGATTGTTTACATGAAATGAATTGACCTTTTGTATTATTCATTAAATGGGCAAGCACAAATGGTGAATAGAAATGGTCAACGTGTGCATGAGTTGCTGCTATTAAATCTATATTCTTAAAATAATTTTCATTTTTAAAAATTAAATTTATTGTCTCTTCATTTGGAATATCGCAGAATCCGCAATCTTTATCCCCGAACAATGCATCAATTAATATTTTTTTATCACCCACTTTTATTAAAAATCCTTCATTGGCTATATAAGTAACTTCAACATTTTTCACTTTGTATTCATTGTTATTTGAATAGCATATTTGAATTGCAATCAGCACGATTATTGATACTATTATTTTTCTCATAATTAATTCTTCTTTGATATATTATTTTCTAGCACATAACGGTGTGTTAGGTTTTGTTATTATGTCCGCAGTACGGGCTATTATTCCTCTGAGTAGTTTCATGAAAGATGGTCTCGACTTATGCTTCTGGGTTTGTCCACTGCCATGCATACTTTATAATTACCAACATAGTTGCTACTTCTATTGTGGCAAAGAATATATACGAAGCGCTAGTATTCCCTCCGCCAATAATCCATAGAATAGTTATTACACTTGCGATAATATTTACCCAGCGATTTACTTTTGGCTTCAGTATTCGTGATAAGAAAATCATAGAAATCGGAATCTCAATCAGTATTGAGAATACCAGCAACAATCCTTGATCAGGTTTCATCGCTATCATTTCCTCTAACGCCCCGGGATTCAGAAAACCGACTATATCGGCAAAAGCCATATTAAACATTACCACGATCCATAATGTCGAAAGTTTAGATCTCGTGTCTGTTAGGTTCGAAAGATTCTTCTCTGCTTCCATCTTTTTCTCCTTTATTAAATTCTTTAGATGTACGAAAACAACCACTCAATTTTCAGAATTATAGATCACCGGCATTTTAAATCTCCACTTTTTCCATAATTCTTCATTCAACAATAATTCAATCATAAAATGACTAACATTTATTCTGCTCGTTTTTCCCGCGTTGAAAACTGGACTTTGTTTTGGAGACTCAAAAACTTCATAATCACTTTCTTTCTCCTCATTTACTAAAGTATCTGGTCTTACTGCTGTCCACTCTATTTTAGAATTATTTTCTTCGATGTTGTTTGAAAGATATTCAGCAGCTTCAACATTATCTTTTTGTGGTGGAAGCGCAAAACTTAAAAAAGAAAGAACCAATCTATCCTTCAAAGAATATTTCTCATTTATTTTTTTATTCCTATTAGCAGTAGTATTCATAAGAATTACTTTCACTTTATTTTTCTTAGTGCTTTCTATTGCTTTACAGATGTTACTTACGCTACTTGTAACGAGCATCCTCGGTTTTCCAAATAATCCATGGAACGAAATATTATGTCCAAGGCAAGAAATCACGGCATCACAATCAATGATCAAATCCAAATGTTTTTCTTTTTCCAACTCAGAGATATTTCCAACCACACATTCCAGCAGCTTATTATTCAAAATATCTTGTGATAATTTTTTAATATCACGTACAACTATTTTTGTTTCGACATTTCTTTTAATAAGCTGTTGAACAACCAAGCTACCGGTCGCGCCGGTAGCGCCTAGAACTAAAACCTTCATAAATTTTTCCTCAATAAATTTTCTTAATATGTTTAACGCTGTTTTTCGTTACAGCGCTTGTAATACGTTTTATTCTATAGACCAGTAATTTTGTAAGTCGCTATTACCATTAGCTGACACAGAATACTTATGGCGAAGAAATATCCATTTTGTTTTAAGTCTATCTTTATTTTATAGTTCGCTCTTAGTACAAATAGCAGCAATACGATAAGAACAATTATTCCTATTGCATATGTCCCCAGCCCTATTATTGAGGATATTCTTGCTTCATCTTGTTGACTAAATCCTCCAAATACAAGAGAAAAAAAACGTTGCACAAATTGAAAAAATAAAACTGGGTAGGCATAGATTGTTGAATATTTTTCTATAATTAGTAATGAAACTATTGCCAATAAAATCGTGAATGCTGGTCCACCAATACTTACATATAAATTATGACTCTCATTTATATAATGTCCGGCTTTGGGCCAAACATAATTTAGACTATATATCATATCATTCCCTAAAATCTCTCCTACTATCCAATGTCCGAATTCGTGAAAGAGATAAGAGAAATAAGCTATTGGAATCAACAACAAGTAAAGTCTAACTAATATTTTTTTATCAACTACCATAATTTCATTATTCCTTAATTTACGCCTTTTCTTAATCCACTTACCAACTTTAGTGAAGGAACTAATTTGATCTCCTTTTATTGCTACTATCTGCTACAGTTATTACAACATTTCCTTTTTTATGTCCTTTATCAACATATCTATGCGCTTCTACTATTTGTTCAAATGGATAACATTTATCAATTACAGATCTCAACTTTCCAGCTTCGCAGAGTTCTTTAAGAAAGAGCAGGTCCACAGCCTTTATCTTAGCGGCGCCAGACATATCAATAACATTTAGAAAGATTCCAGATTTCTTTAATGACTTTTTACGTTTTGATGATTCAATCTTGCCGACTGCATCATAAATAACGTCATACGCATTGCCGCTTTTTGTAAAATCTTCATTAGTGTAATCAATAACCTTATCGGCTCCAAGAGATTTCACCATTTCCAAATTCGATGTACTGCATACGGTAGTAACTTCTGCCCCTAAGTGTTTGGCAAGCTGAATTGCATAAGTACCAACACTACCGGAAGCTCCGTAGATTAATATCTTTTGCCCTTTCTGAATATTAGCTTTTCTTAGATGAAGCAGAGCGGTTATTCCAGCATTAGAAACCGGTGCAGCTTCTTCGTAGGACATATTTGTTGGTTTTAATATAAGAGCAGAATCTTCACGCAGACAGCAATATTCTGCATAAGCTCCAAAGCTTAATTCAGTTGATGCAAAAACGGGATCACCGACTTTAAATAGTGTAACATCTTTGCCAACGGCTTCAATATCTCCGGCTAATTCCATTCCAAGTATTTTTTTTCTTGGTCCTTTGAAACCGATTATAAATCGCATCATCGGTTTGAAAAAGAAATCTTTTACCGGACCTAAACCAGGTGCAAATCGCCGGATCTTAGTATCACCTATGTGTACTGTTGTAGCAATTACTTTTATAAGTACTTCATTGTTTTTGGGAATTGGTTTTTCCACATCCTGCAACTGAAGAACTTCTGGCGGCCCGTATTTGGTACAAGTAACTGCTTTCATTTTTTCCATATTACCTCATATTTAAGTTTGATTTCCTATCGGTTAACAATGACGCACAACACGTGTTAGCGGCTCGTTGTTATTATTTCACTACATTCTGTCATAAATTGGTCTTGGTATTCGCTTTAATATTTTTGCAATTAGTCCCCAACGTTTTGTAACGTAAGCTATTTTTCTTTTCTTTTTTATCGCTCCAAAAATTTGTCGAACAGTTTTTTCAACTGGCATCACCCAAAATAACCCATCTCCTTTTGCCATTTCAGTATCTACAAGACCCGGTCTTATATCAGTAATAAATATTTGTTCTTTCAGTTTAGTTGCTTTTTGTCTTAATCCTTCTAAGTAATTTATTTGGTAGGCTTTTGTTGCATTGTATGAAGGAGCTTGCTTGCTTCCGCGTAATCCACCAATTGAACTGATTGCGACTAAATGTCCGTACTTTTGTTTTTCAAAGTATTTAAATGTCCAGTCTGCAATACAAGTAAACCCAACTACATTTGTGTCAATTGTGCGTTTCTCTATTTCAAAATCCAAATTTTCGTTTAAGTCGCCTGTTCCTGCACTTAGAATCAGTAAGTCAAGCCCACCAAGTTCAGAAGTCAATTCTTCTAATTTCTCAACAGCAAAATCAGTGGCAGTTATATCAAAAGCCCTAATTATATAGGAATTTGGTTTTTCTGATTTAAGTTTATCAAGCAGTTCAGCTCGTCTTCCAGTAATTCCAATTACATAATTATTGTCTGCTAATAATTTAGCAAGTCCATTTCCAATTCCCGAAGTCGCACCGATAATTATTGCTTTTTTCATTTTTGTCGTTTGTTTTCTGTTGCTCTATTATGACTGCTAACTAGCTTATAAGTACTAGGTTGTTAAAAATATTTTTATTACAGTATGTGCACATATTGGTCTCAGTTATTTTTTTCATTATTTGTTTGTTATCCATTTTTGAATAATTTCATTTGCTTGAATTACAGTTGATTTTCCATGCGAACCGTTTTCTATTAATTTATATTCTTTGTTCTCATGTTTCCAATTTGAATAAAGCATATCACACCCTGTCTTATCAACAATATTATCTTTCTCACCATAAATTAACAACAGTGGATAATTTGCTTTTTGGGAATAATCAATCATTTTATCCATTACCTTTTTTGATTCAGTCATTATATACATACTAAAATACTTAACTAACAATGGATCATTTATTCTTGATTCTGATTCTTTTCTATCCTCTTCATTCTCAATCATGGTTGAATCACCTGCCATATTAACAATAGGTGTGTGATTTGCAAATAGATAATAGCAAGCATATTCTATGTATTGACCCAAACTTGGCGACATACCTTTAGCTTCTTTTAACATATAAGGTGGATTAATAAGAATGGCACCAGCAATATTTTGCAAACTGTTTGCTGCCGCTAACAATACTGCGGTTGACATACTGTGACCAAACAGAAATACTTTATGTTGTTTCGAACTAAAGTCTTTATCACTAGCTATAATTTCTGAGTAGTCATTAATAAAGTCTTCAAAATTAGAAATGTCACCTCGTGATCCATCAGAATATCCGGTTCCGCGAGGATGAATTACAACAACTCTGTTTTCTTTATTAGATAAAACATCAATCAGTTCTTTTTCATTAATATGATTTATTCCTGTTATTCCGGAGATGATGAATATTGTTGAGTTGTAATTCTCTACCGGTTTGTAATCATAGATGAACAGTTGAAGTCCATCTCTGACTTTAAAGAAGTGACATGCACTATTATCAATAAGTTCTGGTTTTTCAAAATTCTTCATCGCAGTACAAGAGTAAATTGTCGATACTGTCAACAATGTAATTAAGCATTTCATGTTAACTACTGTCATTTACTTATCTTCTTTTCTGGTTTTATTATACTCATCAAGTTTTTCCTTTTCTTTATTTAAATCAAGATTTGTAAGAAGCTCGGGAAAATATTTTTCTAAAGGAATATTAGCTGTTTCATATTTTTCTAATTCTTCATTTAAGTATGGACAAAGGATCAATCCCTTTTTGTACTCAGAATAAATGCCTTTTAAAAGCTCATCATTATTTTCATTAAACAATTTCGATGACATTCGATTAGCAATTGTTCTTACTAAACATTCCTCAAAAAATTCCAGCCAATTCGGATACCCCAATTCTCCTTTATTAAGATTATTAATTTCAGAATATTTATTTATCAGATTAGAGTATTTGTTTACAATTTCACCAATTGGATGATGCAGTGCTTCGTGATAAAAATTTGCTTCCGATGGTTGCCCGTCAGTCGGTCCTGATATTATATAAATTTCTCCGTTAACCTTTACAGTTTGCGCCGTAAAGTAACTCATGAGTGGAATTACTTGATAATGTATTTTCTTTGTGCCTCTTGAAAAATAATTATCACTGATCCGGCAATAATTTATAATATCAGATAATGCTCTATCTGCGAACGGCGCATATTTTTGATTTTCTGCTTGCATTGAAGAATAATATTTTTTCCATAACTCTTCGATATTATATTTATTATAAAATTCAACGAAATAATCTTGGAGTCCTTTAACCATATTGACAGCATTTGAGTCCAGATTTGAATTCTTATAATCAATTTCTAAATCAAATTTTGGAGGCCCGTTATTAATAAGCGCATACGGACCATAATTGACCCAACTATCTAGCTCATGATCAAAAACGTATTTATGGATTTTATTGATAAAAGTGGTATCTATTCTTTCTTTAAGAATATTTCGAACTTCTATCCTTAGTGGATTCATTCCTTCTTTTCGCCACTCGCCACTATTTCCTGCTGCATTCATAAAAGCGTAAGAAATGAATAAACGTTTATCAATACTCAAGTCAATAATACTGCTCTGCGCCAATATAACAGACGAGAAGAAAAATAGAAATAGTAATTTTTTCATTTTTTTATTTCTCCAAATATTAAATTCAACTGTTTCCATGTTTTTATTTTAGAAAATCGGTTATTTATCCAAAACATTTATCGCGAGTCCGAATGCTGTCATAACTTCCTTGTCGTCGAAAGCGTTAAATCTTAGAGTTACTTTTCCTACAGTTTCCGGTGTGCCGGACAAAGTTTTAGTATTTGAATCGAATCTCAGCCATGCTGGCATAGGGCTGCTGTCGAGCGAAAGCACTTCATAACGAATACTACTTCCATCATCATCGCAAACAGCATCATCCGGCACAATAAAAGAAAACATTTTCCCAACCGTTGCCGTTTGTGCTTTGGGTTTGTTTTTTACGTATGGAGGGAGATTTGCGTTTTTCATGCTGTCAACAATATTTCCAATGCTCAGCCAATAAACGTACACATCCGAATAATCCATTTTAGTTCCGGTTGTATAGAAAAGATATTTACCATCAGGTGATACATAAGCGCCCCACCCGCTTATGCCAAAGTTGATTTTATTATTTAGATATCTGCCATTGAACCATCCGCCTTTACCATCTGGATAGGTGATACATACAGGTCCTTGAGGGCAGGTTATCATGTAACTTTCATCTTTTGCAATAAAAAAGTCCTGATCATCAACAACTCTGTTGACAGGAAAGCCCAAACTTTTTACAACGGTATCTTTTCCTATAATTTGAATCTTACTCCAATCCAATGCGCCTACTGAGCTCGCCGACTTAGCGGATACATAAAAATTCCCTTTATTTGTGACTTGCAGATAATGTGCGGACTCAACAGAGCTGAAAAATGGTTTCGGTGCACTCCATCCCGATTTTTGTCTCACTGAGAAATACATTTTGTATTCATGTTCAACAAACAATGTATCTTCTGTTAATGATAAAGCCGGTCCGGAAAATCCTTTAAACAGTATTTGCGGTTTACTCCATTTGTTATTCTCGTATTTATAGTGACGTACTTTATCTCCAACTATCGGATAATAGTTTTTCACTTCAGAATAAAAAATCTCTGATCCATCTTTCGTAATTGCAATTCTTTCGGCGGCAAAGGTTCCGGGTGTTACTTCCAAATTAAATACTTTGGGACTGTTGCCGGGTGCAGATTGTCCGAGGTACATACTGTCTTTAGGAATTGGTTGTGCAATCGTTCCATTAATTACGCAAAGGAAAGCACACAGCATCAAAACAACAGTAGATATTTTTTTCATTTTATTACTCCATTTAGAATTGTTAGTCACTTATCGAACAAAGCAATTATTTATTCTTACTTAAATAGACGATTGATTTTATAAGCGGTTAAAGGAGAAAGAGGTAAAACTTGTGAACTGCACTGTGGACTTGTGAACTGCACCGGTTTTAAGGGTAAAAGTTAAAAACCAATAAATTGCTTTAACATTTTTATTTGGTCATTTCACCGGCACTTTTGTGTTTAAAGTAAGATCATCATAGAAAGAAACTAGCATAGTGATAAAACTCTCTAATGTTGGGAATTCATCTCTATTGTTTTCGTAAAATTCCAGCGCTGCAACTAATTCTTTCATCCAGGTAAAACCCTTCACAATTTGCGTTTGGATTTCATTATTTATTTCAATTGGATTATTGTTATGACTTTTTAAGTATCTAATGACAGATGCCCTAACTAATGGTTCATTCATCATTATTTGCCAATTTGGATAAGCTTGCCGTTTCATTTTATCTTTTACTTGTTCAAAAAGTATTATACCGCTATTCTCAAATGCCTTCGCATTTCCATCTATTAAATGATTTACATATGAATGGTTGAATTCATGTATCAAAGTCGGAAGATATCC
>CAYTUV010000004.1:0-145192 GCA_964441505.1 uncultured Melioribacter sp. | reverse complement strand
TTGTGAATGTCACTTTAGCGTAGGTTACAGTGTAACTTGGATTGATCCCTATGGTCATAATAACTGGATAGCCGGTTATGAGATGTGGTTCTGGTTTGGAGGTGTTAGAGTAGACTCATTTAAGTTCACCAGAATACCCGCGCCGCCACCGCCCCAAGAAGAAATGAAAATTAAAATTAGCATGATGGGAGAAAAAAACATCTGGCCATTCTTGCCAAAGGGACAATCCAATATAGGCGAATACAATCCTACCACTAATGCAAAGATAAGAGTAACCAAAGGGACGCAACCGCAAGTGAACCAGAGTGTGAAGATTAGTATAAAGAGGATTGAGGGAACCGGAGGTCATGATCATACAGCTATCCCTTTGGAACCGGGCAGGAGCGGAACAATTAAAGTTGGGGGCAATAGAAGCAATCCCCAGACAATAGTAACAAATAGCAGCGGAGAATATTTAACCGAGGAGATACTTTCTTCAGAGTTTGGAGGAAAGTATATTTTAGAAGCCGCCCTTGAATCCAAGCCGGACATTAAAGATACGGTTCACATTATTGTTAAAGTGCCTGAATTACAATTATTACCGGAGAGTAGTTATTATGACAAAATTGGAGGAACTGATAAACATAATGGACCTCCAAAAACTGGGGAAGATCATAATCATTGGGGGAGTTCAGGAGTAATTTTGAAATTGGCATCAATAGCAACTCAATGGCGTAACAGTTTTCCTAAAGAATTAATACTACAAATAAATGATATGAGCTTGCCATTTGGTGGATTATTCGATATTAAAAATGTATGGATTTCACCCCACGATACTCATAGGACAGGGAAAGACGCTGATATAAGAACTGAATTATATTATTATGATAAAAATGAACAATTAATTCACAAAAGAGGAGTTCAAGTAAGAACCCCACGGAAGGAACCATTCAATTATTCGGATGGGAAGACGGTAAATCCTAATTCCATCTTAGTTGGTAATCCAAAATTCGAAGAAATTTGTAAGAAGAACAATGGATTTGCTAAAGTGCATAGTCCTTATACTACGAACGAGCATTATCATATAAAATTCAATTGAACTTGAGAGGAGGTCTCAAAAATGAGGAATAAAATAATTTTCATTTATACATTTTTCTTAACTATCACATTCTTAAGAGCTCAAGTTAAACCGACTTTACAATATGATTCATCTTCTGGAAATTACCTTTTATTATATCACGGTTTAACCCAAGATCAAAGAGACACTTTGTACCAAGTGGTATATGAACCACGTTCTAAATTAGATCCTGCGGTAAAAATAAAAGTTAGTAAATTTACTGATCAGAATTTCTTTAGCTATGCATATACTTTGCTTAACGGATCGTTAAGTGTTCAAAGATTGAGCGATTTCTATTTGGATATCTTTTCACATATTGCAAACATCGGCGTCCCAGATACCACTTGGGAAACGGGTTTCTTTTCATACATTCCCGTTTTTAGTTGGAATAACTTTAGAAGCAAAGAGGGATTACCACACCCTTATGATGGAATTGCCCGTGACTCATCGCTTTATGGTTTTTCCTTTAATAGTTCTGGTTTACCCGTTATCGTTAAAGCTTATTTTAGCGGTCGGAGGTCAATACCTTTAATATTTCCTGATCCTGACGAACCCCCAAGTGATGCAGAAAGCATAATAGATTCACTAACAGTTTTTCCTAATGATGCTCTTATTAAATTTACTATCGGTCCTTCCGATCCCCCATTTCCTTTTGTACCGTTAGATTTTATAGATACACTAAAGAGCTATGTCAATCAATCTTTTTCATTAGGGTGGATTGCCGATAAGAAAGAAAAAGATGACAAGGATAAAGGCGGCAAGATTGTTAAGGAGTTGATAAAATATTTGGATGCAGCGCACGCGCAGCTTGCAAAAAATAAAACAAAAGAGGCAAAGAAAAAACTTGAGGAGTTTGTTAAGAAAGTAGAAGAATATTATGGAAAGAACAGTGAAGAAGAGAAAGAAAAAAAAGAACGCGGATCTTTCACCAGCGAAGCTTATGCTTTGCTTAAATACAATACAGAATACTTGATCGGACAATTGAAGTGATAATCTGAAAAAGGGATGGTAGAAATGAAAAAATTGATTTTTTACTTACTTATTACATCAGCGCTTTATGCGCAGACGGTTTACCAAGTTGTTCCAAATACAAAAGGAAATGAGATAGTATTAAGTGTGGTAAACGAATCTGAAACATTAAGTGCAGAAAAAATTACAGTCGCTCTTTCAAATCTTCCGAGAGGAATTGAAGTTTGTAGCAAACTCGTTGAGATAGATAAACTGAAAAAGGGAGAAGAAAGAGAAGCTGTTTTTTCCTTCGATGTAAAACGCATTCCTGAAACACTTAAAGACACGCTCAGATTTTTAATTACCGACCAAAAGGGTGGCAGTTGGAAGAAAGAGATAGTAATTGAGTATTCTCTTCCCAAAGAATTCAAGCTCGAGCAAAACTATCCAAATCCATTCAATCCAACAACTACCATTGAGTTTACAATTCCGCAGAACGGCAGATACAGCTTAGGTGTTTATAATATTCTTGGTCAATTAGTTCGTGTTCTGGGCGATGAGGAATACCAAGCCGGTTATTACAAAGTTACATTTGATGCAGGCAAACTATCAAGCGGAATGTACATCTACAAATTAAGCGGCAACAATGTTAACATCAGCAGGAAAATGATATTGATGAAGTAAGGGTGTGGTTAAATAAGTAAGTAAGCAGAATCCCGCTGGTGCGGGATTCTGCTTTTTAAATAGATCCTTTTAAGCGTGACTCTTTTTTATATTTAGCCCCAAACTGATACAATTTTTATCCAAACACACCTCATTTTTAACGCGGAAATACAATTTCGCACTGGCACATCGATTGTAATATATATAACAAATAAGCACCCTCTTATTTATAGAAAGTTAAAAGTTTACATACTCTTTCTCGATGGCGGCGGTTATTTTGGTGAATGGTACTCGGCTGGTCTATTCACTGAGGTTGCCGCCTTCTCTTTTTTAAAGAGTCGGCTCTTCAATTCCTAATTTAACCTCACTTTATTCCGTTATTCAATGATCTGCTAAAATTTAGTGAGTATCAGATAGGCTAAAACGAGGAAATTGAGACAAATTGTAAGAATGGTGCCATATTTCTCAATCAAACGGCTCATTTCTTCAACTCGACTTTGGTAATTATCTATTAATTACGTAATTTTGCGCCACTTTCAAATGTATTAGGTAATAAAAATGAAGCGTACTTTTCAACCAAGCAGAACAAAAAGAAAAAACAAACATGGCTTCCGCGAGAGAATGTCGACAGCAAACGGACGTAAAGTTCTTGCTCGCAGAAGAGCTAAAGGCAGAAAAAAATTAACCGTCAGCGACGAAGCATAATTGAAACAGTTTGGTCTTTCTGCAAAAGAAAGAATCAAGAGTAAAAACGAATTCGATTTAGTTTATTCAGCTGGAGAAATATTATTTTCTTCTTCACAAAAATTTAAAGCTGTTTTTTTCATTCAAAGAAAATCCGAAACGAGTGGAATTAAAGCAGCTTTTGCTGTTTCAAGAAAGAGCGGCAATGCTGTTTGGAGAAACAGGGTTAAGCGTTTGTTCCGTGAATCCTTCCGGCAGAATAAAACAGAACTCAAAGAGTTGGTCGAATTGAATAAAGTTAGCCTGTTAATTGTGTTCTCGCCAAATATGGTTAATCAAAAAAACCGCAGAAAGATTTTTTTGAAAGAAGTATTGCCGGAAATTGTTGATTTGATGAATCAGGTTAAAGCGAAAATCTAATATGCGATTTGTTCTGATACATCTTGTCAAGCTATATCAAAAATTAATATCGCCGCTGTCTCCGCCCTCATGCAGGTTTTACCCAACATGCTCTGAGTATGCTGTTCAAGCTATTTCAAAGTACGGGGCATTTAGAGGAACGGGTAAAGCTGTGTGGCGAATTTTAAGATGCAATCCTTTTAACAAAGGCGGATTCGATCCGGTTGAATAATTTTCGTAATATATTAACGTTGTACAATTGTTTTTTTTGAACGAACTCGTCCCACATTTGTGGTGATAATTAACAGGAAATTGAATGGACAAAAACACTTCCATCGCATTTATTCTTATCGGAGTAATTTTAGTAACGTGGCTCTACTTTAATTCGCCAGCACCCCAGCCTCAGCAAAAAAGGAAATCCCAGACAACTTCCGTTGAAAAGAAAGACAGCGTTTCAACAAATGATACAGTAAAACCAAAAGCCGAAGCTAAACCCGAGGAAGAATTGACTCTATTCGGAGCGAAGACACTTCCCGAAAACATTATCACTATCGAAACCGATCTTGCAAAAATCGAACTAACGAGCCGCGGCGCAAAAATCAGAAGATATTTCTTAAAAAGATATAAGACATGGTACCACAACGACGTTAAAGACACAAACATTTACAATCAACAGGTTCAGCTTGTTAACACCGCAAAAGACGGGGGCGACTTTAATATCATCTTTGTTACAAAAGACGGAAAGCGTGTTAATACATCCAAAATAGATTTCACGACGACCGCGAATAATTATTATTATAAAGTGAGCGGGCAAGATTCGATCGCCGTCAACTATATATTCAAAACAGATGAGGGCCGGGCTATAAAAAAGAATTTTCTTTTCTACGGCAATAACTACGCATCCCAAATTGCCATTGAACTTGAAAACATGAACGATGTAATAAGCAGCTACAGATATGATGTTGAATGGTCGAACGGACTAAATTTTCTTGAAGAGAATTCTGCCGATGAAGCTACTCATGCAAACGCCAGTGCTTTTTCGGGAGATGAACAAGTAGTGATCGATGCGAGCACCCTCGGCGAAAAAGTAGAAAAAGATATTAACGGAACGGTTGATTGGGTTGCAACCCGAAACAAATACTTTGCAATGATCCTTGCACCAAAAGCACCAAGCAATGAAGGCGGCGCTTACTTTGAGGGAAATCATTATCAAAGCCAAAAGGGAGATGTGCGGGAAATATACAGCGCCAGTTTAAAGATTCCGTTTAAAAATCAAAAATATCAAAAAGATTCTTTTACGCTTTATCTTGGACCTATTGATTACTCCGTGCTGAAATCATACGGAAAAAATTTCCAAACCGTGTTTGATTTTGGAAGTTTTTTCGGTCTAAAGTTTGTTATCAGACCAATCTCGGAGTTTATTCTTCTGCCGTTGTTCAAGTTTTTAAATAGCTTTATTTCGAATTTCGGTCTCGTAATAATTATTTTTTCCATCATCATTAAGTTTGCTCTTCATCCGCTCACCCGCCAAAGTATGAATTCAATGAAGAAGATGCAGATGCTTCAGCCGAAGATCGCCGAGCTGAAAGAGAAGCACAAAGACAATCCGCAAAAGGTACAGCAGGAAACGATGAAGCTCTATTCGACTTACGGCATCAATCCAATGGGCGGGTGTCTGCCAATGCTTTTGCAGATGCCGATACTCATTGCATTGTGGAGTTTGTTTAACGTAACAATTGAAATTCGCCAGCAGCCTTTTATGTTGTGGATGACGAACCTTTCTTCGCCGGACGTTATTTACAGACTGCCATTTAAAATTCCTTTTTTCAATGTTGATATTATCAGCGGTCTTGCATTGCTGATGGGAATTACAATGTTTATTCAGCAGAAGATGAGTATTAAGGATCCTTCTCAGAAAGCAATGATTTATATAATGCCCGTAATGATGACTGTAATGTTCATGAGTTTTCCTTCGGGATTGAATCTTTACTATTTCATGTTTAACTTACTTTCAATTGGACAGCAATACTATATCAATCATAAGCACGATGGTGTTGAGCTTGTGCCTGTGGCAAATCCGAACAAGAAAAAAGGTTTTATGGCTCGCATGATGGAATCTGCCGAAAAACAGGCGCAGGCACAGAAAAAAGCTGCACAGAAAAAATAACGGGTGCTTTATAGAAGATCTGTAAATTCAACATTTGTTACTTGAAATAGAGATGGAATAATTATTTAATGAAGCTGTCATTTACTATAAGATTTTTTTTTCTTTCTCTATTTCTTGTTTACAATCTTTCGGCGCAAATTAAAACCACGTTTAAGTTAGAGCTTACCGAAAAAAATCTGCCATTCGGCTTAGTTGAAAAGGTTTATTCTCATATTCCCAAAATCGGATTAGCACTCAGCGGCGGCGGTGCCCGCTCAATTTCCGGACTTGGGGTGCTTCGTGCTTTGGAAGAAAAAAATATTCCGATCGAAATTATTGTGGGCACAAGCATGGGAAGCATTGTCGGAGGATTATATGCCGCAGGCTATTCAATAGATGAACTTGATTCTGTTTTAAGAAAAACCGAGTGGGATGATTTTTTTTCACCCAAGCAATCCACCCGCAACGATTTATTCATTGATCAAAAAATTTCCGAAGACCGGGCCATCATCTCTTTAAGGATAGATGGACTAAATCCGATCATCCCGACTTCAATAAGTTCCGGGCAGCGCGCCGCCAACAACTTAAATCTTCTTGCAATAAACGCACCTGTTCTTGCCGATGATAATTATGATAATCTACTTTACAGGTATCGCGCGGTGAGCACAGATCTGATCTCCGGCAAAAAGATTTTAATTGATAAGGGTCCCCTCGGTTTAACAATGCGCGCAAGCTCAAGTGTTACACTGCTTCTTCCCCCTGTAAAAAAAGATTCTTTGTTCTTAGTAGATGGCGGGTTGGTTGCTAATGTTCCCGTAATAGAGACACGCTCACTCGGGGCCAATATTGTTTTGGCTGTAAATGCATCTAGTCCTCTTTATCCCGAAGATGAGTTAAACGTTCCATGGACGATTGCAGATCAATTGGTAAGCATTCCAATGAAAACTTTAAACGACCGGCAATTAGAAGATGCGGATTTCATAATTACCCCGGATTTAGCCGCAAGAAAAAATTCAGATTTTTCAAATCTCTCGGAAGTAGTTAATGCCGGCTATGAGTCGGCAAAACCGGTTGCGGGTAAAGTTCTCTCAGAATTTGAGAAACAGTTCAAAAACATTTTATCTCCTAATGAAAAAGTTTTTAATAATCTTGCGTTGAAAGAAAACCCCACACAATTAGAAATAAATCTTTATAATTCTATCGCCGACAAAGTCATTGTGTCGAGCGGCGAATTGCTTTATCAGCTTTATAATATATTCGGTAGTGGTTTCTGGAAAGATCTGTCTCTTGAGATTGATGAATATAACGGTAATTCTTTTCTCTCCATTAACGAGTTTGCGAATCCACTTGTTGAAAACGTTATTATTGAAAGCGCTTCAGACACAAACATGGTTAAGGTGCTCGGCTTGACTTCTGTTCTGCTGAACAAACCGTTCAATCCCAGGAAGACGTTAAATGTGGCGCTTGATATCCTTCGGATGTATAAACGCGCGGGATCATCCTTGGCGCGAATAGAAAAAATAACGTTCGACGATAAATCCAACGCTCTCCTGATTAAACTCAGCGAAGGATTAATTTCAAAAATTGTTATTGAGGGAAACACAAAAACAAAAGACAGAATTATCACACGGGAGTTTCCCCTAAATGCAGGAGATCTGTTTAAATATAATCTTGCCGAGCAGGGTTTGACTAATCTTAGAAGCACAAATTTATTCGATCAGATTGACATGACCATTGTACCTAATTTTGGAGAGAGCGAATTAAGACTAACCGTTACAGAAAAAATTTCGAACGTGATCCGCATAGGGCTAAGAATTGATAACGAAAATTTAACGCAATTCTCACTTGACATTCGGGACGAGAATCTCAACGGTACGGCAACGGAAATCGGCGCAATTTTATCCGGCGGAACGCGAAACCGCTCGTTAAGTTTTGAGCAAAAGGCTAACCGCGTTTTTGATTCTTACTATACTTACAAAGTCCGCGCGTTTCATGAATTCAACGATGTAAATGTGTATCGCAACGACTCTCTTGGTACAAAAAATAGATTCTCAAGAAGTAAAACAGGGGAATACCGGCAGATCTATTATGGAGGCTCATTCGGGGTAGGTGCACAAGTTGAAAAATTTGGCAACATATTAATTGAGGCGCGTTATCAGCGCGACGAAATTAAAAACAAATTCGATTACACCGGCCCAACCTATATGAAAGATATATCAAGTTTGCGTTTTTCTCTCGCTATAGATTCGCAGAACGAATATCCCTATCCAACCGTTGGCTTTTTGGTAAAGGGTTTTTATGAAACCGCACAGACAGCACTTGGCGGGGATGTCAGCTACACAAAATTTTTTCTGGATTATAAGAACATCATTACATACAAAAGCATAAATGCTCTCAGCATTCGTGCAGTTATCGGATTGGGCGACAGAACACTCCCTTTGAGTCAACAATTCTCTTTCGGGGGACAAAATTCATTTTTCGGATTACGTGAAAACGAATTTCGCGGGAGACAAATTTTACTTACATCGCTTGAGTATAGATATAAACTTCCTGTCAAACTTTTCTTTGATACATACGTTAAAGCCCGTTACGATCTGGGATCTATCTGGGAAGAAAGGGAACAGATCCGCTTCAAAGATCTAAGACATGGTGTTGGGGCAACGGTTTCATTTGATACGCCTATTGGCCCAGCAGATTTTTCTATCGGAAAGAGTTTTTACTTCATCAAAAATCCTTCCGGCAACTCGGATGTTTGGGGACCTACGTTTTTCTATTTCACAATTGGTTACTACTATTAATTAACCTCGTTCCTTTTTAGCCGATTCCTCTGCAAGGCGCAAATAATTTTTCTCCAGGTTTGGATCGCTGCATTTTTTATAGTGATTTGCTAGTGCGTAATAAACTTTGCTCTTCCGATTTACGAAGTCAATCGACTCATTAATAAGAGACAAAATTTTACGATTGGTCGGGAGATCCAATTCGTGGTTATAAAGATTCAGCAGCTTTAATAAGGGCTCGTGAGAAGAAGGCTTATGGGCTATTGCCCGTTGATAAATTGAAATGGTATCTTCCAAATGCCTGTAATTGTGAGGATGGTTTTCAAATACTTTACCTGTCCACAGCAGTAGATCAAAGGAGTTGGATGGTATTTCATTTAGAAGCTTTTCGGTAAACATTTTGATTTCATTTGGGGTGAGGGTGGGGTTAGCAATTAATATCTTGAAAGTGCCAATGTCTCTCAGTTTCATCTTGATGGCATTTTGAAAAGCATCAAACAATTCATCCGAAGATGCCGAGTTCCGAAAAGTATCTTCTATTCTCTTAATTTCATCTAAGTTCATACAACACAGTAGCTGATGATTAATGAATTAATTCTTTCTACAATCTATTCTGTAAGCTATAACGCGTCTACTTTCAATTCCTAAATTTATTTTAAGTGTGCGTTAAATTTGGGACTGAAAGAGAGCGCAAACAGCTCCCGCCGGATCTTGGATTACACAGTATGTTCCCATTCCGGCGTAGTTTTTTGGTTCTGCTAAAATTTTTCCGCCAAGTTTTTTGCAGGATGCGATACTGTTATCAATATCCGCCACAGTGATATAAATGAGCCACTGGGCCGGTAATTCTGCATTAACGCCTCTCGCATGACAAATGCCGGCAATGCTTGTCTCTGTGTCGGGGGTATTCATAACATAATCGTCATATTGCCCCATAGACAATGGCTGTGCTTTCCATCCGACAACTTTGCTGTAAAAATCCCGCATTTCTTCGGCATTAGAAATTGTTAGGTCTGTCCAGCCAATAGTTCCAACTTCCGGTTTATTATTAGACATTTGCAAAATCCTTTCCAAATTTTGCCTTGAAAATAATTCTTAATAGACAATGTAACAATAGGGCGGTCAATTTCGTCTGTAATGTAGAAAATCAAATATGATTAGAGAACAACGATATCGATTCTTAATTCAGCAATACAAGAACAAGATTTATACTTATTCAATGTATATGCTGAAGAACAAAATGGACGCAGACGACGTTACTCAGGAAGTTATGATCAGAATCTGGCAGAATATAGACAAGTTTAACATTATGGCGGCAAAAACGTGGATCATCAGAACAACCAACAATCTTTGTATAGATTATTTACGCAGGCGGTCTGTATCTGTTAACCGCGAGAACGAAATAGATGAGTTGTTTGAGGAAACTTACAGCACTAACAGTAATAATGATAATCCATATTTAACAACACACTTTAGAATGATGGCATCAAAAGTAAAAGAGGCAATTCAGAGATTGCCGGAAAATTTAAGAAGCGTCTTTGTACTTTACGAAATTGAGGGAATGAAATACAAAGAGATCGGTCAGTCGCTGGATTTACCGCTCAATTCCGTAAAAGTTTATTTATTGCGCGCAAGAAAGAAATTACAAGAGGAATTAAAACAGTATGAAGCCCATGAAGTCATCTGAAATGAAAGAAGAACTGTTGAACAAAATTATTTCCGTTGCTTATGGCGATGCGTTTCTTTGGGATAAAATTAAAGTGATGCGCGCTGCTTCCCGCAACGAAGAAATACGCAATCTTCTTAATTCATACAAATCAACAGCACATGAAGTAAGACAGCTTGGCGAAGAAGTGTTTCCTCGCGAGCTGTTAAAAACCATCGAGAGAAAAACGATTCCGATAAAAAAAACAACAAACAAATTTATTTATGATTTTGTCTCGGTCGTGCTGGCTAGACCGATTATGTCTGCCGCAATCAGCGTAATATTGATCGCAGCTATCATCACCTCTTTAATTATAAACAGGCCGGTGAAATACAATTACTCAAGTGCAGAGATTACTGAAGCCGAAAAGCAGGCCCGGTATGCATTCGCTGTGGTAGGAAAACTTTTCAAAGAAACACATTCTACTCTTCAAAAAGAAGTTTTGAGAAATGCCGTTGCAAAACCGTTCGGGCAGAGCATGGGAATTGTAAACAACTTATTAGAAGGAGATAAAAATGAAACAAATTAAAACACTACTCGTTTTATTCTTTTTTGTCGGCATTAATTTAATTGCCCAACAAAAAGAGGATTATTCAAAATATCCCGGATATTTGAACTACAAAAATATTTCGGGGTTGAACAAAGCAGAATCATTATCCGAGGTTTACCTTGAAGAGTCGTTGTTAAAGATGTTCGCTGGCATGGCCGAGGAGAAAAATGATGATATAAGCGAGCTCGTTAACGGATTAAAACTAATACAGGTTAATGAATACAAGATAGGTATAAATACCATCGCCGAAATGGAGAGCTCACTTGATGCTATGGATAAAAGTCTGCAGTCTACCGGATGGAATAGAATCGTCCGCACGAACAATAAGAGTAATCTGGTAAATATCTATATAAAAAAATCTTCCAGTGGTGAGTTTGAAGGATTAGCAATTCTTTCTTTATCGAAAGGCGGGGAATCTGCAAAATCTGAAAAAGCCGAACCCTATGGCAAAGTAACCTGTGTGAATATTGTTGGCAAAATTGATTTAGCTAAAATAGGAAAACTCACAAAGCAATTTAACATTCCGGGTTTAGATAAAATGAAAGAGAAAGAAAAAAAGAACGACTAATAAAACTTATCTCCAGAATAAATGAAAAGCCCGATCCATTTCTGAATCGGGCTTTTTTGTTGTCAACTCCTTTCTCTAACCAAAGCAACCTTTTGGTCTCTCGTTAGTCTAATCAACAGTAAACATTAATGCATTTGCAAACGAAAGGAATCTTATGAAGAAAGCATTACTATTTCTAATGCTTATACTGATGCCGGCATTGAGCTTTGCCGGTGGTAGCAAGACCGGATCTCAAAAAGTTGTCCTCGCCGTAAAAATAAAAAATCTTTATATAAACTTAGACGGCAACCTTTCTGAACCAATCTGGAAAAGTGAACCGATAAAAGATTTCGTTCAGAGAGATCCGGTTGAAGGATCTCCATCCACAGAAAAAACCGAGGTGTGGATTGCATATGACGATAACAACGTTTATGTAGCCGCCCATTTGTATGATACCAAACCCGAATTTATTGACGCAAGTCTTGCAAGGCGTGATGGCTACACAAACTCTGATTGGTTTGGGTTTTATGTTGACGCATACAACGACAAACGCACCGGTAATTATTTTGCCGTTAATGCCGGGGGTACTATGGTAGATGGAGTTTTGTTCAATGATAGCTGGGATGATCAAACGTGGGATGGAGTATGGGAAGCAAAAACCTCTATTGATGAAACCGGCTGGTTTGTAGAGATGAAAATTCCTTTTTCACAATTACGGTTTAAAGAGGCCGATCAGATGACCTGGGGCGTTAACTTCACAAGAGAAATAAAGCGTAATAACGAAAAATCTTTTTATGTCATGGTTCCGAAAAAAGAGAGCGGTTTCGTTTCCCGTTTTGCTTCTCTCGAAGGATTAACAGGAATAAAACCAAAACAAAGATTCGAAATACTTCCTTACGCTGTTCAGAAAGCACAATACCTGGTTCACGATGCAAACGATCCTTTCTACAAATCGGGTCAATACAAAACTTCCTTTGGCGCAGATTTGAAAATCGGCCTCGGTACCAATTTGAATATCGACGCAACATTAAACCCCGACTTTGGACAAGTGGAAGTTGATCCTGCTGTAATTAATCTTTCCGCATCAGAATCATACTTTGAAGAGAAGAGACCGTTCTTCATTGAAAGTGCAAACAATTTCATGTTTGGAATCGGCGGTGTTAATAATAACTGGGGATTTAATTTCGGGTGGCCGGAGCTTTTCTACTCAAGAAGAATTGGCCGTTCACCGGGCGGATCAACTTCCGCTGCTGATTTTAAAAACTATCCCGGCGAAACCAGAATTCTTGGCGCTGCAAAACTTACCGGAAAGTTAGATGACAAAACAACTATTGGCGCCGTGTCTGCGGTAACTGAAAGAACCTTTGCCACACTATATAACAAGGGTGTGCAAACCAGCGAAGAAATTGAACCGCTGACTCATTACGGTGTTTTCAGAGCAAAGAGAGAATTCAACGAGGGAAATCAATCGCTCGGCTTAATGTTCACAACCGTTAACCGCGGATTTAACGAAAACAATCTGGAAAATAATTTGGCGAAGAACGCATTTGCTTTCGGACTTGACGGTTACACATATCTTGGCGATGATAAAGAATACGCACTCGCCGGTGCCGTTGTGGGTTCTTACGTAAGCGGTACAAAGGAATTTTTGCAATTGCTTCAGAAAAGATCTTACAGATATTTCCAGCGCCCTGATGCAACAAATGCGGTTTACAATCCGGGTCTGACTTCCCTTTCCGGTTTATACGGAAGAATAATGTTGAACAAGCAGCAGGGAAATTTTTATCTCAACGCCGCACTCGGCGCTGTCACTCCGGGCTTCGAGAACAATGACCTTGGATTTCAATGGATGGCAGACCGAATTAATGGTCATCTTGTTCTCGGCTACAGATGGTTTGAACCGGATGATGTATTCAGAAGAAAACAGATTTATTTATCACATGCCCGTAGTTATGATTTTGAAGGTAATCCTTTAAGTAACTTCCTGTGGCTCACTTCCAGTTTTACTTTTATGAATTATTGGGGGATTAGAATACAGGGAAGCTACAGTTTCGAAACTTTGAATAAAACCGCAACACGCGGAGGACCACTTGTAACACATCCGTCGGAATATCAGATAAACATAAATACGTTCACGGATGAAAGAGAAAAAATAATATTCGGAATATTCGGATCGTACGCCAAAGATAAAATTGACGGAGAAAATAAATCGATGGGTATAGAAATTCAGTGGCGGCCAAATACGCAAATGAATTTCAGCATAGGTCCCCAATACGAAATTAACGATGATAATCGCATGTGGGTCGGCAATTTTTCGGACCCTACGGCAACAAACACTTTTGGAACACGATATGTTTTTGCTACCCTCGCACAAAAAACTTTATCTGCAAACGTCAGACTGAACTGGACATTTACACCAACACTCAGTCTTCAGCTTTTTCTGCAGCCGTTATTTGCCGTTGGTGATTATAACAAATTCAAAGAACTCGCACTTCCACGAACAACCACTTTAAGTGAATATGGGAAAAATGGTTCATCAATAAACTTTGATACCAATTCCGGCGCTTACAATGTTGATCCCGATGGAAAGGGACAGGCACAAACTTTCCGGATCGGAAACCCGAACTTCAACTACAAATCCTTGCGTGGAACTGCCGTTATAAGATGGGAAGCGATGCCCGGTTCAATCCTTTATTTTGTATGGTCTCATGATCAATCCAACTTTGACGACCCCGGAAGTTTTTCTCTTGGAAGAGACTGGAGAAATTTATTTAACAGCGAGGGTAACAACGTCTTCGCGGTTAAATTTTCTTACTGGTTTGATTTGTAGAAGGATTCTGCAAAAATAAATTAGTCATCGAAGAAGCCCGGCATTATGATGTCGGGTTTTTTATTTTCCGCATTAACACGACTGGAAACAGTTAAACAACCTTAGATTTATTTGTACACATTTAAATGTGCTGGAAAATACCGGGCGAAGAAATGATGGTGTAGTGCCTTGCCAATTGACTCTCTCTGTTTTATTTTGAACACAGAAGATTATTAACATATTCCATCCATAACAATCCTTGAGAATTCTTATGCGTAAAATGTTTTTTCCCTGGTTTATCACTATTCTTTTTTTGATGGGCTGTTCTTCTTCTCAAAAAACATTTACCGAAAAAGAAGTTCTTCTTAAGAAGCTGTCGATTGAAAAATATGGAACGACTTTCAATCTCCTGTACAACACAGAGAAATCATATTCCGTAGTTGTGAGTCAAGGAAAAGCCAGTCTTCAAGAACCGAATCCGGTTCTGAGATTTTTTGTCTACGATATGACTAAAGAAAAAATCGTGCTTGAAGACAAAGTGGCCGGGGGCAAAATTACCTGGATAAATAATGAGCAAATTGAAGTCAGTGTTACTCCGGGCGCGATTTCAACTGAACTTAATAACAATAATTACGGTTATCTTTATAACGTTAAAATGAATACTAAAGCCGAAATAAATTCATCATCACAAAATCCGAACCGCTAGAATATCCGAGGATAGCATTATGAATAAATTGAACCGATTGTTTACATTAATAATTCCTTTGTTTGTTTTTCTCTGCTTCACAAACAGCCTGCATGCTCAAAATAAAATTATCTCTCCTGATGACGCAAAAATTATTCCCTCGGAACAAAACCCGATTAAACAAAATAAAAAACAGATCAAGGAAGTTTTCTCTGAGAAGAAGAAGCGCATTAAGGGCTTCGCAAAATATGATGAACCCGAAATGTTTGATCAATTTCAAAAAGTGATTCGTACGAGAGACGGGGAGACAAGTCCAAAGTATTCTGCAAATTATTTAATGGAAGAACTTAATAAAGCGCAGCAGCGAAAAAGATTTTATAAAACTACGGCTCTTAATTGGATTGAGAGAGGACCCGGAAATGTCAGCGGCAGAACACGCGGAATTATTGTGGATCCCATTGATGTAACTAACAAAACGTGGTTTGCTGGCTCTGTAAGCGGAGGAATATGGAAGACAACTGACGCCGGCGTTACATGGACGAACAAAACTCCCGACCTGCCTAATCTTTCCACAACCGTTTTAGCACAAGCATTTTCCAATTTAGATGTTATTTATTGCGGAACGGGGGAAGGATTTTCTAATGCAGACGCAGTTCACGGCGCAGGAATATTCAAATCTATTGATCATGGAAACACCTGGAATCAGCTGCCGGCAACTGCAAATTTCGATTTCAGAAATACTAACAGAATAATTGTTGACCCGAATAACGCCAATATAGTTCTTGCCTGCACAAACCCGGGGCCAAATAGCTTTTCCAATCCGAGCGGTGTTCATAAATCAACCGACGGAGGAACGACCTGGACACGTGTTTTAAGTAAAAACTCCAGCAAAATACAAGATCTTAAAGCAGATCCGTTAGATTTTTCAATTCAGTATTGTGCTGTAAATAATGACGGCGTTTATAAATCAACTGACGGCGGGTTAAACTGGACAAAGTCCAGCAACGGACTTGTCACAACAGGAAGAATTGAAATTGCCGTGTCCGGTAAAAACCCAAATTATATTTATGCAAGTTGCCAGGAAGCAAACAATACTTCCGGCTTGTATGTTTCCGAAGATAAAGGAGCGACTTGGTTGCTCGTTAATTCGGCCGACAGCAAAGAACAAAATTGGCTGCAATCTCAAGGGTGGTACGATAATACAATTGCGGTTCATCCTTTTGACGAGACCACCGTTTTCTTCGGAGGAATTGATCTCTGGAAAGCGCAGTTGACCGGTTCCGGTTCTTCCGCTAAGGATGTTCTTGGAGTTGACGAAGTAAGCACGAGTTCATTTTTATCATTTGTTAATTGGGGCGGACCTTATAGAGGTGGGGGCATTGGCAAGGGGATTAATTTTTTTAACTTTGCTCCTTTCGCGGATGCTAACAATAACATTTTTCCAGGCATGTTTAATCTTTCCGATAATGATTACGTTGGTGTGGAGCTAAGATTCGGTGCGGGTAAATCTCAAAAGGCGCACAGATTTGCAAGAGCTTCAGATGGATCTTATCAATATAAAGATTATGTAACCGTTCCTTTCGAAGCCTGGGATATTGTCAACAACAAACAAATAATGATTTCATTCAGAGATTGGAAAGAAGACGGCGCTTTTGATCTTGTCCTTTATGATAATTCAAATAACAATGCTAATCTTGGAAGAGAATATCTTGCCGTTCACGCTATTGATTACAATTCTTCTTCACCCGATCCGAACATTGCAAAAACTAACGGCATCTCATATAAGAATATCTGGTCGATGTGGCCAATTTTATCTTCGGGAATCTGGAATTCTCTCTCATTACCCGCATCCATATTAAGAATAAGATACGGCACTTCTACCACCCGTGTTGCAAATTTTTCTCATGTAACAGACGGTTACAATGCTTATCAAAACCAATCTCCAAAACCAGCCACCAATGTTCATGTTGATCAGCACAGCATAATTCCTGTTCCTCTAATTTCAGCTCCCGGAACATTTTGGATTGTTAACGGGAACGATGGAGGTGTTGCTGTTTCAACTAATGGCGGTTTGAACTGGCGGGAGGCTCTTAACGGCGGTTACAATACAACTCAATTTTATGGTGTTGATAAAAAACCGCGGGCAAACGAGTATGTAGGAGGAACACAAGATAACGGCACGTGGATTTCACCTAAAGGGCAGGATCCATCTAAAACAAGTGTATATAAAAAAGTAATTGGCGGCGATGGATTTGATGTCGCATGGCATTATAAAGAGCCAAACAAAATTATCGGTGGAAGTCAGTACAATAATTTTGCAAAAACAACCGATGGCGGCTCAACATGGTCAACCGCAACAAAAGGTCTTGAAGATGTCGGCGCCGGTAAAGGAACATTCATTTCGAAAATTGCAAAATCCAATAGCGATCCGGATGTGATTTTCACAACCGGTTCAAAAGGAATTTGGCGCTCCGAAGACTTTGGCGGATCGTGGGAAAAGAGTACTATTACGGGCAGCACTGCCTGGGCTTTTAACAGTGTATCAACTCCAGTTACCGTTTCAATTGCAGACCCGCAAATTGTCTGGGCTGGTTCTTTATTTACCAACTCAATTTCCAGTAAATTATTTCTTTCTACCGATGCCGGAATAACTTTCTCCGCTGTAAATCCTTACTCGGGAGTTTCGCTCGGATCAATTACGGGCATTGATACGCACCCAACCGATATGAATACGGCATTTATAACTTATTCGATTTCCGGCGCTCCAAAAATCTTAAGAACAACAGATCTCGGAAATTCCTGGCAGGATATAACCGGCTTCGGCAATAATTCTACAAGCAGCACCGGATTTCCAAATGTTGCAACTTATTGTGTTATAGTGATGCCTTTCGATACTAAAATTATTTGGGTGGGTACTGAGATTGGGTTATTCGAATCTATAGATAACGGTACAACCTGGCATCCGGCAAGCAACGGTTTACCATCTGTTTGTATCTGGGATATGAAAATTGTTGATGACCAAATTGTCCTGGCAACTCACGGAAGAGGAATTTGGAGTGTTTCGCTTCCAGAATTAAGCACATATCAACCGCCGGTTGTCACTCTATCGCCGGTCATACTGACTCTGGGACAAGGCCTGGACCAAGCCATAAATGTTACGGCCAAGTTAAGATCTGCTTACGATTCAACTCTGGTAATAATTGACGGACAGAAAGCGGCAAAGCTAACAGCCACAACTGTAGAAGAGAAGACTTTCAAATTTTCAACGGCAAAAACCGGCATAGTAAATATTCAGTTAATCTCGCATCGTCAGGGCAGAGTATATAAATCATCTTTACGAAGTCTATACCTATACGATTTAAAAGTGGCTCAGATGATCTACTCAAACTCTTTTGATGCTGCGGGCAGCGATTTTGCCGGTAATGGATTTACACTTTCAACTCCCGCGGGATTCAGTTCCCCGGCGGTTCACTCGCTCCATCCTTATGCAGAGGCAACGGATTATTACTATAACCTGCTGGTGCCAATAAAAATTTCAACGTCAACCGGTTTGGCAAATATAGAATATGATGACATAGCTTTGGTTGAACCCGGAGAACCCGGCTCAAAGTTCGGTGATTCAAATTTCTGGGATTACGTTGTTGTTGAAGGAAGCCGGGATGGCATAAACTGGATACCGTTCGAAGATGGATATGACTGCAGATATAATGCTGCGTGGACTTCCTTATATGACACCAACACAGATCCAACTGCTGCAAATTATTTGCCGCATAAAATTGATATGACAAAAAAATTCAACCCCGGAGAGGTAATTTTAATACGTTTCCATTTGTTCTCGGATGAAGCAACTGTCGGCTGGGGCTGGGCGTTCGATAATTTAAAAATTCAGGAATTCGCCAGCGTCGTTGAGAAAGAGAACACTATACCAACTGATTACAGTTTATCTCAAAATTTTCCTAATCCATTTAATCCGGAAACCACAATTAAATTTTCATTACCCCAAAGAAGCAATGTTAAGTTGGAAATTTACGATGCACTTGGAAGAGTAGTTTCTACTCTCGTTAATGGCGAACTCGATGCGGGAAGCTATAAGTATAATTGGAACGCTGCCGGATTTGCAAGCGGAGTTTATCTTTACAGAATCACGGCAAACAATTTTTCCAGTTCAAAAAAATTGATGCTGGTTAAATAGTGTAGAGTATATAGAATAGAGAGTTAATGAACCTCCTCGCCGCACATTAGCGTCAACTTAGTAGAAGTTTATTGCTATAATCCCGACTTTTTAAGTCGGGGGAAAAAACAAGAGCACAAAAACCAAGGGCTTTAGCCCAAATTGTTACTCTGTTTTGGACTAAAGTCCAGAATTTTGAGTGAGTTTGTATTCTCCAGCATGAATGCCGGAGTTGTTAATTAAAATTCATCGTTAAGTTGACGCCTATGTCCTCGCCGCAAGCAGCGAGGTATCTTGCCATGCCCGAATGTTTTTATATCGGGCATCCACTAATAGATTCCCGCTAAAAGCATGGGGGAATGACGCCGCAAGCGGCGGGGAATTCAACCCAAAGAAATTAAATCTTCTGTTTGATATAAATCCTAAGAGCAGTATTCGAATCGGTGTAATCAGGCAAATATTTATAATCGCCATAACGCTCGTACAACAAAAAATCTAAACCAAAGAAATTATTATTAGACAATTGATAATTAATTCCCATATTCAACAGCCCCACAAATTCTTCGCTCACTGCGCCGCTCAATGTATGAATCCAGTATCTTTTGTAATTTGAATAAAGCTCTCCGAAATTTTCGAAGCTTATTTTAATACCCACTTTTGCACTTGCGCCAGGACCAATATTATAATCTTTTCCAAGTTCGCTGGCATAATGTGAATTGGTGCCTCCCATTAAAATTGCCGACAATCCAAAATAATTTATCATTGAGGTTGAGGATGAGAAAGGGATTGTATTGATAATCTGTCCGGTTACGCTGGTTGCCGAAAGTTTATAAATCGTATTGATATGAATATCAACTTCTTTATAAACACCTATGATATTTTTTGAATTTTCGAATAATTTTAATTTATTGTCCCAAAGAACGCCGCTTGCAAAAATTCCTACAATGTTATCACCTTGTGCAATATTAACTTCCGTATGAAGAATAAAATAATCGAATGGTTTTTTATGATCGGCAACAGCAAATTGATTCCCATAATTCAAATCCGCTCTTAGTGTAACATAAGATTTACTATTATTTAACTTACTGCTGAAAAAAACGTTATGAACTCCCGTTGACACAATTAAGTTAAAATCAGAACGTTTATTTAGTACGCCTGCTCTCCACATATCTCCTCTAAACATTCTATTGAGTCCTTGCATCGGATCAATAAGGGTTGAAGAGAACTCTCGAAGAAATCTTTCGAACCCGACAGTACTTTCATCTATGAGCAAATTCGAAACACGGAAAGAAATTTCACCCAATATAATCCCCGTTACCGGTGTGTTTACAATATCGTTATAAGAAGGGGGTTCATTCTCCATAAAATATTCCCACATCAGACTTCCACCGAATGCGTATGGTGCCGATTCCCAAAACCCAAGACCGTTTGACCGGGCAAGATTAAAATAGTTAGAGCCATGATATGGATGCCAGAACTGATTCATGAGATATCCGTCTACGTCCCATTCAAATCCGTTTTTAAAATTTTTTTTGATTGATTCCCAACTTATATTAGACCAGCCCTCTCCGCTCAAATATCTATGATAACCCCAGACGGCAAAATTTAATCCAACAACTTCTACTGCAGGCAATAAATAATTTTTCTTTATAGTAGTTTTTTCTACGGAAGAATCTTGTGAATTTGTAAATGGAAATTTCGACATCCCGGAAGGCAGTTCTTTTGAAAAATTTATTTGTGAGTGGGTTTGCTGATTTAGGGCAACAACAAAAAATACGAGTATATAAAATATCAATCGATGATTTTTATTGTGCTTCATTTCTCCATCGCTGTGCTTTCAAAAAAATTTGTGTTGTTATATTGTTTTTTTATAGTTCCAAATTGCCAATCCATTAAACAGAATTGCAAAACCTGTTATAACGATAAAGTGATAACGTAAATCCCAAAAACTGCTTCCTTTCAGAACAAGCATACGCATTACTTCGATTAAATAACTGACCGGATTTATATATGTTAAATAACGCGCCCAATCGGGCATATTTTCCGTTGGCGAAAACAATCCGCCAAGTAATATAAAAACCAGCATGAAAAAGTAAGCGATAAACATTGCCTGTTGTTGTGTTTCGGCATAGATTGATGTGAGCAGCCCAAAACCGAGCAGCGCTATTAAATAAACGCCTACAAAAAGATAACCTACCCAGAAACTTCCTTCCGGATAAATTCCATAGATAATAAAACTAATTACAAAACCAATAGACATCACCATCAAACCAAGAAACCAAAAGGGGATGAGCTTGCTTAATATGAATTGATATTTTTTTATTGGCGATACATTAAGCTGTTCAATTGTTCCAATTTCTTTTTCCTTAACAATATTTAAGGAAGACATGAGATAGCCAACCAAAGTAACAAGAAGCGCCAACACGCCTGGGACTATAAAGTCTTTATAATTCATTAGAGGATTAAACCAATTCGAACTGGTAATTTCAATCATTGGAATTGTATTTAAGCGCGATTGGGGAATCCACTCTACACGGACATCATTATTAAAATCTCTAACAATGGAGTTGGAATAAGCAACTGCAAGACCCGCAGTTTGACCGCTTATTGCATTTGCAGCAATCATAATTTTTGTTTCACCCTCTATAGTTAGATCGCGCTCAAACCCTTGCGGAATTTCCACAATCAAATCCGCAACATCTTTTTCAACTTGATCAAGCGCTTGACTGTATGTTGTGGAATAATCTGTCAATAGAAAATATCCTGAAGCAGTAAATTTATTTATCAACTTTCTGGAATACTCCGAGCGATCATGATCAACCACGCTGAGAGTAATGTTTTTCATTTCATAGGTTGCCGCATGTGGAAGAAGAATAAGTTGAATTAGGGGTAAAGCAAAAATCATTCTTAAAATGAGTTTGTTCCGGATGATTTGTAAAAATTCTTTTCTCAATAAAAATATTAGTGTTCTCATCACAACCTAATCTTAAATCGTTTGATGCTTATTATTAAAAATATGACTGTCATCGTTAGAAGTATTAACAGTTCTTTCCAGATTTGTGTTATGCCTATCCCTTTTATCATCACGCCTTTAACAATAATGATATACCATTTTGCCGGGACAAGATTTGAAAGAACCTGCAGAACAAGAGGCATGTTTGCAACCGGAAAAGCATATCCACTTAACATTACCACCGGAAACATTAATCCGAGTAATGAAATTAACATTGCCGCCTGCTGTGTCTCAGTAATTGTCGAAATAAGCAGCCCAAGCGAGAGAGCACAAAAGAGATAAATAACCGTAGAGCCAATTAGCAAGAACAGGCTGCCTTGAATTGGGAGACCAAGCACAAAAACACTTAAAATCAAAATTGTAGCAACGTTTATTAATGAGATGATAAAGTAAGGAATTACTTTGCCGATAATTACTAACCATGGTTTCATTGGTGATACGAGCAGAATTTCCATTGTGCCAAGTTCTTTCTCTTTCACAATCGCAATCGAAGTCATCATTGCAGAGATAAGAAGTAAAATCATTCCCATTACTCCGGGAACAGATGTGTATGCCCCTTTTAACTGTGGATTATATAGCATTCTCATTTCGGTATTGATGGTATACGAAAGTTTATTAATCTGATTCAATTCGTTTTGATAATCCATAATGATGGTGCTTGCATAATTAATAAGAGTTGTTGCTTGGTTGGGGTCGGTTGCGTCTGCTATCAATTGTATTTGAGCTTTGTTCGTGTGCGCAAGTTCGCTTTGAAAGTTCTGTGCGAAGACAACGGCAAGTTTTATTTTTCCAGTTTTGAATGCGCTTTCAATTTGCTGGTTTGTTATTAAAGCTCTGTCTATATCAAAATATTGGCTGCTTTCAATTCTTGTTATTATGTTTTGTGTTGCTTCATCCTTAGCGTTATCTAAAATTGCAATGTTTGTGTTGCGCACTTCGTTGGTAATAGCAAATCCGAAAATGAGAAGCTGAACAATTGGCAAGCCAATTAGAACAAGCATTGAGCGTCTGTCGCGCAATATATGATGAAATTCTTTTCGTATGAATGTTAACAATTGTTTCATAACTATGTTTTATTCTCCACGTTTAGCGCCGCGTGCAAGCATTACAAAAACTTCTTCCATCGATTCCGCCTTATACTGTGTTTTAAGATTCTGCGGCGAATCGAGCGCCTTTATTACTCCATCAACCATTATCGAAACACGATGACAGTACTCGGCTTCATCCATATAATGTGTTGTAACAAAAACTGTTATTCCGTTGGCCGACGCTTCATAAATCATGTCCCAAAACTGTCGGCGGGTAATAGGATCTACTCCGCCGGTTGGTTCGTCCAGGAAAACAATTTTAGGTGTATGCAAAATGGCGATGCTGAAAGAAAGTTTTTGTTTCCATCCAAGCGGCAACGACCCGACCAACTTATCTGCTTCATTCCGCATGTTTAATTTTGATAGCAACTGATTTCCTTTAGATTCTAGTTCAGAATCATTTAATCCATAGATTCCACCAAACAACTGGATGTTTTCTTTCACCGACAAATCTTCGTACAAAGAAAATTTCTGACTCATGTAGCCGATGCTTTTTTTTATTTTTTCTGTTTCTTTATAAACATCAAATCCTGCAACTGTGGCCTTTCCTGAACTTGGCTTTGAAATACCGATCAGCATTTTCATAGCGGTAGTTTTGCCCGCACCGTTTGCGCCAAGGAACCCGAAGATTTCTCCTTTAAAAACTTCAAAAGAAATTTCGTTAGTCGCAATAAAATCGCCAAACTTCTTGGTAAGCATTTCTGTTTTTATTACAATTTCATTACTAATCATTATTCTTCTTCATTAAGTACATAAAACAATCTTCTATGCCGGGCTCTATTTTTTTGATAGTAAGGTGTTTGTGTCTGGCGTTCTTTAAATAAACTTCAATTTCCGGAATACCTAATTTTTCATCGCTTAGAGTTAAGTGATGATTTTCTCCAAAGGCGAAGCAGCTTTGTGTTTTATCGTATGACCGAAGATCATTCAAGAGTTTGAACATATTTTCAGAATGAACAGCAAACAAGTTGTTGCCGAACACGCTTACAATATTTTCCGGAGTATTGATTTGCAGAATCTTTCCATTTTGCAACAGCGCAATTCTATCGCAAAGTTTTGCTTCGTCCATATATGGTGTTGAAACAAGAATTGTAATACCTTGAGCTTTAAGCCGCTTTAGCATTTCCCAAAATTCTTTTCTTGAAACCGGATCAACACCCGTAGTAGGTTCATCTAAAAATAAAATTTTCGGTTTGTGGATCAACGCGCAGCTAAGCGCCAGTTTCTGTTTCATTCCGCCACTAAGTTTTCCGGCCCTTCGTGTTTTGAATGGTTCTAACTGCTTGTATATATCTGCTACCAAATCATAATTCTCTTCGATTGTCGTATTAAATATCGTAGCAAAGAATTCAAGATTCTCTTCAACCGTTAAATCTTGATAAAGCGAAAACCGTCCGGGCATATATCCAACAATATCTCTAATCGCTTTATAATTTTTAACAACATCGTAACCGAGAATTGTTGCGTTTCCTTTGTCTGCAAGCAGAAGCGTTGTTAGAATTCTAAATACAGATGTTTTGCCAGCACCGTCGGGACCAATTAATCCGAACAATTCACCTTCTTCAACCGAGAAAGAAATATCATCAACTGCAGTTATAATTGATTTCTTGGATTGATACGTCTTAACAATATTTTCTAATGTTATTGCTGCCATTTTTTAGAACTTAGCCTCGCCATACATTCCTATTTTCAAATAGCCGTCATTCATCACACGCACTTTGATTGCATAAACAAGATTGGCGCGTTCGTCTTTTGTTTGAATTGTTTTTGGAGTGAATTCTGCTTTCGAAGATACCCAATAAATTTTGCCGTTAATTTCTTTTTGCTCTCCGTTTCCATTATCGACAAACACTTTTATTCTTTGCCCAAGCTTAATTTGTCCGAGTTGATTTCCATTAATATAAGCGCGCAATGTCATAGTAGATAGATCGGCTATTTTATAAAGCGCTTTCCCATTAGCAGTAATTTCGTTTTGTTTTGCATAGCGGGTTAATACTGTTCCTTCAACCGGATTTTTAATTTTACTTTTGTTTATTTGGTCTTCTATCTGCTCGATCTGTACTTGAAGTGGATAAGTCTCGTTTTGCAACCCTAGCTTGGTAATTGTGAGATTCGATTTAGTTGCGCTGTACTGCTTATTCAGCAAATCGAGCTGAGCATTTATATCGTCAAGTTGTTTTGTTGTAGCCGCATTCGACTTTACGAGATTTGCAATCCGTTCTTTCTCTGTGATTGCAGTTTCAATTTGCTCTTGAATTGTTGAAAGTTGGATTGCAACATCCGGCTGCTTGCTTAATATCGCTTTGATTGATGCTTCGAGCTGCTTCTTCTTCAAAAATAATTGGAGAGTATCAACAACGCCTACTATTTGATTCTGTTTTAGTTGGGCACCCTCTTCAACACTGAAGAAGACAAGTTTACCAATCGCTTCGGATGAAACAATTACTTCTTCAGCTTCGAATGTTCCAGTTGCGTCAAACTTTTCATTTCCGTTGCTGCATGCGAATAAGATGCTTGAAAGAGCTAAAAATATTAAGTGGTCCTTGCGAACGAAGTGAAGCAATTGCAATTTCGGTATAGATTGCTTCGGACCTTGCTCTCGCAATGACAGAATAAACTGTTTTAGACTTTTTGCTTTCATTTTTTTATCTATTTTTTATTAATAATTAATTTCCGGTTGTAAGTCTATAGTTCTGTTGAGCCAGCAATAGCTGAATTGTATGAATTGCCAAATTTTGTTTTGCTTGATCTTCGGCATTCAATTCGCGTAAAAAGTCGTTGGATGTAATCACTCCATTTTCAAGCTGTGCTTTTGCGGCTTCTTTCACAGATGTTCTAATAGAAATAATTTCCTCATCAACCTTGATTAGCTTATTTAGCTTTTCAATTTCGTTGCTTTGCTGCCGAAGAGAGAGGTTTGTGTTGAGAAGGAATATCTCCTTCTGTGTCTCTATAGATTTTTTATTTAGCTCAATTGTTTCGTTTTCGTTGCTGTAGGTGTAAAAATTAGATAGCGACCAAGTTAACCTGACTCCGGTGATATAATACCAATCAAAATTATTTTTGAGCATGTTTAATGTTGGCTTGCCGTATCCGCCTTGAAAAAACAAACTTGCTTTAGGTAAAATTTTAGAGAGCGTTAAACTGTTTTGGTGATCAAGTAATTTTTCTTGCGAAATGAAGATGTTCATTTCCGGCCGATTGATAGATTCACTCTCCGAGATAATCTTGATTACTGGCTGTTCTAGTTTTTGAGATTCATCCAATCGCTTATTGATCAACAAACCAAGCATGTCAACAAAAGCTTTCCGCGAAGATTGTAATTCAATTTCTCTCTGATCTGTTTTTAATAATTCGGCTTTCAAAACATCTACATTTTGTTTGGTTGCGGTTCCATTGGTAAATGCAGCCTTTAGTTTGCCTAGGCTTGCATTCAAATCTTTTTTAATCAACTCTGTTTGAACAAGCTGTTCGTTGAGAAGAAGAATTCCAAAATAAATTTGATTGATTCTATCTTTCACTTTCAGCAATTCAATTTCAATTTTCTGATCGTCTGCATCGGCTGTTGCTTTTTGAATATCGGCTTGTGCACTCATAATTCCGCCGTCGTAAATTACCTGTGTTACATCTGCAACCGCTTTGTATTGATCTTTTGTAAGCGATTCGATTATTGTTCCGGGAATAGAAATAGGCAAAGAAGTTACATCGGATTGATATGTTGCTTGCCCGCTGAGTGTAATTTGTGGGAAATATCCTTTCCAAACGTTACTTACGCTGTAGTCCTTACTCTTTGCAACGTATTCTTTTTGTTTGATAATCGGGTAATTCTCTCGGGCTTTGCTGTAGCACTCATCCAGCGTTAGTTTTGATTGTGGCATAACAACAGAGCCAAGCAGAAAGAATGCAACTACTATCTTCTTTTTCATAATGATTTCTGATTTATTTTTATTGTTTTGTTGAAAACTTCCTTTCCTTTTTCGGTTGTAATTCCACCAATAATAATTTTGAAGGCGGTAATTGCCGCTTCATGAATGGAAAAATTGTTATTAAGAATGAAATCGGGATTAACGATTGATCTGACCGAAGCAACAAGCATGCTCATAATTATTGGTGTGGGATAATCAAAAAACAATCCTTCAATTTTCCCCTGATCAATGACCTTTGTTAAATTTCCAAACATCATCTCGGTTCTGAAATTATCTATCTCAACCCACAGAGTGGGAGAGTGACGCCTCATTTCATCTAGCATTTTAGGGCTTATACGCTGCGAAACTCTTGCTAAAATTTTCATCAGCTCCTCGAGTTTTTCAATTGCGTTTTTATCTGTACCCAGAACAGGGATAACGGTCGCTTTCATCTTATTCATAAAGTTCTTTACAATTGCCCCAACAAGATCACCCTTTGAGGGAAAAAACTTATAAATTGTTTTCTTGCTCATCCGTAATTCGGCAGCTATATCATCCATGGTTGTTTTATAAAATCCTTCTCTGAAGAATTTCTCTTCTCCCAACTCAACAATTTTTTCTACATCTTCCATTTTCTTCCTTAGAAACTATTTTAGTTTTTTTGGTTTCCAAAATAGAAAACGGAAACTCAATTGTCAAGAAAAAGTTTCCGTGGTTTCCGTTTTTCTATAACATGGCTTTTTTGCTCTTTTTTGATTTAGTGGGCTTTGATTGGCGATGACGAGGAGGGTATTAATCTATACTTTTTTCCCCGTAAATCTAATAACAACCGCCTTTCCTTTGTGATATTCCCCCTCATTCAATTCAATTATTTCTTTGGAAAGTTTTTCAAACTCAAGACAGATAAAATCTTCAATTATATCCTGAAGCGAGTAAAGTAATTCCATGTTCTTTGGCCCACCGGAATCGTTTTTTAGTTGTTCTTTTTCAAATGCTTCAAAAATAATTTTCCCGCCAGGATTCAAAGACATCAGAGCATTTTGATGAACTCTCTCCCTGAGTTCTTCTTCTAAATGGAGATAGATAAGAACCACAACATCATAATAATTTTGCTTTGGTATATATATAGAAAGGTCTTCAACAGAGTAACTGATTTTCACATTTTTCTCTACGGCGAGTATTTCGGCTTTAGCTTTTCCCGAACTGCTGTAATCAACTGCATCAACATCCCAGCCAAGCGTTGCAGCGTATACGGCGTTTCTTCCTTCTCCTTCACCGAGAAAAAGAATTTTACCGGGAACGATTTTGCTAAGCTCGTATTTCAAAAATTGATTTGGTTCGGTACCATAAATAAATTCAGCCGCTGAGTAGCGGGCGTTCCATGAATCTTGCATTAATAATCCAATTTGCTTTGCGGAAGATAATTATTTGATGCTCTCTTTTACATTTCATATTTTACGATAGAATAAAATAAGAAGTGCTTTGATCAACACTGATAAAATAATAATTGTTGGCGACCGTGTACTTGTTAAGCCGGAAGAAAATCTTAACAAAACAAACAGCGGCCTCTATCTTCCTCCGGGTGTTCAGGAAAAAGAAAAAGTTCAGGGTGGTTATGTAATCAAAGTTGGTCCCGGATACCCCATAGGAATGCCCGCCGATGATGATGAGCCGTGGCGGGACAAAAAATCTACGAAGTATATTCCGCTGCAAGCCCGCGAGGGGGATTTTGCCGTATTTCTTCGTAAAGATGCTATAGAAGTTGAGATTGAAAAGGAAAAATTTGTGATTGTCTCTCAGGCAGCAATTCTATTGCTGTACAGAGAGGAAGATCTACTAAATTAAGCAGATCTGCAAGATCCATTCTCTATTTGCACTAATTAACCGTAGGCCCCTCATTTTTAATAGATCAGGCACAGTCCCAGGTCAGAAAATTACGAATTATTTTTTGATTAATCTGAATTAGGTCAGAATATATTGACTTAATCGAAAATTAATTCAATATTAAGTCACGAAATACTGATTATAAAATAAAATGAATCCACTCCCACCAGAGCCTAAAATCCGTCTTGATTCAGAAACATTTGCCTTGATTAATGAGGCGGATAAGTTGTTGTATCAACTTGATGGAGCCATCAGCATTCTACCTGAGAACCATTTTATCATTTCAACGCTCACTCTTCTTGAAGCATTTAATAGCAATTTGGTTGATGATTTAAAGTTATCATTGCAAAATTTATTCAAGTTGTTGGTTCAGGATGATAAAACAGAATTGCGGAAAATTAACAATTACATAAGTTCGCTTTCGCTCGGGCAAAAGTTATTACGAAATGTTTCCAGTTCTTCGCACATCATAAAATCAATTCATAAAGAATTATTTAGAGACGGCGCGAGTGAGAGCGGTCCTTTTGGTGTCTTTCGAGAAGCTCAAACTTTTGTCGGACAATATTCAACAAATCAATCAAACGCAAAATATATTCCGCCTCAACCTCAAGAGATACCGGCACTAATGCAAGGACTTGAACACTATATAGCTTCTAATATTTCTTATCCGGTAATTGTGAATGCTGCATTGATTCACGCACAATTTGAAATGATTCATCCTTTCTCAAGCAGGAATGGACTTGTAGGAAGAATTCTATTCCAAATTCATCTATTGTGGAAAAAGAGATTAACTGCACCGACGCTTCAAATTTCAGAACAACTTCATAGAAGACGGGCAGAGTATTTTGACAGACTTGAAGATTTGGAAAAAAATAGAAGTTGGGAAAGCTGGATCAAATTTTTTCTTCGCATCGTAATTGATGCGGCAATTCATACAATTGCAACGATAAAAAAAATATCTAGTCTTGAGCAAAACGATTACCAACGAATTTTGAACAAAGAATTTGTGTCCTCTGCTTCCTTAAAATTTTTTGATCTTCTTTTCAATAGACCAATTATTTCTCTTTCATTCATAACAAAAGAACTCAATCTCAACAAGCAGACGGCAAATGTTGTTATAACAAAATTTCTTGAGGAAAAGATTCTGGAAGAAATTACCGGGCAGCAGCGAAATCGCATGTTTGCATATAAAGATTATTTGGATATCTTAAAACATAGTTAATCAAGTCTTTTTCGAAAAACATTTCAACGAATAAAACAGGAGTACTTCCATGAAGATGGTTGACGAGTTTAAAGCTTTTGCCATGAAGGGTAATGTAGTTGACATGGCAGTTGGTATTATCATCGGAGCCGCGTTTGGTAAAATCGTTTCTTCTCTAGTAGCTGATGTTATAATGCCCCCTATTGGTTTGCTGGTTGGTGGTATTGATTTCAGCGGTTTGTCCATTACTCTAACGGGCGGCGTTGTTATTAAATACGGAATGTTTCTAAACACTGTTATCGATTTTATTATTGTGGCGTTTGCTATTTTCATAATGATAAAAACTCTGAATCGCTTGAAGAAAAAAGAGGAAGCAAAACTAGCTGAACCTCCTAAACCGAGCGAAGAAGTTATGCTTCTAACTCAGATCAGAGACCTTCTGAAGAAATAATTCATTTCATCCTCGATTCATTTGAGGTTTTCACTTCTGCATAATATTTATTTTTTTGTTGATAAGAATTCACTTGTGCTATAAGTTTGGTTCAGTCTTTAACTCAACCGGATTCTTTTAATGCAACATACCAATATTCCAATTCTCACAATGCTGCCTTTTATTTTAATGCTTTTATCAATCGCAGTTTTCCCGCTTTTCTTTAACCATTTTTGGGAGAAAAATAAAAACAAGCTCATCGTTGCCGTTGTGTTAAGCATACCAATTATTATTTATCTGTTTACCGCTGGATTAAGTGAGAAACTTCTTGAAACGATTGTTTTCGACTACGTTCCTTTTATCATTCTTCTTGGTGCTCTCTTTACAATAACTGGCGGTATTTATCTTACGGGTGATATCGAAGCCAAGCCGGCTGTCAACACTTTGTTTCTGGCAATCGGGGCTGTGCTTGCTTCTTTTATGGGAACAACCGGCGCGGCAATGCTGCTAATCAGACCGGTAATTCAGACTAATAAAGAGAGAGTTTTTAAAGTACACACAATTCTCTTCTTTATTGGAATAATTGCCAATTGCGGCGGTCTATTAACTCCACTTGGAGATCCGCCGTTGTTCATGATGTATCTACGTGGTGCGCCGTTTACATGGTTTTTAAAATTAACTCCGGAATGGTTTCTAACGAACCTTCTTCTGCTAATTGTATACTTTGTAGTTGATTCTTACTATCACAAAAGGGAACCAGCAAAAGCAATAATTGCCGATAGGTTGAACATTCACCCTATAAAGGTACAGGGGAATTTAAATTTCATTTGGCTTATAGGTATAGTGTTGTCAGTCGCATTTTTAAACGAACAGTATCTGCCGTTTATCAGAGAGAATAATTACTTCAAATTTATCCGCGAAGGCGCGATACTCGGAATGGGAATTCTCTCTCTTCTCTTTACGTCCAACTTGTTGAGAGTATCAAACAATTTTACATGGGAACCGATTAAAGAAGTTGCTTATTTGTTCCTTGGTATTTTTGTAACAATGGTTCCCTGTCTGCTCTTTCTTGAATCAAACGCAAAGATTCTTGGGGTTACGTCAGTAAATCAATTTTATTATTTCACCGGCGCCTTGAGCAGTTTTCTTGACAACACTCCAACAGCCGTAACCTTTCATTCTCTTGCAATGGGCTTAGGCATTAACACCGGAACGTTGGTTGCCGGTATCCCTGAAGAAATTCTAAAAGCAATTTCTGTGGGCGCAGTATTCTTCGGTTCTATGACATACATCGGCAACGGACCAAATTTTATGGTAAAGGCCGTTGCGGAAGAGAACAATATTAAGATGCCCGATTTCTTTGCTTACATCTACAAGTTTTCGCTAATCATTCTTCTGCCCATTTTTATAATAGTCCAATTAATTTTCTTGTAGCAAGGTTCTAAAAGTGTGGAAGTTTACAATATTTCCACACTCATGGTCTCTTGCCAAAATCAATTTTCTTTGCACCGAGTCACAATTTTCCCAAAAACCTTTATTAAATTGCCAGCAACTCTTTTGCGTAAGGATATAATATGAACGCTCATAGACAAAATATGAAAGCAATAATCTCTCTGCTTTTTATTGTTAGTGGAATTGCGGGGCTGATTTATCAAATCGTTTGGTTTAAATACCTGAGTTTGTTCTTGGGCAATACAACTTACGCACAGATGACAGTGCTTGCCACTTTTCTGGGTGGACTTGCATTAGGAAACTATCTTTTCGGCAAAAAATCAGATGCATTAAAAAATCCGGTTAAGATTTACTCTGCGCTGGAGTTGTTCATCGGCGTCTATTGCCTTTTATATCCAACTCTGAGCACACTTATTGGAAATCTATTTCTTTCTGCCGCTTCCGGTTTAAATGTTTCGTCTCAAAATTTCTTGTTTACTGTGTTAAGATTTTTCGTGGCTGCGCTATTGTTACTTGCCCCGACAACCGCAATGGGCGGTACTCTTCCTGTGTTAAGTAAATTTTTTGTGGATAAGATCCAAGATGCCCGAAAAGAAATAGCTTTGCTTTATTTTCTAAATTCTTTTGGCGCTGTTATCGGAGTGTTTTTTGCCGGATTTGTTTTGATCAAAGAGTTTGGCCTGAATATTACAATTTATGCTACGGCATTCTTAAATATTCTGGCCGGACTAGCGGGTTTCGTGTTATCAATAAAGAATAAAAATGTTTTGCCGGATTCATCTGGGCCGAACAACGAGACTGAAGTGACGACTACGTTGGTAGGTGTCGGCAAAAAAACGGCCGCGGCCGTTGTGATGGTTGCCGGAATTTCCGGAATGGCCGCACTTATTTATGAAATGGTCTGGGTGCGCTTACTTATCAATTTTTTTGGTTCATCGACATACGCCTTCTCGATAATGTTGATGGCCTTCATCGGAGGGATCACTATTGGCAGTTTAATCGTCTCACGGAAATATTTTATCAAGTATAATTATGTGAAGCTCCTTGCATTCACTCAGACGGCTATAGCTTTTTCAACAATGCTGGTGCTTCTGTTTTATGAACGGCTTCCTTATTTCCTTTGGAGGGTGTCAATAATTTTTTCCAAAACCCCGCAGTCGTTTGAAATATTTCTCGTTGCCGAATTTTTAATCTGTTTTGCTCTGATGTTTTTTCCAACACTCTTTATGGGAATGGCTCTTCCAGTTGCAACAGAAATAATCTCGCGGTCAAACAATAAAGTGGGCTTTTCCGTTGGAAGAATATTTTCTGTGAACACAATAGGAACTGTGGGTGGAGTAATTCTAACGGGGGTGGTATTCATTCCATTTTTGGGAATAAAGGGATCGTTTGAAATCGGAATTGCGTTAAACCTTTTTGCCGCTATAATACTCTTCTGGTATTCACAACTTTTTTCTTCTACTTGGAGAGTCGCGGCGTCTGTCTTCTTTGTGGGGGTGTTTTTGTTCTATATTTTTCTTTTTCCTGCATGGAACGAGAACATAATGATAAAGGGTGTGTTCAGATCGTTTGGCGGAATATCGCCATCTTCATTCGAAGAGTTTTCAAAAAATTCACTTAATGAAAAAATAGTGTTTTATGAAGAGGGGCGAAACGCAACTGTTGCCGTTACCCAATCTATGGTCAATCCCGACAACAAGAGACTGATCATCAACGGCAAGCCGGATGCTAGTTCATACTTTGATATGCCCACCCAGGTTTTACTTGCTCAAATTCCGATGATGCTGCACCCGAATCCAAAAAATATTTTTGTGGTCGGATTTGGAAGTGGAACAACAATTGGTTCCGTTCTGACTCATCCCGTCGATAAGATCACCTGTGCCGAGATATCCAAGGAAGTTATCAACGCTGCAAAATATTTTGAAAAAGAAAACAGAGCCTGCACAAATGACCCACGCCTACGGTTAGTTAACGAGGATGCGGTTACTCTCTTAAAATTATCAAAAGAGAAATATGATGTTATAATTTCCGAACCGTCAAATCCATGGATCGCCGGGATAGGAAATTTGTTCTCCAAAGAATATTTCGAAAAATGCTTGGCAAAGTTGAATTCAGATGGAATTATGGTTCAGTGGTTTCACCTTTATGAGGCAGATGACAATGTAGTAAAACTTGTTATTAATACGTTTTCGTCTGTGTTTCCAAATGCGCAGATGTGGAATTCAGTTGCAAACGATATAATTCTTGTTGGTTCCAAAAAGGAATTGAGGTTAAACACCGAACTTCTGCAAAAAAAGTTTCTTGTCTCAACAATTAAGGAAGATTTTGAGAGAATAGGAATTTCAAACCTTTTTACGTTTTTGTCATGCCAGTCGGTCTCGCCTCGAGGGTTTTTTACAATGGCCGCCGACAGGCCGATCAATTCTGAAATTCACCCAATTCTTGAATTCATTGCCCCAAAAGCTTTTTATGTGGGAAAACAATCCTCTTACATCTATTCGTTCGACGAAAAGTTTGATATTTCATCCAATGGCTTGTTGATAAAAGAGTTTGTAAAGAAATTCCCTCCGGATAAAAACAACATCATCAACACTGTTCAGTATCTTCATAAGACAAATGTTAATGCAAGGTTTGCATTCGGAATGTCAAAATATTTATTAGAACTGTATCCGAGAGATTACACTGCCAACGTTCTGTTTTCCAAATCATATAAAAACCTCAGTCTGGCCGGTTCCAGCACAACAATTTTAGAAAATTTGATTTCACTATTCCCGGATTCCGCTCAGGTAATAAAAGACTATAACAACAAATTGGTTTTAGAAAAAACAAACGCTACTACATTTATGAAATTATTTTCCCTAGAACGTGAAGCCGTGGCTTTTATCAGAACCACAAAACGCGACAGCGTTTCTTTAATTAAGGTATATCTGCAGCTTACAAAAGGATTTTTACAAAACAGCGAGTACACAGCCGCTGGAGAGATGTGCACCCGTGTCGAAAAAATTATCCGCGCTAATCCGGATCTGATTAAATTGATAGATGCAGAAAGTTACTATTATCTGGGGGCTGTTTCGGCTTTACATATGACCGATTATGAAAAAGTTGTTGGATATTATATCGCTCTTATCAATCTTAACCGGGACTACAACGATATGTTTCATTTACGCAGATTAATGTCGTGGCAAACGCTTCGGAACAAAAAGTGATAATGAGATTAAAGATTGAGGGAGATGTTTGCACGTTCGTGCTCTTTGATGAATAGCGGAATCAGAGGTGCTATAACAAAAATTAAAATACCAATTCCGAAAAAGAAAGATCCTGTGATCGCCCTCGTGGGTAAGAAGATTGACATAATCAATGAATGTGAAACGGCCGCCATCAATAATGTAATAAACCACAACCGGCAGAATTACAATTGTTCCAATCCACGGCGAAAAAAATTTAATAGTTCCGTTTTGGTTTCATAGTGCTCTGTCATCACATTCAAAACAGTTTTCTTAATTCATCGTGATTCGTGGTTTGCCCAAGACACACTATCAATTTAATTCTTGCTTTCTGACCATTAAGATAATCCGCAAATATCACTCCCATTTGTTTTAGCCATTTACCCGCACCGGAATATCCATAGCTATCAAGAGTTTCTCCGGCCGGACAGCGGGAGACCAAAACAACAGGAATCTTCTTTTCTACAAGATGTTTTATTCCATCAAAAACTGGTGGCGGAACATTGCCAACTCCCATTGCTTCAACAACAACACCCTCCACTCCTGTGTCTGCAGAGTAGCAAAAAAACTTTTTATCCATTCCGGCATAAACCTTAATTAGATCGACATTAGAGATAATTTTTTCCGTTTCGATTGTTTCGAACTTGCGGGGCAACCGGTTATAAATGACTTTTCCTTTGTCAACAAATCCAAGTGTTCCAAAATCCAGACTGCGGAAGGTTTCGATGTCCTCGGTATGTGTTTTCGTTACTTCGCTTGCCGCATTAATCTCTCCATTAAGACAAACTAGCACCCCAAGACCCTGGCTGTTTGGGTTGTTGCAGATATGAATTGCGTTCAAAAGGTTTTTAGGTCCATCCCAGTCTGGCTCACTGCTTGTCTTCATTGCCCCAATAATTACAATTGGTTTCTCGGTTTTGATTGTAAGGTCTAAAAAGTAAGCGGTCTCTTCGAGTGTGTCTGTTCCGTGAGTAATAATGATTCCATCCACCTCACTGCGCTTAATAAATTCTTTAATTTTTTTGGATAACTCCAGCATTAACTCCGGTGTGATATGGGGACCCGGATAATTTCCAAATTCAAATGCCGAAATATTTGCTAGAGCCCTGGCCTCCGGAATCATTTCGACTAATTCTTCACCACGAAAAAACGGAATCGCTGATTTAGTTTTCTCATCTATTCGCATAGAAATAGTTCCGCCGGTAAAAACAACCAATATATTTTTCATTTTCTTCTCTTATAAATTTTCGCACTATAAAACAACCTGCTCAAAATTAGCCTTACTCTGCATCTATTCAAAACAGTCGGAAACAAGAAAAATATTTTTTTTAATAAAATTATGTTGCGCAGAATGAATTCAAAACATATCTTCACTCTCCCCCGTAAAGAGAAAATAGGTGTGTTAATAATTTGTTGATAATTTGTTTTTGTGGAACGTTCCACACATCAAACAAGTGACGTGGTTTTAATAACAACTTTGCGCCGGGTGTTCATCCTTTTTTGTTTTATCTAAAAAGTGCTTTAATACAAACGAATTACCGGCGCCGATTAATGTTAATAATTTGTTTATTACTTGTGGTGGTCTTGTAATTTACTACCAAATTGTTTGTTTTTTATACCTTTTTTAATGTTCTATATTGTGGATAATATGCAAAATGTAGTTGAAAGCTCTAAGAATCTACAGCTTGAAAAAAACGCTAAGGATATCTGGAAGGAGTGTTTAAGTCTTATAAAAGAGAATGTTCCTTTCATTACATATAATACCTGGTTTCTACCCATCAAGCCATTTGAGCTGGATAATAGTACTCTTAAGATTTACGTTCCCAATAATTTTTTTGTTGAATGGATTGAAGAGCACTACAACACTCTTATCAATAAAACCGTTGCTCAGGTACTCGGCGATTTGGGAAGGCTTGTATATGTAATCTATGAAGAAAAAGAAATTGCAGTTGAACCGATACCACTAACGCCAAGCAACGGCAGTGTAACTGGTGTTATTCAAAACAAACCGCTTGATTACGAAACTTTTCTTAACCCGCGATATACTTTTGATAATTTCGTTAAGGGTGAGGGCAATCAACTTGCCCGCGCAGCAGCAATGGCGGTTGGAGATAGTCCGGGACAAACATCTTTCAACCCGCTTTTCATCTATGGCGGTGTTGGTCTCGGAAAGACTCATTTAATCCACGCAATCGGAAACAAAATTTTAGATAAATATCCAAGTAAACGGGTTATTTATGTTTCATCAGATGCTTTCACTGTTGAGTTTGTCGAAGCTATTCAGAGTAATTCACTAAATGAGTTCTCCGGTTTTTATAAAAGCATGGACGCACTAATAATTGATGATATCCAATTTCTTGTTGGAAAAGAAAAAACACAGGATTTATTTTTTCAGATTTTTAACACACTGCATCAATCCGGAAAGCAGGTAATTTTATCGAGCGATAAACCGCCGAAAGACCTGAAAGGACTAAACGAACGGTTGATTTCCCGTTTTTCGTGGGGTTTATCTGCCGATATTCAACCGCCGGATTTTGAAACCCGTGTAGCCATATTAAAAAACAAGAGCGACGTCTACGGCATCAGTCTTTCAAGAGAAATAGTCGAATATATAGCCCAAAATGTTTCGTCAAATATTCGGGAACTTGAGGGGTGCTTGATAAAACTTTTAGCCAACTCTTCTCTCAATTCAAAAGAGATCGATTTTGAATTAGTTAAAAAAACTGTCCGTGAAGTTTCTACAAACAAACAGGTAAATATTTCTGTAGAACTTATAACAAAAATTGTTTGCGAGTTTTTTGGTGTTGAAGAAAATAAGCTTAGAGAAAAAAACAGAAAAAAAGAAGTGGTACTTGCCCGTCAGGTAGCCATGTATTTATCTAAGCAGTTAACTAAATCATCTCTCAAAACTATTGGTTTGCATTTTGGGGGAAGAGACCACTCTACTGTTATACATTCTCAGACTACTATTGAGCAGCTAATTTTGAAAGATCCAAAAGCAAAAGAGACTCTCGGTTCACTCAAAAATAAAATTGAGATGAGTGTTTCGTGATTTTCTTTGTGTTGATATCCGGTGTATAATTTGTATAAATGTTGTTTACACCAATGGGTTACCCACGGATGTTTTAATAAGTCTCGATTAACATGAAGTTATTAACAAATCACTTCGGTGAATTCAGTTGTAATTTGACAGTTAAAGACGGTAAATGTGGCTTATTAACATATTCACACTACTTATTATTATTATTCCTTTTAAAAATATCTATTTAGTATAATAAGAGTGCTGTTAATATGTTGATTAAGATATGCAACGATAAATTGAAAGTTGCCTCATTTTTTGATATTTTTTGATCCAACATGGAGAAGATTTATGGAATTCAAGATTAACAGTAAAGAACTCGAAAAACTTTTAAGCAAGATCATTCCTGCTGTTCCAACGCGCACACCAATGCCCATCCTCGAAAATTTTCTTTTCGAAGTAAAAGACGGACAATTGACAATTTATGCGACAGATCTTGAAATTTCTTTGAAGTCTTCTCTGAATATTGTTGCCGAAGAAAATATTAAAATTGTCGTTCCAGCCCGTTTACTAAATGATATTGTACGCTCATTAAAAGACACAACAATTCATTTTAAGTTGATGGCCAACAAAAAAATCAACATCGTAACAGACATGGGTAAATACACAATCAGCTATCTCGATGCCGATGAATTTCCTGAGATTCCGTCTGTCGAATCAGACAAAAACGCAAAAGAGATAAATGAAACCCTAATCAATGGAATAGAATTGCGCCAGGCATTTGATAAATGTGCGTTCGCGATGAGTAAAGAAGAAATGCGACCGGCAATGATGGGAACATTATTCGAATTTACAGATGATGGATTAAGACTTGTTACCACAGACGGACACAGACTTGTAAATATGTTGAAGAAAAATATTAAAGCTGCTTTCAATCAGCAGTATGTTGTTCCGGAAAGAGCTGTTTCAGTTCTATCAAAAATTTTAGATGAGAAAGATGTTAAAATACATTTAACGAAAACCTATGTATCGTTCAAGCTAAATGACATTGAATTAATTACACGACTGATTGCTCAAAAGTATCCCGATTATTCGAGCGTTATTCCACTCGAGAATGAATTTCAGATGAAGGTTAATACAAAAGAAATTCACGACTCAATCAAGAGAATGATGCTGTTCTCCACATCGAGTACACGGCGGGTTAAATTTTCTATCAAAAAAGATGCACTGGAAATATCTGCCGAAGATCTTGATATAGGTGCTTCCGGTGAGGAAAAAGTTGTTTGTGAATACCAAGGAGACGATTTAGAAATTGGTTTTAACTCTGCATATGTCAATGATGTGTTAAGTCATTTGAATACAGAAGAAGATATTATTTTTAAACTTCACTCACCGACAAAAGCGGTAGTAATTGAGCCGGTTCAGAAAAAAGAGAATCTAGATTTAATGATGCTGTTGATGCCGGTTCGTTTGAATACTTAAGATGGTTCTTAAACAAATCGAATTGCAAAACTTCAGGCTGCATAAAAACACATCGCTGAATTTTTCCGACAAACTGAATTTGATAGTAGGCGGAAATGGGCACGGTAAAACATCCATCTTAGAGGCAATTTATTATTTGTGCACTACAAAAAATTTAAATCTCGCCAGCGAGAACGATGTTGTAATGTTTGGCGAACAATATTTTGATGCGAAAGGGAGTTTTTACGACTTGACCCAAAATCAAACAAGAATATTTTTTGATTCATCTAAAAATAAAAAAAATTTTTTCCTGGATGAGAAGCAAGTTTTAAACTCGTCTTCAATAATCGGAAAATTTCCAATTGTCTCTTTGATTCAATCAGATCATGCAATTACTCAGGGCGCGCCCGCAGAACGCAGACGATTCGTTGATTCGGTTATTTCTCAGGCCAGCCATACATATCTTGAAATTCTTTTGGAGTATAATAAAACCCTGCGGCAACGCTCATCTCTTTTGTCACAGATAAAAGAATCAAGAAACGTAAATTTATTCAGCCAGCTTGACGCATGGACTGAAGCACTAATTATAACAGGCGCAGAAATTATTAAACATAGAATTCGTTTTGTTGAAGAATTTAATTCACACGTGATCGAAGCTTACAACAACATGGTCGAAAGCACAGAAGAACCATTGATTGTCTATAGCTCTTTGTCGGAATTGGAAGAGGAAAAAATATCGGAAAAATTCCGGCAAGAGCTGGATGTAATGCGCGAAGACGAATTACGGCGCGGAACGAATCTGGTGGGTCCCCACAGGGATGATTTTATCTTTTCAATTAACGGACTTGAATTAAAACGTTTCGGCTCGCAGGGTCAACACAAGACTTTTCAAATTGCTCTTCGGTTCGGTCAGTTTTTTTTCATGAAAGAAAAACTCGGAAAGACACCAATTTTTTTGATGGACGATATTTTCGGCGAACTTGATTCTTACCGCGCCGGAAAGATTAGCGAATATCTTTCAAAAATTGGACAAGCATTTATTACAATGACGGATCTTACGAAAACAGAAGCTCTTAATATCAATGCAGAGAACATTTTAATCAAAGTTAACAATGGTAAAGCAGCATACGCATAGCAGTTTTAGAACAATAGACGATGTCTTGAATAGCGAAGGTGAATTTTCTAACCTGCGCGAGTCATTGAAAAATTATAACATCGTTGAGGGATTTGGAAATATCTTTCCCGAACTAAAATTGATTGCGCAAGCCGTAAAAGTTGAAAAGCAGGTCTTGTTTTTGCGCGTAGAAAACTCTGTCTGGAAAAGCGAACTCAACTTTAATAAAAATTTAATAGTAGATAAAATCAATAAGCATTTCAACCAACAAGTAATTAAATCAATTAGATTTTTGTAGAGAAGGAATACAGATAAACTATGACGAAAGAAAAAGAAATGACAAACGGTAATTCGCACGAAGAATACAATGCGAAAAGTATTAACGTATTAAAAGGACTTGAAGCTGTACGAAAACGTCCCGCAATGTATATTGGAGATATCGGTGCACGAGGACTTCATCACCTTATTAATGAAGTTGTTGATAACAGTATCGATGAAGCACTTGCAGGCTACAACGACCGTGTTGTTGTAATAATTCACAAAGATCAGAGCGTAACAGTTGAAGATCGCGGCCGGGGCATTCCGGTTGATATGCATGCTGAAGAAAAAAAATCTGCACTTGAAGTTGTTATGACGGTTCTTCATGCCGGCGGCAAGTTCGATAAAAATTCTTACAAAGTATCAGGCGGTCTGCATGGTGTTGGTGTTTCTGTTGTCAATGCGCTTTCAGAGTGGTTGATAGTTGAAGTAAAGCGGGACGGAAAAATTTATACTCAAGAATATAAAAGGGGCGTTCCCAAAAGTGCTGTTAAACAAACCGGAACATATAAGAGCGAAAACACCGGTACTAAAATTACATTCATGCCGGATAAAGAAATATTCAAGACAACAAAATTTCACTTCGATACCGTTGCCGAAAGATTGAGAGAGCTCGCTTATCTCAATAAAGAAGTTACAATGACACTTAAAGACGAATCCGACAATCAGGAAGAAGTTTTCAAATTTAAAGGCGGTTTAATAGACTTTGTAAAATATCTTGATGAAAACCGCTCACCTATTCACAAGCCGGTTTATATTGAAGGAGAAAAAGACAATACTCCGGTTGAAATCGCCTTTGAGTACAGCGAATCGTATTCAGAGAATGTTCACTCATATGTAAACAATATAAACACGATAGAAGGTGGAACGCATCTTGTTGGTTTTAGAACAGCTCTTACAAGAACATTTAATAATTACGCATATAAAAACGGTCTCATTAAGGACAATAGCAAAATTTCATTAACCGGAGACGATTTTAAAGAAGGGTTGACCGCGGTAATATCAATTAAAGTAATGGAACCGCAATTCGAAGGACAAACAAAAACAAAACTCGGCAACGGAGAAGTTAAATCTGCCGTTGAAATGCTTGTCGGAGAAAAACTTTCGGAATATCTCGAAGAAAATCCTTCCATAGCAAAAAAAATAATTGACAAATGTATGCGTGCGGCGGAAGCTCGCGAGGCTGCCCGTAAAGCGCGTGAACTTGTACGCAGAAAGAACGCACTCGATACAATGCACCTGCCGGGCAAACTTGCCGATTGTTCTATCAACGATCCGGAACACTGCGAAATTTATATAGTCGAAGGTGATTCCGCGGGTGGTTCGGCAAAGATGGGACGTGATAGAAGATTTCAGGCAATCCTTCCGATAAAAGGAAAAATTTTAAATGTTGAGAAGGCAAAGATTAACAAGATTCTTGAGAACATAGAAATACAGGCAATGGTTTCTGCAATCGGTGCTGGAATAGGCGAGGAGTTCGATCATGAAAAAGCCCGTTACGGAAAAATAATTTTGATGACTGATGCCGATGTGGACGGAAGTCACATTAGAACATTGCTTCTAACATTTCTTTACCGCCACATGAAAGATTTGATCACCTCTGGAAAAGTTTACATTGCCCAGCCGCCGCTTTATAAAATCAAAAAAGGAAAAGAAGAACACTACGCTTTTGACGAAGAGGAGAGAGATAAAATTTTAAAACGTTTTAGAGCAGGTAAAGAAGAAAAAATAGTAACTGTTGAAGAAATTGAAGAAACAGAAAGCGGCGAACTGCAAGTTAAAGGTATTGTGATTTCACGTTACAAAGGTTTGGGCGAGATGAATCCAGAACAGTTGTGGTCAACCACAATGAATCCGGAAACACGAACCGTGTTGCAGGTAAACGTAGAAAGTGCTGCAGCGGCAGATAAAATTTTTGAAACGCTCATGGGCGATGCTGTTGAACCGCGCCGTGCGTTTATTGAGAAACACGCTAAGTACGCAAAACTGGATATATAATTCAAAACCTTGCTCTTGCTCGTGATCTTATTCTTAATCTTTTCTTGCAAGAGCATGAACAAGAGCAAGAATGCCAGAAAAACACACATATCATCAACCGGTAATGGAACATGCGCGGAAAGATTTTACCGCGCTGGATAAAAACCTTACAGTTGACGAAACGCTGAAGAAGATTAGAGAAGAAGGTGTTGGCGAAAGGATAGTATATTTTTACGTTGTTGATGAAGAGAAAAAACTTGTAGGAGTATTGCCGACGAGAAGATTGTTGGTTGGTAAAGCAGAACAGAAGTTGGAAGAGATAATGGTTAAGCGAGTCGCAGCGCTGCCGGGTACTTCTACTGTGTATGACGCGCTAGAATTCTTTGCTACTTATAAATTTCTCGCATTCCCTGTTGTTGATGCGGAAAGAAAAATTATCGGCATTGTAGATGTAAATCTTTTTACTGATGAACTGCTTGAAGAGAAAGACTCTGACGAAGAAGATGAGATTGAAACACAGAATTACGATTCAATCTTTGAGACAATCGGTTTTCGAATAAGCGAAGTAAAAAATGCTTCGCCGTTAAAAGCATGGCGTATAAGATTACCGTGGCTTTTTGCTACCGTTACAAGTGGAACAATCTGTGCATTATTAACGGGAATGTTCGAAACAACTCTGGCTGAGAGTTTAATTATAGTGTTCTTTTTTACTTTGGTTCTGGGACTCGGTGAAAGCGTAAGCATTCAATCGATGACAGTAACGATACAAGCATTGCATTCTTCACAACCATCGTTGAAGTGGTATCTAAAAAGTTTTTTACGGGAAACACAGACGGCATTGCTTCTCGGTTTAAGTTGTGCCGCAATTGTTTCCTTGGTGGTTGTTTTATGGAAAGGTGAGATTGCAGTAGCACTTGTAATTGGTTTAAGCGTAATACTGGTTCAGTTAATTGCGTCTGTCTGGGGATTGAGTGTGCCTGCTCTTTTGCACAAGCTGGAGCTCGATCCCAAAATTGCGGCAGGACCAATTACTTTAGCGTTGACAGATATTTGTACGATACTCTTTTACTTTGGTTTGGCAAAAATATTATTGTGATAATTTCAGAAGTGGTTCTTAATCTTAATCACAGTTTTAAAAGAGCAAGAGCAAGAACAAGATTAAGGGCAAGAGCAAGAAAAAATTTAATAAATAAAAACAGACATAATACTGATAACAACCATTTTTGAAAAAGTAGTACCCGTTCCACTTGAAGAAGAAATGAAATGAAGATCGACAAAGACTACATAATAGAATTTCTCAAACAAAGAAAAGATTTCCTACGGGAGAAATATGGGATTACAAAGATTTCACTTTTCGGTTCATACGCACGCGGAGAAGAAACTGAAAAGAGTGATATTGATTTTTTTGTTGAGATGTCGCCGGACTTCTTTAAAAGGTGCGAGCTGATAGAATATCTTGAACAGCAATTCAATCGGAAAGTTGATGTTGTAAGAAAACACTCAAACATAAGAAAAAGATTTTTAGAGGAGTTGGAAAAAGAGGCTATATATGTCTAACGAACTGCTTTATAAAAAACTTCTTGATGTTGATGAAGCCATTAAAAAGATTAACGGGAGCTTCGATAAAATTAATAAACCGGAAGACTTTTTAATGAACCAGGATACATTTGACAAACTTGACGCAATATCAATGCGTCTTCAAGCGATAGGCGAAGTTATTAAAAAGGTATCGAAAGATTTTCCGGAAATATTAAACAAGTATTCCAAGGTTGATTGGAAAGGTGCTATTAATTTCAGAGACAAAATATCTCATCACTATTTCGATATTGACGCGGAAGAAATTTTTAAGATATGTGAGAACCATATCCCGCTTTTAGAAAGTGCTGTAAAAAAAATTTTGACTGACATCGAAAACAAGATTAATAAAACTAAAACGTAATCCTTAAATCCTAAATCAGAAGTAAAACATGACAACCATTTTCGAAAAAGTAGTACCCGTTTCACTTGAAGAAGAAATGAAATCATCTTACATCGATTACGCGATGAGCGTAATTGTTGCGCGCGCATTGCCCGATGTAAGAGACGGATTAAAACCTGTTCACCGCCGTGTTCTATTCGGTATGCACGAACTTGGAGTTCCTCACAATAAACCGTATAAAAAGTCCGCTCGTATCGTGGGTGAAGTGCTTGGTAAGTATCACCCGCACGGTGATACAGCCGTTTATGATTCAATGGTGCGAATGGTGCAAGATTTTTCTCTGCGCTATCCTCTTGTTGACGGACAGGGAAACTTTGGTTCCGTTGACGGCGACTCACCGGCGGCAATGCGTTATACTGAAGCACGTCTTGCAAGAATTGCAGACGAGATGCTGCGCGACCTTGATAAGAATACAGTTAGTTTTGTTCCAAACTTTGATGAATCACTGCAGGAGCCGACTGTTCTTCCGTCATATTTGCCAAACTTATTGATCAACGGTGCAAGCGGTATAGCTGTTGGTATGGCTACAAATATTCCTCCGCACAACCTCGGTGAAATTATAGACGGACTTGTTGCGATAATTGATAAACCGAAAACAACTCCGGAAGAATTAATTAAGATTGTCAAAGCGCCGGATTTTCCAACGGGCGGAATTATCTATGGCTACGATGGAGTTAGAGAAGCGTTACTGACCGGCCGCGGAAGAATCGTTATCCGCGCGAAAGCAAATATAGAAACGCTGAAGAACGACCGGGAAAATATTATCATAACGGAAATTCCGTATCAGGTAAACAAAGCATCGCTGATTGAAAAAATTGCCGACCTTGTTCGAGAAGGGAAAATCGAAGGCATTTCAAACATACGCGATGAATCTGACCGCGACGGCATGCGCGTAGTGATTGAAATGAAACGAGACGGTCAGCCGGCGGTTACTCTCAACCAACTTTTCAAGCACACACAGATGCAGGTAACATTCGGTGTTATAATGCTTGCTCTCGTACACGGCCAGCCAAAAGTACTAACTCTTCAGCAGATGATGCAGTACTTCTTGGACCACAGAATGGACGTGCTAATCAAACGCACACAGTTTGATCTTGATGCCACCGAAAGACGAGCACACATTTTGGAAGGATACATCATTGCGCTCGATAATATCGATGCGGTAATCCAGACGATAAAAAAATCGAGAGACACGGAAACTGCAAAAAGTAATTTGATGAAAAAGTTCAAGCTCTCCGAAATTCAGGCAAAAGCAATTCTTGATATGAGATTGCAGCGCCTAACCGGACTTGAGCGACAGAAAATAGAAGACGAGTATAAAGAGGTTCTTAAGTTCATCGAAAAATTAAAAGGTATTCTAACAAACGAAAAGAGAAGATGGTCAATCATTAGAGACGAACTTCTTGCATTGAGAGAAAGATATGCCGATGAGCGAAGAACAAAAATTGAAATGCAGCTAAAAGAATTCAAGCTGGAAGATATCATTGCCGAAGAAGATGTTGTTGTAACGATATCTCACGCGGGATTCATTAAACGGTTTCCTGTAAGCGGTTACCGCAGACAGGGACGCGGCGGCAAAGGTGTTACCGGCGCCGGTACACGCGAGGAAGATTTCATTGAACATATGTTTGTTGCGTCAACGCATCATTACATTATGTTCTTCACGGACCGCGGAAAATGTTACTGGCTGAAGGTTCACGAAATTCCGGAAGGCGGACGCGCTACAAAGGGAAGATCTATTCTCAATCTTATCGAAAAAGATAAAGAAGAGAAGATCACTGCATTTGTTTCCGTAAAAGAATTTACCGATGACAAATATATTGTAATGGCCACCGAGAAAGGAACAGTTAAGAAAACAGTTCTTTCGGCTTATTCAAATATTCGCAAAGGCGGAATCATTGCAATTAATCTCAGCGGCAACGACCGTTTAATTGAAGCGAAGTTGAGCGAAGGGAAGAATGATATCGTCATTGGTACAAGAGACGGAATGGCAATCCGTTTCAACGAAAAAGATGTTCGAGATATGGGCCGTACCGCAACCGGCGTGCGCGGCATTAGACTTGGCAAGAAAGATGTTGTGATTGGAATGCTTGTAATTCGCAATGCAACAACATTGATGGTTGTTACGGAAAAAGGATTCGGCAAACGTTCAGAGATAGATGACTACAGAATAACCAAGCGCGGCGGCAAAGGCGTTATCACAGTGAAAACATCCGACAGAAACGGAAAATTAATTGCCATGAAAGAAGTAAACGATGCTGATGAACTTGTTATTATCACAACCGGCGGAATGGTGATTCGTCAAGCAGTCCACGAGCTTCGCGTGATGGGAAGAAACACACAGGGCGTTCGCTTAATCCGCTTGAACGAGGGCGACGACATCGCAGACATCGCGCGCGTAATACCGGAAGATGAAGGAGTTGAATAATATGGAAAAAGTAATTAGAAAATTATCGTTGAAAGACAAACACAATTACGATCTTGAATTCTGGCTTTCCAAAACCCCGGAAGAGAGAGGTTCTGCAATAGAGTTTTTACGTCAACAATTTTACGAGACAAAAGATGGTTCTGCACCAAGACTACAGAGAGTTATTAAGTTTACTAAACGAAAACAAAGTTGATTACCTGGTTGTTGGAGCTTACGCGCTTGGATTTTTAGGTGCACCGAGAAACACAGGAGATATTGATATTTGGATTCGTGTCGCAGAAGAGAATGCAAAAAATATTGTGAAAGCATTGAACGATTTTGGCATGGCTTCGCTTGGGTATAAAGCGGATGATTTTTTAGATAGTAATTTGATAATTCAATTGGGTGTTCCGCCGGTAAGAATAGATATAATCATGAACATAAGTGGTGTTGAGTTTGACGAAGCATATTCAAGCCGAAATGTAATAGAAAGCAAAGGAATAAAAATTAATTATATCAACAAGGAATATTTCATTAAAAACAAGAAAGCCTCTGGAAGATTGAAAGATCTGGCAGACATTGAAAGTCTTTCTTTAATCCAAGGGTAACTTATGTCACACAATAAAAATTTGCAGTTCGATTCTAAATGTGTTCACGCCGGTTTGGGTGATTACGAATTCGGTCCGGTTGTTCCACCAATCTACCAGACATCAACTTTCAAGTTCGAATCCGCAGAACATGGTGCGGCGCTCTTCAAAGGAGAAGCCGAAGGATACATTTACACCCGTATGAAAAACCCAACCGTCGAAGCAATGGAAAATGCTGTTGCTGAATTGGAGGGCGGGCATAAATCCTTAGGTTGCGCCAGCGGCATGGCTGCAATAAGTACAATTTTTATTTCTCTCCTCAATTCCGGCGATCATATTGTTTGCTCAAAATCTGTTTATGGCCCAACTCTTACTTTGCTTCAAACAATCATGAGCCGGTTTGGTATTGAGTCAACTTTTGTTGATACAGATGTTGATGGTGCAATTGAAAAGGCAATGAAGCCGAACACAAAGATTGTCTACATCGAAACACCCGCAAATCCAATGATTTCAATTACCGATCTTGAAGCAGCAACAAGAGTAGCTCATGAACACGGCGCTTTGGTTATTGTAGATAATACTTTTATGAGTCCGGCACTTCAACAGCCTTTTAAATTTGGTGTTGATGTTATCCTTCACAGCATGACAAAATTTTTGAACGGACATGCCGATGTTGTTGCGGGAATAATAGTTGTGAAAGATGAAGAGATGTATTTGAAAATGAGAAAGACTCTGAATCAGATGGGCGGAGTAATCGATCCGTTCAATTCATTTCTTGTTCACCGCGGCCTAAAGACTCTTGCAATTCGTATGCAGAAACACTGCGAGAGCACACAAATTATTGCAGAGCATCTCGAAAATCACCCTAAAGTTAAATGGGTTCGTTACCCCGGTTTGAAAAGCCACCCGAATTACGAAATCGGAATAAAACAACACAGCGCACCTGGCGGAATGATTTCTTTTGAACTGAACGGCGGATTCAAAGCGGGTGAAATTGTAATGAACTCGGTTAAGTTAGCGGCTCTTGCAGTCAGCCTTGGCGGAGTAGAAACATTAATTCAACATCCGGCGAGCATGACGCATTTATCTATGGGTGCAGTGGCGCGTAAAGATGCCGGCATTACTGAAGGATTGGTTCGCCTTTCAGTTGGAATAGAAAACGTGAAAGACATTATCGAGGATCTGGAACAAGCACTTGCAAAAATTCCGGTAATGGAAAAAACAGAAGTGTAAAATCTTAATTTATAATTCTTATCCTTCTTTATCGGGAGAAAAAGAATTGCCGGCTAATAATCACAGATAGATTATCAAATAGTGATGTCTTTCTCCTTAGGAAGGAAATATAAAACAAAAGCAGAACAAGAGCCGAAAACATCTCTCCTCGCCAGTGGCCAAACAATTAATTATTGATCACAATAATATCGTTGAAATTAAATGTCAGCTCCAAACATTTTTCGATTTTGAACATCTAAAGTCACAACAATAAGAGGACTTATGAACAAAAGCGCAAAATTAATATCTCTTACGACCGCAGCGATGTTCTTAATTTTATCTGCCAGCCTGTTCGCACAGAAATCTTCTCTCTACATTCCGAGAAATATAGTAAAGGCATATGAAAAGGGAACACGGTCCTACGATGGCAAACCGGGAGCTAAATATTGGATTAATCATACCGACTACAAAATTCAAGCTGAGGTTTTTCCTAAAGAACACGTCGTGAAAGGATCCGCGCAGATTAAATTTTACAACCAAAGCCCCGATACACTCAAGCAGTTAGTCTTCCGGTTATATCAGGATATTAATCAGAAAGGGGGCTCGCGCGATTATCAAATGTCTGCTGCGGATGAAAGCAACGGAGTTCAGGTCGACACGCTGATAATCAATGGAAAGGGATTTAAGACAAAAACTCGCGGAGAGGTATTCCGCCAGGGTACTAATATGACGGTTTTTCTTGCGCCGGAGAAACTCCTTCCTAAATCATCGGTCGATATAGAAGTAGAGTGGAGTGTAATAATTCCGAAAGAATCCCGCCTGAGAATGGGGGCGTATAACGACTCAACGTTTTATGTTGCTTATTGGTATCCACAAGTAGCCGTCTATGATGATATTGACGGATGGGACCGCAACAATTATAGAGGAGAAGTTGAATTTTATAATGATCAAAATAATTTTGATTTAGAGATCACAGTTCCGGCAAAATATTTAGTGTGGGGAACCGGCGCATATCAGAATCTGCAAGAAATTCTGAAACCGGAAATTTATGCACGATACAAAGAAGCGCTGGAATCCGACGGTGTTATAAGAATTATGCGTGAAGAAGATTTGAAAAACGGCGCAACACTTAAGAACGAAAAAACCACCTGGAAACTTAAAGCCGAAAACGTTGCTGATGTTTCTTTTGCAACTTCAACCGGTTATGTGTGGGATGGTATAAGTGCTGTAGTTGATGCAAACGGTAAAAGAGTTTTAACGGATGCAGTTTATCCTGCAAAATCGAAAAGCTGGGAAGAGGTTGCATACTATGCAAAGCTTTCCGTTGAGAATCTATCTAAACAATGGCCGGGAATTCCTTTCCCATATTTCAAGATAACGGTTTTTAATGGTGAGACTTTTGGCGGCGGAGGAATGGAAATGCCAATGATGTGTAACAACGGAATTGGAGGAACAGCGGCCGCACAAGCAGGCGTTACGTTGCATGAAATAGCTCATAACTATTTTCCGTTTTACCTGGGAACAAACGAACGCAAGTATGCGTGGATGGATGAAGGGTGGGCAACTTTTTTCACTTCAAAAATGTTGGGTAAACTTGTTCCAGGCTCAGATGAATTTACCGGGAATGTTCACGCAGTTGGAAAATCTATGGGAACGGAAATGGATCTGCCGATGATAACTCCTTCTCTTGCCGGCGGACCGATGCTTAATTTCAATTCATATAGCAAAGCATCAATCTCATACTATGTTTTGAAAGACGTCCTGGGCGATAATTTATTTAAAAAAGCTTTGCACGAGTATATAAATAGATGGAACGGTAAACATCCTCTACCTTGGGATTTCTTCTTCACTTTTAATGATGTAGCAAAAGAAGATCTAAGCTGGTTCTGGAAGCCGTGGTATTTTGACCGCGGTTTTCCGGATGTTGGAATCAAAAGCGTGAAATCAAAAAGCGGAAAGACAGAAATTGTTATCGAAAAAATTGGAAGCGTTCCCGTTCCGATAGATTTAGATATTACATATGCGGACCATTCAACAGAAAAAATTCACAGAAGCACTGCATTGTGGAAAACGGAAAACAGTGAAGTAAAAATTGATCTGAAGACCAATAAAGAAATTCTTAAAATAGAACTGGACGATACATTGGTTCCAGACGCAAACGAAAAGAACAATATATTTGAAGTAAAGAAAAAGTAATTTCTGTAATTGATAGGATGACACAGATTTAATACGGAACAATCTGTGTCGTCTTTACCTTCTATAACTTCTCGCCAGGATCCAACAAAAAGGCTCTGAGCGAATAATCAAAGTCTGGAAAGCGGAGTTTTTAAAAACAAAAAAATGTTTTTCATAATGCTGATATTGCTCTGCCTTTTACCGCAGACTGATCCCGTTGTTTTGCTCGCCTTCGGAATAATATTCAACCAATCTCCAAATAAATTTGTAGTCCTCAACAAGTTTGATCTGCTCGGTAGGGAAGCTGCAATACGGATAAATCAAAAATTAAACCCGGACGAAAAGCCTATTGTCTATAATTAAACCAATTTGGTCAGTGGTGAATTATGACAATAACATTAGGACAAGGAAAATCCCACTCTTACTATAATAGTTGGGATATTATAACAAGAATTTTGATTGTTTGTATCTCTTTTACGCTTATGCCTGTAACAAGTTATGCTCAATTACAATTAATAAAGAGTATACGTATAACGGAATCAACGGAAGGCGGCAGCGCCCGTCCCGAAATTGTTTCAGCAGCAGAGAGGGTGTTTGTAATTTATCTCGGTAATATTTCTTCAGGAAACAACCGGACATTCAATTTAAAAATTTTTAATAAGGATCTTGATACAGTTGTTCTTTCAAAAATACTGGTCTCAACCACAGAACAATTTGGCGGTCCCACGGATATCAGAATTGCCTCTGACGGGCAATATCTCTACGCCTTCTACGAGACGAACAAGCCCACATCACCAGCTACAGCTACGACCTATCTTTGGGCGGCAAAATATACTTTGAACGACAATTTTGATCGAGTCGCCTACACTATGGTACCCATTACAAACAGTAAGCCCATGGCGGAACTTCAAGACGGCGGGGAATTGGTTGATGACCCTGCACCGTTGATAGGTCCAACCTCTGTGTTCGTTGTGACCCGGCTTAAATACTCTCTCGCAATCGCTGGTAAAACAATTTATAGGGTTAGGGAATTCAGCAAAAATGATTTGACGAAGTTATCCGACTTTGATTTGGATTTATCGAATGCGCCCGGTATTGATGGAAGAGGAAGGGTGTGCAGTTTGATATACTTCAATGAACATTACTATATTGCTCTCCCAACGACAGTTTCCGACATCGGGATCGTTGAGGCTGTGGACCCTTCCGCCATTTCAAATATCGCTCTTGTCAAACTCGACACAAACTGGAAGCTGAATTCTCAGACTGATGTCAAGATCATTTCGGCAGAACCAGATGATAAAGAGTTTTATGTCTCCGGTCTTAATACCGACGGCAATTACTTCTATGTCACTTATGTTCAGATAGCTTCAGGAGCGCATATGGCAATTCTTAATGTTTTCGATATGAATTATAATCTTATCCAAAAGTTTACTGTCAAGAACATTGTAGCTCTGCCGGGCGGAGGAGAGATACGCCCATCGCTTGAAGTCCGCGAGAATAGAATCTTTTCCGGTCAAAGCGCAGGTGAATCTATTGGGAGCGGGAACGCAGAGATTATTCTCTATGAAAAAATTGCTACATCCGTTGATGGTAATGATTCACCGTTGGAAAATTTCTCTTTGTCCCAGAACTATCCTAACCCGTTCAATCCAACAACGGTGATCAGTTATCAGTTACCAATGAGCAGTTACGTGACATTGAAAGTTTTTGATGTGCTTGGTAGAGAAGTGGCAACGCTGGTGGAAGGGGAATTAAATCTAGGTGAGCATTCGGTTGCGTTTGACGCAACAAATCTTTCGAGCAGTATTTACTTCTACCAACTTAGAGCAAGGAGTTATATTCAAACTAAGAAAATGCTCGTCACCAAATAACGAAAGACGTTGTTGTTTATTTTTGTGGAACTACAAAGTTTATTTTGAAGTTTATTATCTCCGGTCGGCTTCCTGTTCTAACCGGTGGGCCCCAGCCCCCAACACCGCAAGAGACATAGTAATGAGTATTTCCGTTAATTTTGTAACCCCAGCCTAGGTCGTAAATTTTTTCAATAAGATAGTTGAATGGCCAAAGCTGTCCGTTATGCGTATGTCCTGAAATTTGAAGATCAACACCATTTTCAAGCGCCTCATTCAATCCAAAAGGTTGATGATCCATCATTATTACCGGATAAGATTTATCAACATCGGTAATTAGCTCTTTCAAGCTTTTTCTTTGTTTGCCTGCAAATTGTCTAATTGATCGGTCTTCTCGGCCAACAACATAAAATGAACCATCAATCATTTCATACTTGTCCCTTAAAAGATTGATACCGTGCGCAATCAAATATTTACTTGCTGCTTCAACTCCACCGATATATTCATGGTTTCCTGTAATGGCAAACACGCCATATTTAGATTTCAATCGAGTCAATTCCTCACCGATATTGTTTTTTATAACCGCGGTTAAATCTTCATCAATAATGTCCCCCGCAAGAAGAATTATATCTGGCTTGAGCTCGTTAATTCTATTAACAATATTATTGAGAAAAGATTTGCCAAGAATTGTCCCTAGATGAATATCGGAAACCATTACCACATTGAGAGACTTCAATTCTCCCGCGTGTTTCTTGATCTTTAGATTATATGTTTTTGTGACAATCATTTTTGTGTTAATATATCCGCCCACAACAGTAATGGAAACTAAAATAAAAACTACAAGAGCTGTCACGCGCTTCGTTTTTTCAATATTTGCTGTTAAGAAAGACGGGAAGAAGGGAATTATGAAATTAACTAGACGGAATAGATCAACGATTATTAAGGCGAGAAAAAAATAAACCATAAACGCAATCCATAGAGAACCTATCCAAATAAGAGCTTCACTAAAAAAAGAGATCCAAACGCGCTCCAATAATCTTCCGGCAATAAAGGAGAGAACAACAAAGATTGCGGAAACGAGAAATAAGGATTTATATGATTCCGGTATAACCGATAGACCGCGCCGTAAAATATAAAAGTTGAGCATTCCGTAAACCGAAAGAACAATGCCGAAGAATATTAACTGTTGAGAAAGTTTCATAATTACACAACCGAAAAATGAAAGCCATAGTTCAAAAATATGAATGTTCGAAGAGAAAGAGAAAATTTTATAAAAATCCGGATGGATTTTATTTATCAAAATAATAATGCCGGAACAAGTCCGGCATCATGTAATAAATATGAACTCCAGAAGAAGTTAATGATTTTTAGAAACCAGAATTTGCATTTATATCAACACGGTCATTTACTTTGGAAGCATTTTTGAAGTTGTTAAAATTATAGCTCAACGTAATATTGAAAACCGGGGCTTCGGGTCTAACGTTTATATAAATATTTGTTCCGCTGCCCGCCGAGTTAAAGACGTTGACCTTTCCTGTATTAAATAAATTCTGAGCGGATGCAGTTACAATTAAACTCTTTTCAAATAATTCTTGACGCAACGAAGCAGAAAAATTAAATATAGGATCAATATCGCCCTGCAGAATTATCTGTCTTGCAAAATAGTTCAAGTTCATTTGAAATCTTGTTGCAGGAGAGAAATAAATTGTTGTTCTTAGTCTAGAAGACCAGAGGAAATCATTTGTCTCAAAATTAATTCCCGAGATGTTTCCCGCAAGACCGGTTTGATATAAATTAACCGCAGGATCTAATTTAAACCAGACAGCCACAGGAATACTGGCAGTGAGTTCTGTTCCAACGGCATAAGTCTTAGCAACATTGCCGAATGATAGAATTAATCTTCCATCGTTGCCGACAGCACTAGTTTGTGTTATGCTGTTGTTTGTATTTCTATAATAAGTTTGTGCGGATAAGAAAATTCCACTGCTGAGAGTATATTGATAGTTAAGCTCTAGCGAATTAGTCAGTTCTGGCAAAAGATCTGGATTACCTACAACGTAAGCATAGGAGTCGGAATAGTTGGGGAATGGATTTAATGCTCCTTCGAAAGGTCTGGTAATTCTTCTGCTGTAACTGAACTGAATTTGTTGGCCGGTATCAATTTTTTTCAATGCATTAATGGAGGGGAATAAATGAGTTTGATTGTATGCATAATCTTTTCCAATGGTTTTCTGTGTCAGCAAACGATCGGTTTGTTCTGCGCGTAAACCCAATTGATAATCGATTCCCAATAATTCAAAATTATTTGAGTATGTAAAAAACGCAGAATAAATGTTATTTCTGAAATCATATTTATTTGTAAAAACAGGATTTGTGTCCCAGAGATTTGTATTCCAATTAAATAACTTATTAACGAAATCAAAATTTCTGTATGCAAGATTTAATTGAATTCCTGTCTCTAGTTTTGAAATGTCGCTGAATTTATATGAGTAATTCATTTTAATGCGGCCATCTTTCCTATCAGTATCGTTCGAAAAGTCTTTTGTATAAGGCTGTAAAGATCTGTTCTCAAATTTAAAATCAGTTGTGTATTCTCTCGAAATTCGGCTTTGTGGCTGTGTTACATGAGTATACACAGTTTCAAAAGTTAGTTCATCAATTTTAGGACTAAACTGGTGGTTAAAGTATAATACCGATTGAAAATATTTAGCTGTGACATTAAGGGTTTCGTAGTTAGTTGTATAATCAACTGTGGAAATTTGTGTATTTTTTTGATCTGCTGCATCAAGAATAAAATTTCCGCCGAAATCAGTTCCGCCAAACGAAGTGGTGAACAATAACCCCGTTGTTGGACTGAAAGTATAATCTGCACCGAGTTTAGCAGAGTAATTTTCTCGGCCGAATAATTGCCGGATATTTGCATTTGTGTGAGTATTTAAATTCTGAGTAGCAGAATATCTGTTATAGATCTGATCGTTAGTGTTGCTAAATTTTCTATAATCAGCAGAAGCGCTGAGACCTAAGCCGTTGGTTTTGTAATTTAATGATGCATCACCGTTATATTTATCTCTTGAGCCAACACCGCTATTTATTATTCCCGACATATTATTTTGTGCAATATTTTTGGTTACAACATTGATAATTCCGGCTGCGCCCTCCGCATCATACTTTGCAGATGGATTAGTTATTAACTCAATGTTGTCTATGGTATTTGCGGGAATTTGTCTTAAGGCGTCGCTTCCCTGTAGCACACCGGGCCTGCCGTTTACAAGCACTGTGAAGTTCGCATTCCCTCTTAACAATACATTACCACTTTGATCAATCTGTATAGAAGGATGGTTCTGTAACGCATCTAATGCGGTACCACCCGCAGCGGAGTTATCCTTGCTTACGTTTATAACCCGCTTGTCAAGATGATATTCCTCTGCCGGTTTTTCTCCGACTACGTTTATAGTATTCATGCTTACAGCAGCCGGATTAACTTTTATAATGCCAAGCGAAATTTCTTTCTGCGCTTGAGATATTTTAACATTTGGAACAATGGTTTTATCATAACCAATAAAACTAACTTTAACATAATATTCCCCCTCCGGTATATTCGGGATCAACAGTTCACCATCTTTTCCGGTGGCGCTTCCCCCAACAGCAGAAGAGTCAGATGATTTATGAACAGTGACGGAAGCATATTCTAATGGGGCGTTTGTTTTTGCATCTCTTACTATTGCCCGGATATGGCCATTTAGGTCAGAAACATTTCTAAGGGAAGATGAAAATCCTAATGTTGTAATGGTAAGTAATGCGAGGATTACTTGAAATAACATCTTTTTCATGGCAACTTTCCAACTTCTTGTTCTACATGCTATTGAGACGCATAAACAAGAAAAAAAGTTACCAGGAAATAATAAAGATTTTCTCCGGGTTATCGGGGTGACGCTTTTTTATAAAGATCTAAATATTTTTCGGCAGATTTATTCCACGAAAAATCTTTACGCATTCCGTTTGTCTGAATTTTTTTCCAGATGTCTTTTAAATGAAAGTCGTGTATTGCCCGCTGAACGGAATGAAGAAGAGCTAAGCCGTCATAATCATTAAAGGTATAACCGGTGCCGGTGTCCAATCCATGTGCAAGAAATTCATTCCAGTCCTGAACAGTATCTGCAAGTCCGCCGGTCTTGCGGACAACGGGAACGGTTCCGTAACGCAGAGAATAAATTTGATTCAATCCGCAGGGCTCAAACTTCGAAGGCATAAGAAAAATATCGCACGCGGCTTCAATAAGATGAGAGAGCTCGTTGTTATAGCCGCGGTAAAAATAAACTTTGTCCGGATGTTCAAAAGAAATATTTCTGAACATCTCCTCATATCTTTGTTCGCCGCTTCCCAGAATTAACCACTGAGCATCTAAGTGCATCAATTCACTCAAAACCTGTCCGATAAGATCAAATCCCTTTTGGGCAACCAAGCGGGAAACAATACCGATAAGAGGAATTGATTCGTCTATCGAGAAGTTAAGATGTTCAACCAGGAATTTTTTGTTAAGTAGCTTTCCCGATAAATCTTGAATGGAAAAATGGTGAGGAAGAATAAAATCCGTTTCCGGATTCCACACCGCATAATCTATTCCATTAATTATTCCGTAAAAATCGTTGCGGCGCAGGGCTAGAAAATTTTGCATCCCCTCGCCATAAATCGGTGTTAGAAGTTCATTAGCATATGTGTTGCTTACAGTGTTAATAACGTCTGAGGTCAAAATTGCGGTCTTCATAAAATTTACACCGCCCTCGTATTCTCCAATTTCACCAGGCCGACTATGTATTTCCCGGATCTCTGATTTATGAAAAGCGCTTTTCGGAAATCTTCCCTGGTATGCAACATTATGGATTGTAAAAACCGTTGCGGTGTTGTCAAACATCCTGTCCCACGAATAATTTTCCTTGAGAAGGAGAGGCAGCAAGCCAGTCTGCCAGTCATTACAGTGAATTATATCGGGAGCCCACTGCAGCCGTTGAAGTATTTCAATTACCCCTTTTGAAAAAAGAATAAAACGCTCATCTTCGTCTACATCGTTTGTGTAAACGCGAAATCGGTGAAAGTAATGAGGACAATCGACAAAATAGATCTGCACTTTAGAAGCGGGTAAAATTGCAGTGTGAACATGAACCGAGCAGACAACGTCTGCAACGCGAATCGGAATTTCCCCGATGTCCCATTGATAATGCAATCCGTGTTCAATTTCTCCGAAAGTATTGTACTTAGGCATAAAGACTTTTACTTCGTGCCCAAGTTTGGAAAGTTCAATTGGAAGCGCACCGGCTACATCCGCCAATCCGCCTGTCTTGGCATAAGGAAATACTTCACTTGCGGCAAATGCAATTTTCATAATTCTTTTTTAAAATGATCTTAGTAAAGATAAGAAGTGTAATTGAAGAAATCCGTTTTGATTTTACACCCAGTCCGGAAAATTATTTTAGCAAAATCATTTTATGAGTAGATGAAAAATATCCGGCAGTAAGTCTGTAGAAATAAGCTCCGCTGGGGATTGAAGAGTGTTGAGCGAAGAAAGTAGAATTATGAGTTCCGGCATTTTGAAATTCATTAACAAGAGTAACAACTTCTCTTCCGAGCAGATCATAAACTTTTAGCCTAACGTGAGTGCTTATCGGCAGTTGATAACTAATTGCTGTAATTGGATTAAATGGATTGGGATAGTTTTGAAAAAGATGGAAAGAAGTCGGAATGTTATTCTCTTCGGCAAGCTCGGTAAAAAAACCTCCGCCATTGTTGGTATAAAATAATTTTCCATTGCTGCAAAGCAACCAACCGGTCTTTTCATTTGCAAATGTAATATCAAAAAATGTACTCGTAGTATTTGGTATGCTTTGCGGCGTCCATGTTTTTCCGGAATCACTGCTGAAAAATAATCCGTTATAATAGCTCATCCACACTTTATTGGGATTGTTGGGCACAAATTCAATATCCAAAGCCGGGGGAGTAAAACCGGAAACAGGAGATGGATAATCTTTCCAGATACTGGCGCCATCTATTGTTCTATAAACTGTTGGAAAGTGCGCAAGAATTCCGAAATCTTTGTTATAAAATTTCAATACATTTGCATAAACATCAAAACTGGTTTCTATCCAATTCAACCCACCATCTGTGGTTTTCCAAAGTCTTCGGGGTGCCTGTCCTCCTTTGGGAGAATAATAACCAATGTTTGAATTAACAAAATCAAGACTCTTCCACCCGTCAGCCATACCTCCACCAATAGGCTTGCTACTTGCTTCAATCCAGTTTATTCCGTCAGTCGTTTTTATAAATAGCGGGACATTTGTAGAGAAATTACCATCGCCCATTGCTATTCCATCTGTGGAACTAAACATTTTTATGTAATTACCAAACTGTGTTTTTTCCGGATTAGAATAAATCACAATTCAAGTATTACCGCCATCAATTGTTTTGTAAAATGTTCCATCATCTGCGGCAACATAAAAAATAGTTTTATTTACCAATGAAATATCAACAGCGTTATTTTTAGGTAATGATTTTTGAGTCCAGGTTTTACCCGCATCCTGAGTTATGAATATTTTACTTTGAGGGGCACTTATTACAGCGAAATCATCACCGATCGCTTCAATACAATATCCGTTGGTAAATGGCGGAACCGTCTGAATCTGCTGCCATTGTGCTTCGGAGGTTGCAGTCAAAACGAAAAGTAAAAAAAGAGAGAAGAAAAAATTTTTCATAACGACCTCAAAATTTTTTCAAATAAAATGTAGTAAAGGATTGTTCCATTTTCAACATACTTTTTAGCGCTAACTCACTCAACGCGGACACGCACATCGACAGCGTAATGCTTATTGTCTTCTCCGACAATCAGCGGGTTCAGATCGAACTCTACTATGTTTTTGTTTTCTATCAGCATTCGCGCAGATGATTTTATTATCTTCTTCAGGTCATCAATCTCTGCCGGGGTTTCGCCTCTTACACCACGCAATATTTTTTCAATTGTGGTTGAAGACACGAGAGAATCGATATCGTCATCGGAAGCGTATGCAGATTTAATAGCGGTATCGCCGAGAAACTCAACATACTTGCCCCCTGTTCCAAACATAATTACCGGACCGAAAGAGGGATCGCGAAATCCACCGATGATCAGTTCGTTTTTCGCTTTAACATATTTCTGAATCATATACTTTTCAACATTATACCCTGAGCGCGCAAAACTTTCTTTGATCTCCTTAGCTTTTTGAAGAAGCTCCTTTTTGTTTTTAATGTTCAACTTAACGGCGTTTATTTCAGTCTTGTGGATCACCTTTTTATTTATTCCTTTTAGAACAACCGGATAAAAGTCATCGTCAAAGTCTTTTAAATTGTCCGAACTCACCATTTTACTTTTTATGGTAGGCAGTTTGTAGTCGCGGCAGAGTATGTTGATCTCTTTCTGCGTAAGGAAGCCCGAACTGAATTTGTATTTTCTCCCATTTTTTGACTTCAGCTGTTCCAGATATTCCTTTCTGCTCGCATTCAATCTTTTTTGAGAAGAGGTGAAGAAAAGCATATTCGATAAGACTTTTGCGGGGTCTTCCGGATTTCTGAACAGAGGCAGCTTCTTTTGAGAGTTGATTCGGTACTCGCTCCAGAATTCCGGTAAAGGCATTACAACCTGTAAAATCGGTTTTTCACTTTTAATCGAATAAACGCTTTCAATAACATTAAATGGAGAGACCATTACGGGCTCGACAAAAATTGAAATCACCGCGTCAACATTCTCGTCGGCAGCAACAACCTCATTCACTTTTTTGAAAACTTCGGCTGTTCCGCCCGGGAGAAGATCAACAGGATTATCAACGCTGCCTTCGGGATTCACTATTTCCCGGAGAATTTTTTTTGTCTCATCACTGAATTTTGCAAGGAGGAGATTTTCCTTTTCAAGAGAATCAACACATAGAATAGCTGGCCCGCCGGCATTTGTTACTACCGCAACTCGATTGCCTTTTGGCAGTTTGAAATTTTCTAATCCTTTCGCCGTATTGAAAAGTTCATTTAAATTATCAGCGCGGATAATCCCAAACTGCTTGAGCAGAGCGTCCACAATTTTATCTTTACTGCTTAAAGCCCCCGTGTGTGAAGAAGCGGCTTTCATTCCGCTAGCGGTTTTCCCAGCCTTTAATACAATTGTTGGCTTTGTGATTTCACCAAGCATAAACGGCTTGATAAATTCATGACCGTTTACAAAACTTTCAAGATAAAATGTTAGCGTGTTGATGTTGTTATCGTTTTGCCAGAAATAAAGAATATCGTTTTCGCTTACGTCGGCTTTATTGCCCACACTTATAAAATGCGCAAACTTTATATCAGTCTCTCGAAGAGAATTAAGCACGGCCGCTCCAAGCGCACCGCTCTGCGAAAGAAATCCCGTTGTACCGACTTCCGGCTTCTCGGCAACGAATGTTGCGTTAAGTTTTGTTGAATCCAGCGTATTTATGACTCCCATGCAGTTTGGTCCAACCATTCTGGCGCCCGAGAGTTTTATCTTTTCAACTATTCTCTTCTCAACTTCTTCCCCCTCTTTCCCGGTTTCTTTAAATCCGGCAGTTATAAGTATTATTGATTTGACACCCTTCCTTAAGAGCGAATCAATCGAATCTTCGGCAAATTGCTTGGGCACCGCAACAATTGCGAGATCGATCGGCTCGTTTATCTTTTCAATTGAATGATGGCATTGATAACCAAGCACTTCATCTGCTTTTGGATTAACGGGAAAGACTTTCCCTGTGTAGCCGTAAATCTTAATTGTCTTTAATAATTCATAGCCGATACTCTTTTCTTTTGTAGAGGCACCAACGACGCAAATAGATTTCGGGTAAAAGAAATTTTTTAGAGAACTCATCTTACATTCCTTGAGAATAGGATTATTTATAATGCAATTGTTACTACAAAAGCCATAAAGCACTAAATAAAAATATGAAAACCATTCACGATAGTCATTTAACAATGGCCCTTTCAATCTTATCTTTCAGTGAAATTATTTTAGTTTAGGTTGCCATAGATTAATATATTAGACCAACCGAAAAGTTAATCATCAATACATTTTAGAGGACATATTGCAGGCAGACATTAAGAAAATTCATTTTGTAATCAATGGACGGTTTAAGCATACCGAAAGAACTATCAAGGAAATCGAGGAAGCATTCGGTGAAGAATTTTTAGTTTGGGTATCGGTTACAAATGGCAACGGGCACGCAATTGAGCTATCGCGAAATGCAGTGTTGAGCGGAACAGACTATTTAATAGCTGCCGGTGGTGATGGAACGATGAGCGAGGTTATAAACGGAATAATGCAAGTCGAGAGGTCAAAAAGAGAAAACTTAATTGTAGGGCTTTATCCTTTTGGAAGCGGAAATGATTTTGCCCGCACGTTTAAACTTTCTAAGAAACTTTCCGAGCTGCAAAAATTGATTCGGAATAATTCAACTAATATGATTGATATAGGCAAGCTTGAATACAAAAATATGAAAGGAGAAGACGCGGTTCGTTACTTTAACAATATAGCTGATATTGGTCTTGGAGCCGAAGTTGCCAAACGCGTTAATGAGGGTAAAAAAATTTACGGACCGAACTTTGACTTTTTTAAAGCAACGGTACTTGGTTTCTTGAATTACAAAAGAAAGCAATTAAAAATCGAATCTGAAAATTTTAATTGGAATGGAAGATTGTTGATCTTGTGTCTTGCCAACGGAAAATATTTCGGAAGCGGATTAGGAATTGCGCCGCACGCAAAAGTGAATGACGGAAAATTCGCGATTACAATTGCTGCAGAAGTGAGTCTGATTGATTACTTAAAAAACCTTTCGAAAATCCGGAAAGGATTATTTATTCAGCATCCTGAAATAATTTATAATGAAGTCGAGAACTGTACAATAGAACCGATAGGTAAAGAATGTTTGATAGAAGCTGATGGCGAGATGATCGGCAAGATTCCTCTAAAAGCATCCATTCTTCACAAAGAAATAAAATTCCTGTCAGCCATAGATGGATGAGAATAATTGGCTTCCCTTTTAAGCAGCTTATCGAATAGACCTCCATCATAACAATAAGATTAATTGAATTGCGCCATTAATGAAAACACCCACCATTTTATAAATGTCTTACAAAACATACTTGACTTACATATAGTAATATTCTAACTTTGCGTTGAACGTAAAACGAAAGGATAAATTATGGAAGTTGGATATGTAACAACAAAGGGCCAATTGGTTATTCCCTCAAAAATGAGACGCAGATTTGGTATAAAACCGGGAACACGCGTTAATTTTTTTGAAGAGGAGGATGGAATAAAAATAATTCCAATGACGGAGGAATTGATAGATGCTAATAAAGGTTTTATGAAAACGGGCGGAAAACTTTTGAAAGCTCTAATGGAAGAAAAAAAGAAAGAGCGTGAACTATGAAAAGGTATGTATTAGACAGTTATGCATTAATAGCTTATGCAGAAGGAGAGAAAGGAGTTGATGCGGTAGCCGAAATGTTGAAAGAGTCCCTTTCCGGAAAAGCAGAAATCTTTTTGTGTGTTATTAATTGGGGAGAAATGTATTACATAGCTCTACGTGAAGGCGGAAAAGAAAGAGCAGAACTTTATAAAAACACTTTTGCGCGTTACCCGATTTCCATTGTTGAAGCAAACAAAGAATTAACCTTGCAAGCGGCTCAGTTCAAAGCATTCCACAAGATGTCTTATGCAGACGCATTTGCCGCAGCGCTTTCAAAAAGCAGAAAAGCAGTTCTTGTTACAGGTGATAAAGAGTTTAAGGCGGTTGAAGGAGATATTAAAATAAGTTGGATAAATTGAAAATTATATGTGCGCTGAAAGCGAAATAGTGAGACTTACAAAAAACACGCGATTTTTTATCGGCGAAGAGGGTTTTTCAAATCTAACTAATATGCCGACTTTAAAATCTATTTCGATCTGGGATATTAATTGGCGAATAAGATTTTCTCACGCATTACAAAACATTAATAAAAGGGTGGTTATTGAAAACCTTGAGCAGTTATTGAATACACATTTCGAAGAATTTATGAATTTAAGAAATTGTGGAACAACGACGATCGAACAAGCAAGACAAACAATAATTAAATTTCTTTTATCATTTAACACTAAAAAAGATCTTGAGAATTATGAAGATATATTAAAAGAGAAAAATGAGAAACGCACATTCGTTGAATCTTATCCACTTTCAGAACGATCAGAAGTACCAATCGAATCTTTAAAAAAGCATTTAACTATTTCTCTTGAAGAATTTGAATTTCCCATAAGACTTAAGCAATACATATCACGAAAGAATAAGATTTCGAATCTTGGTGAATTATTATCGTTAGACTCCAATATTCTTATAAACGAAAGGAATATAGGACGAAAAACCATTGCGGACATTTCTAAAATAATCAGACTGGAAAGAGGCATAGAAAAACTCGGAGAAAAAAACATTGTTGTGGTTATAAATCATGTTTTGAGCAAAATTAGCGAGCGTGAGCTCGCTATTCTAAAAATGCGATGGGATGGTAATGATGTAACTTCTATGGAAGAAATAGGGCTTCGTTATAAACTTACAAGGGAAAGAATAAGACAGATCCTCCAAAGAGTTGTTAATAAAATATGGGCTCGACTTGAAGTCGAGGCAGAGTATCATAGAAAAAAATTTCTTGACTACCTAATCAATAAGCCCACTCCCATCACTGAGCAAGTATTTAATGCTTCTAGTTGTGATCTACTATACCACCCTAGACTTTATTTGGGTTTGTTGGCAGAAATTTTTCAAGAAATTCCGGTCTATGGTTTTATACCACGGGCATTTGATCAGTACGTAGCAAGACAAATTGAAAAAGACCCCCTCTGGAAAAATTTATGCAATATTTTGGAAAAGTTAAAAATTGGACATAACGAAATTAGTACTCAAAAACTGAAAAAAAACCTAGAGGCCAAAAAGTTAAGCAATTCCCAGCAACTACTTTGTTTCAAAATATTGGTTGGCCTTAAGAAATATTTCTTTTTACAAGAAGGAGACAAATATTATTTACTGCGCAAAGGTGGGATTAGAGATATGGTTTACATGATATTGAAAAACAGTAAAAAGCCATTAAAGATAGAAGAGATTTTGGCCATTGTTCACAAATATTATTACGAGGGATCAAAATATCATGTGCTTAATTCAGTTATTGGAAATATTAAACAAGATGAGAGAATTATACAGTTTGATAAATACGTTTTCGGAGTCAACACACATTTTGCATACCCGAAAAATCAATGGAAGAATATTTGTGAAGTTTCAAAGGAGTTTCTAAAGAAAGAAAAAAGGCAATGCTACATAACTGAAATTTTAGAGGAGGTTAGAGACAATTACCCACATATAAAATCAAAATATGAGCTTGTTTTTATTTTAAGGAAAGATCTGGATATAAAAGACTTAGGTTTTTTCAATTTTACGCTAACCTCTTATGGTCAGGAGGAAAGAATTAAAGTAAGTGATATAATAAAAGATATTTTCAAAAAAGATCCATGTGTTAAACACGTTTTTGATATAAGAGGAAGGCTTAAAGAAAACAGATTTGTCCATGATCAAGGGATGACCTCCTTATTGAAAAGTCAAAAATATTTAAAGAGCTACCTCGGCGGTTTCTATGGACTTAGAAGTTTAGATTTGGAAAACGACATGAAATTAGCAGGGGAAGAAAGATTTTTAGAATACTTAATTAATCAACACTATTTTCCAACAACAGACATAAAAATTGTCGCTGAATATTTCGATTCAGAAGAACTTCAGCAAAAGGCTATCTTAACAATTACTACATCAAAAGTATTCCAAATTTATACTCTTGAGAATGGTGTAACGTGTGTAATCAATAATAATTGGAGTGTTTTTAAAAAAGTGAAATGCCTTTTGTCCAACATTAATGAAGCTGTATTTGAGGAACAACTGGAATGGATATTAAAGGACCTAGGTATAAACGATTTTAAAAAAGATCTATATAGGATTAGAAACGATAGGTCGATTATGTATACGAATAATAAATATAGTTTTAATGAAACAAGTCGTATGACCCCAGAACTAATATCTTTAATTGACGAGTGCTATGATTTTATATGCGATTCCTCGAAGCCATATTATCTTCAAAACATATTTGAATTAATAGGTTCATCGGAAAGCCAAATTGAGTATAATCAATTTGTATATGCGTTGAAAGACGACGAAAGATTTATAGTGATGGACAATAATTTGGTATTAATAAAATGAAAAAACTTACAAAAAAAGATAAAATACTTTATACCATCGTCAAAATGTATAACGATGGGGATAATCTATTAAGATATGAAGATATACTTGTAAATGTTTTTAAGTCTTTTCCAGAAGATTTCCAAATTAGATTTTATCCTCAATTTCCAGACACAGACACAATTCGACGCACTCTTTACCAATTAATACCGGAGGGATATATTAGAATTTCAAATAGAAATTGTGCTCTTACAAAAGATGGAAAAGTAAGGGGAAATAAAATTATCCAATCGTTGGATGGAGATTCTATTCAGATTGAAGGAAGAAGAGATTTGAATTATAATATTGAGATAAAAAGATTATTGAGATCAGAGGGATTTAATATGTATTTAACTGGGAAGATGGATAAAATAATTGACCAAGATTTTTATGAATTTTATAGGTCATCAGTAAGGACAAGGAATCTTGAATTATTGGGTAAGATTAAACAAATAAACGAAGTTATGAATAGATATTCGAGAGAAAACCCTCTCCAAGCAAAAAATCTCTTGGCATACTCATCATTTTTGCAGACCAAATTCAAGTTAATATTTAATGAGGAATTAAAATGAGTATTAAAGTGGAAAAGCCCGTAATTGATGAAGCGGTTTTAGATTTAATAGGAAAAGAATTCAAATTTGATCACGCAAAAGGCATAGCCGAATTATTAAAAAACTCTGTTGATGCATATAATATTGAAGGAATACCAGACGAGCAACAAATAATCTACATTTACCTAAATCTGTCAAAAAACAACTTGATTAAATCTATTGATGTAATTGATTTTGTTGGAATGAATAGAACAAAAATTGATGCAGCATTTAAAAGGTGGTTCGATCCTAATGCAGCAAAAAAAATAAGTGCTGACCAACAGCATAATATTAAAACACTTGGCGGTCATGGTAATGGCGGCAAGTTTTATATGCGCGAAATGTTTAAATCATCCAGCTTGATTACTTATCGTAGCGCTAGATTAAATTCATTTGGCTTCAATGAGCTAAAACAGTATGGATTCGATTCCAAAATGGATAATATTGATGTAAGTATTGAAGAAGCGGTTGAAATTTCTGAATTAAAAAACAATGGCAATTTGTACAACGAAATAAAAAACATATTGTTTGAAAGAAAAAGGTTTACGATTGTTAGAGGTCTCCAACCAAAAAGCGCGCATAAAACTAATTATCTAAAAGATTTGATTAATAAACTAATAGTGCATCCTCAAGCCAAAAGAATAATACAGCACAAACAAGTATACTTATTGATAGGGAAACATTCCCAATCTACAAGATTAAGAATTCCAACTTTATTACCCAAAAAAGGTTTTGAAGGACATTTCGAATTCGTTTGTCCTCAGATAGTCAACTACGATGGGGAAAACATAAAAATGTATTTGAATGAACAGATTAAATTAACTTTGTTTACTTCTGAGGAACCCTTAAAAGGTAGTAAATTTAGAGGGAGAAATAGCATTGACTTTTTAAGTGATGTTGGAGTTATAGCTAATTATGAGATAAGTAAGATCGGTCACTTTAGAACTTATGTTTATAGTGAATTTATCTATGGAGAATGCTATGCTCAAGTAATGGAAGATGAAAAATATGTAACTAATGACAGAAATGAATTTATCGGAGCTAGTAAAACAGAGGCCTTGTTGAGTTGGACGAAGGAGTGTATTGAAAGTCTATGTGAAAAGATGGAGGAATCAGCAAAAAGGGAAAAGAAGAAAATCAATCTTAAAAAGACCTCTGAATTAAACGAATTATTGAACAAATGGAAAAATAGATTTTTACAAAAATTAATTAGAGATAGATTAGCTGGTGTTGGAAATGATTTAGGAATGGAGGGCAATAATGAAGAAGCGTGGAATGTGGATCCACAAAAAAAGAATCAACATAGAAAAGATTCTCAAAAAAAAATTGGAAATGAGGGTAGAGATAAGGTAAAAAAAGTAAATACTTTTCCTGAAGTAAGAATTTCAGGAATGCATCCAGATCCTTTTTCTGAAAATGATGAGCCTTTTGATTGCGATCAGAGGCAGCCAGCCGTATATCAACGTCCAATCGACTTTAAAAACGGTATTTATTGGATAAATACTTCAAAGCATATAGCAAATATGATTTTGGAAAAAAGCGGACCAGATTCGATAAGGTGGCGCGAATATCTTTTCCAAAGATATATTGATATAATTGTTAAAGAAGCAATATACTTTTTAGGTAAAACCGATGCTGATTTTACCAGCGATACAGTTATGAATGAAATCGATCGTGTAACTTCCGAAGCCTTAGATTTGGCTGCAGTTGATTTAAATTCCTTTTTATTTGAGGAAGCATACATTGTTTAATCGAACGATCCTTGTTGAGGTATAATCATGTCCCGCTTCAAACCATACATAGAATACGAAGGCACGCGCTACAGCGACTGGCAGAGGCAATAATTAATACTATATACTAATATGAAAACAGAATCAATAGAAAAAAATCTTTCCAAAGGAGAAGTAATTATTTACAAGTCTTCCGACGGAAGCATGGCAATTGAGGTTAAACTGGAAGAGGATACGGTTTGGCTGACACCCACACAAATGGCAAAATTATTTGACAAAGCGCGGCCAACCATTTTAGAGCATATTAAAAACGTTTATGATGAAGTGGAACTTGATCGAGATTCAACTTGTCGGAAATTCCGACAAGTTCAATTGGAGGGAAATAGAGAAGTAGTCAGATTAATAGATTATTATAACCTTGATACAATAATCTCCGTTGGCTACCGCGTAAAATCAAAACGGGGTACACAATTTCGTATTTGGGCGAATAAAGTATTGAAAGATTATTTAGTACAAGGCTATGCGCTTAACGAAAGAAAACTTAAAGAGCAGACCGAAAGGATAAAAGAAATAGAGGAGTTGTTAGATAATTTTTCTTCGGTCGCCGAAAAATATAAACTGGAGCAAGATATATTTTCCGGAATGTTAAAAGTGGTTTCCGATTATTCCCGCGCACTTGATCTGCTTGATGAATATGATTATCAAAATCTGAAAATTAAAGAGACAACGAAGGAAGAGAAATTTCGGATAAGTCATGCGAAGGCAAGAAGAGTAGTGGATGAATTAGGTAAAAAGTTTGGCGGTTCTTCTTTGTTCGGAAAAGAGAAAGACAATTCATTTAAAAGTTCTATATAATTAAGAATCATTCTTTTGTAGATGGAAACAAAAGAATTGCAGCAGCAATATTTCTCTGGTTTTTGGACAGCAACAAAATTCTTTATAACTCAACAGGAGAAAAGAGAATTGCAGATAACGCACTTGTAGCCCTATGCTTAATGATAGCAGAGAGCAATCCAAAAGAAAAAGAAACAATGGTAAAAGTTGTTGTTAACCTGATAAACAAAAACAATTAATGTTGTGAGGTTGTCCCAAAAGTGTTTTTTCTTTATGAAATAGCCCGCAGATGAAGCGGATTAAACAGATTTTCGCAGATTTTTCAGTTGAATAATTACTTATTAGTCAACCTCCAAGGGAGTGGCTGTTGTCCCGCTTCAAACTATATATCGAATACGATGGTACGCGCTACAGCGGCTGGCAGATGCAGAGAAATGCCAAAAGCATTCAAGGCAAACTGATAGAAGTTGCCGCACAAATATTTAAAGGAGAGCGTGTTGATATTCAAGGATCCGGCAGAACAGATGCTGGTGTTCACGCTCTTTATCAAGTAGCGCATCTTGATGTAAAAACAATGCTTGCGCCGGAGATTATACGGATGAAATTTAATGATGGACTGCCCACCGATATCAGCATCCTCGAAGTAGAAAAAGCAAATCCAAAATTTCATGCGCGCCACGATGCAAAGAGCAGAAGCTATATCTATCAAATTTCAAAACGGAGAACCGCATTTGGTAAACCATTTGTCTGGTGGATTAAAGACCAGTTGAATTTAGAGAAGATGAATAAAGCCGCAAAATTGTTTATCGGAATGCACGATTATATTTCCTTTGCAGATCAGGACGATCTTGAAAAATCAACAAAGGTTTTGATTGAAGATGTTCAGTTAAAAGACGAAGGTGACTTGATATTAATCAGGATAATCGGTTCACACTTCTTGTGGAAAATGGTTCGAAGAATGGTGGGCGTGCTTGTGGAAATCGGCCGAGGAAATTTAACCGAGAAGGATTTGAAATATTTTCTGGAACATGAATCACCAACGCCAACCAAATATACAGCTCCACCATCGGGACTATTTCTTGAACATGTAACATACGAGGGCGAGAAGATGGATAAAAGCTTTGGCCCAACAATAAATATTTCTTCGTTTAGTAGAACGAAACCATGAACATGAGTACAAGTTTTCTCATCAAAGATAATAAGCCGCAGATAAAAACTGTTTGGAAACTTCTTTTCGCCGTCACAGTGTGGGGATTATCATTCATCGCAACAAAAAACGCTTTGGTTGAAGTTAGGCCGGTAGTGATTGTTTTTCTTCGTCAGCTTCTGGGAATTTTATTTTTAATTTTTGTTTTAATAAAACAGAAAAAAAATTTTGCAGTTAACCTACGTCAAGAAAAATGGATATTCGCATTAGCAGCCATTGCCTGTTTTCATTTATGGATTCAAGTTACCGGACTTCAATGGACAACGGCTTCTCATACCGGATGGATAATAGGAATTACACCGGTGTTCATGGTAATAATGGGATTGGTTTTCTTCAAAGAAAAAATTACTTCCACGCAGACAATTGGAATTATTGTTTCGTTCATGGGGCTCCTCTTTCTTGTCAGCAAAGGTGACTTCAGTTCTCTGGATTTTATAAAAGAAAAAGGGGACCTGTTAATAATTACCAGTTCCATAACGTGGTCGGGATATTCCATAGCAAGCAAGAAAGCGACGCTAACGCTTTCGCCGGTGCAGACAACATTCTATTTATTTGTTATTGTTTCAATTATTATTGCCCCCTTCACAATCAACCGGCAAAACATCTCCGATGTTGCAAATCTCTCTGCCAGCGGATGGGGATCGATTCTGTTCCTTGGAATTCTTTGTTCGGGAGTTGCATATACATTGTGGGCGCAAGCTTTAAGCGAAATGGATGCCTCACGCGTTGGAGCGTTTCTTTATATTGAACCGTTCGTCACATTTTTCGGATCATGGTTATTACTCAATGAACAGATTACGGTTATTATGTTATTAAGTGGATTGATTATAATCGGCGGTGTTGTGCTGGTTAATAGAAAGTAGCTTAATTGAAAGAGGCGAGATGAGAGAAGTAAAAGGTAAATACAATGAATGTTTCCCAAGGTTTTAGTTTTAGTAAAAATCAGAGCGAGATAAAAATTCGTCTCACGTTTCCCGTTTTACGTCTACCAACTTAAACGAGGCAAAAATGAATTTAAAAAATGCTTTAATGGCGACTCTCTCTTTAACGGTTTTATATTTAATACAAAGTTGCGGAGACAAAGAAGTGAAAAATCATGCAGATATGGTTTTAATTAATGGGATAATAGCAACAATGGACGACACCGCTCCTGAAGTGAATGCAGTTGCCATTGATGGGGATAAAATTATTGCACTCGGCCCGGACGACGTTATTAAGAAATACATTGATAGTTCAACTCGGGTAATTGATCTCAAGGGAAAATTTGTAATGCCCGGTTTCAATGAAAGTCATGCCCATTTTCTTAGCCTCGGCAATTCAAAACAGATTTTGGATTTACGAGAAGCAAAAAACTGGGACGAGGTAATCACAATTGTCGCAAAAGCAGTTGGAAGTTCTAAACCGGGGGAGTGGATAATTGGACGAGGATGGCATCAGGAAAAATTTACACCTAAACCAAATCCAGATGTAAACGGTTATCCGGTTCACAACGAACTTAGCAAAGCTTCATATAATAATCCCGTTATGCTTTCACATGCAAGCGGACACGCGATATTTGCCAATGCTAAAGCGATGCAGATCAGCGGTGTGAATAGAAACACCCCCGATCCAATTGGCGGAACGATTGTTCGCGATTCTCTAGGAAGAGCTATCGGAGTTTTTGAAGAGAACGGTGAAAACTTGATAAGAAAATTCTATGATGAATATCTTGCCAAACGTTCGCCGCAACAAATTAGAGCAGATTACGTAAAACAGATTCAACTTGCTTCGGAAGAATGTTTGAAAAAAGGAATCACCTCATTCAGCGATGCCGGAGAGACTTTTGAGATTATTGATCTAATGAAACAACTTGCCGATTCAAATAAATTTTCCGTCCGCTTAAATGTGATGGTTGGAGATTCTCTGGCTATCATGAAAAAGAAACTGAAAGATTATCTTATGATTGGCCATGCGAATAATTTTTTCGCGGTCCGGTCAATCAAGCAATATATTGATGGCGCACTCGGCTCACGCGGCGCATGGTTATTGGAACCATATTCCGATTTACCGGATCATGTGGGATCAAACGTTACACCGGTAGAGGAAATGAAAAATATTTCTGAACTGGCAATCGAAAACGGATTTCAGATGCGAGTCCACGCAATAGGTGACCGCGGCAACAGGGAAATTCTGAATATTTACGAAGAGACTTTTAAGAAACATCCCGACAAAAAAGAATTACGCTGGTGCATAGAACATGCACAGCACTTATCGCCTCAAGACATTCCACGCTTTGCAAAACTTGGGGTTATTGCGGCGATGCAGTCGGTACACTGCACAAGCGATGCAACATTTGTTCCCGTAAGATTAGGCGATCAAAGGGCAGAAGAGGGAGCTTATGTTTGGAGGAAATTAATTGACTGCGGCGCAACAATTTGTAACGGTACAGACTCACCCGTTGAAGATGTTGATCCAATCAAATGTTTTTATTCTGCGGTTACAAGGAAAGGTTCGGTGGGAAATGTTTTTTACGGTAATCAAAAGATGACGAGACTTGAAGCGTTGAAATCATACACAATCAATAGTGCTTATGCAACATTTGAGGAAAACCTGAAAGGAACTATAAAGATTGGAAAACTTGCCGATCTTGTTGTTCTTTCAAATGATTTGTTGAAATGTTCTGATGATGAGATTCAAAATACAAAAGTGCTTTATACAATTGTCGGTGGAAAAATTTTATATTCTTCAAAATAAATATGCAACATTGCGGGGATGTTTTTCTCGCAAAGACACTAAGAACGCAAAAGAAAACGAGTATGATGAAACAACTTTTTCTAATTTGTCTTTTTATCGGTTCTACTGTAATTGCACAGAATAAAAGAATCGCTATTACGATTGATGATCTGCCGCTTCAAAACGGAAAGTATCTGAGTAATGAAAGAAACCACCAAATAACGGATAAATTTTTAGAGAAGATAAAATCACAAAATGCACCAGTGATTGGATTTGTGAATGAGGATAAACTGCAGGTTGACGGCAAAAACGATGATTCAAAAATATCACTACTAAAGAAATGGTTGGATGCCGAACTCGATCTGGGCAATCACACCTTTGCTCATAAAAGTGCGAACAGAGTTTCGGTTGAAGAATATAAAAAAGATCTATTAGATGGCGAGAGAGTGATTAGGAAGTTAGTCGAAGACAAAGGAAAAAAGCTGATCTACTTCCGGCATCCGTATCTTCAAACAGGGAGAAGTTTGGAAGTTAAAAATGAAATCGAAAAATTCATTGCCGGAAACGGATATACAATAGCGCCGGTAACTTTTGATAACGCGGAATGGATTTTTGCCGGCGCGTATAGAAACGCAGTTGATTCAAGCAAAACTGAGATGATGAATCGTATCGGGTCGGAATATATTGACTATATGAAACGCAAACTCGATTACTGGGAGAGTCAGTCAATAGCTCTTTTCGGAAGGAATATAAATCATATTCTTCTTATCCACGCAAACACACTTAATGCGGATTATTACAATATACTCTGTGAAATTATCCGATCAAGCGGATACAGTTTTATTTCTCTCGACGAAGCTCTGAGAGATGACGCATTTAAATCGAAAGACACATTCATCGGTGCGGGAGGTATTTCATGGATTCACCGGTGGGCAGTAACCCAGGGTAAGAAAAAAGAATTCTTTGGCGATGAACCAAAGACGCCAGCATATATTATGGAATATGCCGGTGTCGCTTCGGAATAATTATGGCGTACAAGAAAAGTTTTGTCTAATTTTACTTTCAAACAGTTGAAGAGAGAATTGCTAAGTTCAAGTGATAATATATTAGAAAATGCCGAACTTCTAAGGTCGCAGTATATTAAATCGAGTTTGTTAATAAACCGAAGAAAAAACGCACAGTTTTTTACACCAATTGCTGTATCTAAATTCATGTCTTCTTTATCTTTACCAATTGAAAAAGAAAAAATTCGAATTTTAGAACCCGGAGCTGGAACGGGAATTCTCTCAACCTCATTGGTGCACCATATCTTAAGCACAGGAACCCATGTAAAAAGCATAGAGTTAATAGCTGTAGAAATTGACAGTGCATTAAATGAATTTTTAAGAATAACATTGGATGAATGTAAGAATTATTGCGACAAAAATAATGTCAAGTTTAATTATGAAGTTATCAATAGAGATTTTTTTGAATTGGCCTATGAAGAAATCCAAAACAGCAAGCAAAGCAATTTCTTCTCTACAAAGAATACTAAGTTGGGTTTGTTTGACGCCATAATTCTAAATCCGCCATATAAAAAAATCAGAAACACATCGTTATCTAGGAAAATATTAAATTATCTTGGAGAAGGTACAACAAATGCTTATACGGCTTTTCTTTCATTGTCAAGTTATTTACTTGAACCCGCTGGTCAAATCATTGGAATAACACCAAGAAGTTTTTGTAACGGCGGTTACTATAAAGGATTTCGTCTTTCGTTTTTTAGTAAACTTTTCTTTCATAAGATTCACACATATTCAAGAAGAGATAAAACTTTTGACGAGGATGGTGTTTTGCAAGAGAATATGCTTTTTGTTGTCTCTCCCCAAATGCCACAAGAAAAAATGGTTACAGTAACAACAAGCGAATCGCCAGAAGACAATACGAATCAAACGATAAATGTAAGCCATGATTTAGTGATTATACCGACAGATGAAAACAAAATAGTTCATATAATTACAAACGAATACTCAATTAAAATTTTAGAAAAAATATCTACAATTCCTAAAAGACTAAGTGATAGTGGGATGAGCGTTTCAACGGGTCGGGTCGTTGATTTTAGAATATCCGAACAATTAACGGAGAATACTACCGCGAATGCTACAGCACTTTTTTATCCTTTTCATTTTTCTAATGGAATGATGACTTGGCCAAGATATTCACGAAAGAAAAATGAGGCAATTTGTATAAACAACAAAACCCAAAAATTATTGGTTAAATCTGGTTATTACACTTTCTGTAAACGATTTAGCTCAAAAGAAGAAAAAAAAAGAATTATTGCAGCATTTTATGATGCGAGTAAATACAATTTTGATTTGATCGGCATTGAAAACCATATAAATTATTTTCACATGAATAATGCCCCGCTTAAACGCGAGGTTGCTCTAGGTCTAACAATTTATCTAAATTCATCTCTTGTTGATCAATACTTTAGATTGTTTAATGGGCACACACAAGTAAATGCAGAGGATTTAAGATATATTCCAATTCCAGAGATAGACCAATTAATTCGGATTGGGAGTTATTACGAAAGTATTCCAGATCAAGACGAGATGGATTCTTTAATTGAAAAGGAGTTGTTTAATATGTCAACAAAAGAAAACCCTATTCAGATCAAAAAGAAAATTGAAGAAGCACTTTCAATTCTAAAACAAATTGGATTACCAAAAGATCAACAAAACGATCGCTCTGCTCTTACCCTTCTTTCACTTGTTAAGTTAAGGCCGGGAGATTCTTGGGTGAAAAGTAAATCGGTTTTAATTGGGATCACTTCGATAATGAATTTTATTAAAGAAAACTATCAAAGAGAATATGCCCCAAATTCCCGCGAAAGCATAAGCCGCCAGACAATTCATCAATTCGTCCAAGCCGGAATAGTTGTTCCTAATCCGGATGAGTCAAGACCAACAAATAGTCCGAATTATGTTTACGAAATTGAAAACAAGACCCTAGAGTTGCTCAGATCATTTAATTCAAAATCATGGAGTACAAACCTCAAGAGATATTTATCTAGTGTTAAAACACTGGTATCTATTTATGAGCAGAAAAGAGAATTAGAAAAAATTTCAATACGGGTTGCCGAAGAGGTTGAAATATATTTGTCAAGAGGCGGTCAAAACAAGTTGATTGAAAAAATTATAAAAGAATTTTGCGCATACTTTACTCCAAAGGGAAAACTTATTTATGTTGGTGATGCAAAAGTAAAGTGGGCTCATTTTGATCAAAAAGCCTTAGCAGCAGTTGGGGTAAAAATCAAAGATTATCACGGCAAAATGCCGGACTTAATAATTCACCATAAAGGGAAAAAATGGTTGATTTTGGTCGAGGCAGTAACAAGTCATGGGCCGATTGATCCGAAGCGAAAGATAGAATTGGAAGAATTATTTGGCAAAAGCAAAGCGGGATTAGTTTTTATAACAGCATTTCTAACCAAGAAAACAATGATGAAGTATTTAGAGAAAATTGCGTGGGAAACAGAAGTTTGGGTCGCCGAAAATCCAACACACCTAGTGCATCTCAACGGAAAACGGTTTTTGGGACCATACGCAAAAACCTAATTCACAATCTTTCCAATTCTATCAAGACGGACTGACGCAAGCAAATTGAAAAAATCGGAAAAAGGTATGTTGCTGTCCCAAGACCAATACACAAACATCGGCGTTCCTATCACATTTCGCCTCGGTACAAATCCCCAATAGCGGCTGTCAAGACTGTTGTCGCGGTTATCTCCCATCATGAAGTAATAATCGTCATGTACTTTATATTGAGTGGTTTCTTTTCCATCAACAAAAATTTCTCCGTTCTCAATTTTCACAACATCTTTTCCGTATTCGCGATCGATGAAAGTTTTCCATTCATCAATATTTGATATCGATAGGGTGATAATTTCTCCTTTCTTTGGAATCACAATAGGGCCGTAGTTATCGGAATTCCAGAAAGAGTGTTTAGGAAATATTTCAGGCTCTACAAAATCTACCGGAAGAACATTATTTCTGGCATATTGAACATGGATTGGGATGGGTGCTTCTTTTCCGTTCACAGATATAATTTTATTTTTCACTTCGAGCGTATCGCCAGCCACCGCAACGCACCGTTTAACATAGTTATCAATTTTCGAATTCTTAATTTCATCCCTGTTTCCGGGGAATTCAAAAACAACAATATCGCCCCGATCCGGATTGTTCCACTTGATCAATTGAGTAAACGGAAGCTCAATATCTGTAAATGGAATATTACGCGGCGTTGTTAAATCGTAAGCGAGTTTATTTACCATTAAAAAGTCTCCCGTCATAATAGTCGTTTCCATCGATGGAGTGGGAACGCGGGATCCCTGAATTAAAGAGGAGGTAACAATGAAGAGTATCAGCGCCAATCTGCCGTATTCCTTGGCAGCCGTTTTAATATCTGTCCATGTAATTTTTTTACCGGGCAGCCAATTATTTTTTTTCATCTCACATCTCATACTTTTTGTGTTGTTGAATTTCAGCTATTTATAGTACCGTCACGCAAAATAGTTTCATGGTTTTCAAAAAAACATGAGGGAACTCTACTTAGATAAAGCTAAACTGAAGTTTGGCTGAATAAATTAATGAATTATTCTCTGTCCTCCTTAGTATTGCAGGAGGACAAGAACGTGGAATTAATGAACAGGAAAACAGCCGGTAAAATCTGATTGAGAATTTCCGCGGTATAAATTTAGTATGATCTAACCTTGGCATCTTCATACCCCTTAATACCCATCTCCGGCATATCTAAGCCGGCGATTTCATCTTTCGCGCTAACACGGATTCCGCCGAAGAATTTATCCTGTACTTTGAAAAAAGTATACATAGCCGCAAAAACAAAAACTATACAGGTAACTGAACCAATTAGTTGTGCAACCAGCTGACCCGGATCGCCATAAAACAATCCCCTGACCGTACCCGAAATGCCATTCCAACCATCTCCATAGGTACCATCAGCAAAGAGACCTAACGCAAGAATGCCCCACAAACCGTTTACACCATGAACCGCAACGGCGCCAACGGGATCGTCTATCTTAAGTTTTTGGTCAATATAAAAAACAGCGATAATAACCAGCACGCCTGCAACTGTCCCGATTAAAAATGCCGCCCAGGAACTTACAAATGCGCAAGGAGCCGTAATTGCAACAAGACCGGCGAGCAATCCGTTAGCCATCATACTTGGATCAGGTTTACCATATCTCCACATCATATAGAATGTTGCAGCTAATGCGCCGGCGCCGGATGCTATCATTGTATTTGTTGCAGCAACCGCCAGACGTAAATCATTTCCGGCTAAAGTTGAGCCGGCGTTGAATCCGAACCAGCCAAAAGCTAAAATGAATGTTCCTATGATTGCCATAGGAATATTGTGGCCGGGGATTGCGTTTGAAGTTCCGTTCTTATTGTACTTTCCAATTCGCGGACCAAGTACAATTGCTCCAGCCAGCGCCGCAACGCCGCCAACCATATGCACAACAGAGGATCCCGCAAAATCTACATGGCCATGCCCCAATCCGAAATTAACACCAAGTTGCGCCAGCCATCCTCCTCCCCAAACCCAGTTGCCAAAGATTGGATAGACAAACATCGAGATGAAAAAAGCAAAAAATATGAAGGATGTGAATTTCCACCTTTCCGCCATTGAACCGGTTGGAATTGTTGCAGTAGTATCCATGAAAACCATTTGAAATAAGAATAGAGCAAAAACCCCAACATCATATACCGCACCGTTCAGAAAGAATCCGTTTGTGCCGAATAATCCGAAATGTTTCCCGAAGAGAGTAATAGAAATTTCGTTTGATAATCCGGGTGTTCCGCCCAGAGAGGCTATTGCCCCAACACCACCAAACATCAATGCAAATCCGCAGACCCAGAAGCCAATCATACCAATTGCATAAACCAAAAGATTCATACCCATCGTATGTGCAACATTTTTCGCTTGTGTAAATCCGGCTTCCACCATGGCGAATCCTGCCTGCATGAACATCACCAAAAAACCGGCGATAAGAGTCCATACAAAATTTGTTGCTATTCTATTATGTCCAACCGCATCTGCAACTTCTGTTAATGTTGGTTCACCAGGTTTAGCCGAAGGAACATCTTTAATTGTACCGGTCTTGGTTCCGCCCGGATCGACCTGCGCGTAAATATTGTTGGGCAAGACTGCAATTAAGCATAAAATTAGAAATATGGCTAAGATTATATAATTATTTATTTTCATCACGATTTCTCCAATCTATTCTTGAATCAAAAAATTAATGATCTGTTAAAAAATAAAACCGGCACCAAAAGCTAGATAGGTTTTATCCAATGCAGGGTTGGCAATGTATGATACATTGATGGGAACGGAAAACTTATCGGTTATTGCAATTGATTTAGCGGCAGTTATGCTAAGATTTATGAAGCCGGACTTATCGGTTAGATAATACACACATTTTGATGGAACAAAACCGGCGGCAAAAGTAACGGTTGCATCACCTACCGCAATAGGATAGCCCACTTGGATGTAGGATGAATTCTCTGGATCGTTAGATAAATTTGTATAGAAGACGAACGAAATCGGGACTGATTCCGGTCCCACATAGCTTAAACCACCTTCTACAGTGTGTGCGGCGGATCCACTAGTTTTCGGTTTATAAAAACCAAATTGAATTCCTGCAGACGGTATATAATAATCGGTAAAAAGGATGGAAAACGTACCGGATTTTTCTGATGAAATCGAATAAGTTGCCCACAAATCATTTTCAGAATATGTTGTTCCAGCAGTCGGGAATGCATAGGAACCCCAGGCTCCAATGGAGAGACCTCCGGTTGTGAATGTCAGGCTTGGTTGAAATGCGGGGGAATTACCAAAATCTATTCCTCTCCAGATGTATCGGCTATAAACATCAGCGCCAAATTTCACCTGACTAAATGAATCAATATTGGCAGCCAATAGAACGAATAAAATAAATATAATTTTTTTCAAGCGATTTTCCTTTCTCAATAATTAAATGGCAGTTTTGCCCGATTCTTCGGTTCGGATTCGAATAGTTTCTTCTACATTAAGAATGAAGATTTTTCCATCCCCGACTTCGCCCGTTTTGGATGAATTAATTATAATGGAGATGGCGGCTTCCATTTTTTCATCTTCACAGACTAATTCGATTTTTATTTTCGGAACAAATTCAATATTATATTCCGAACCGCGATACACCTCTTTGTGTCCCTTTTGTCTGCCGTAACCACGCACCTCTGTTACGGTTAAACCGGCAAATCCGGCTTCTAATAAAGCATTGTGAACCTCATCCAATTTAAAAGGTCTTATAACTGCTTCTATTTTTTTCATAATCTCCTCTCAATCTATTTTTGGCCCTGTCGCTCAAAAAGACCAACAGTATTATCTATCCAGGTATTTTGGGGACATTATATTAATAAATAAGGGATATATCAAGTATGACCTTATTAAATTAAGGCGGAATTTTGTCAGGACAAAGTAGTCCCGCTCCGGCGTAAAGTATTTCCACGAATCGGTTTTCTTGGAATTAGTTATTATCCTTTATTAAAATGGCTTCACGATTATAGAGGTTTTTCTGGATTTCGAATCAGTAATAGATCTATCGAAAGCAATTCTTCAGCCTATTCAATTTCTCGAAGAGGTGCCGGCGAAAATTTTTATGAAACGGTTGGACTTGATACATCCGGCAATTTCGGGAAATAAGTAGTTTAAGCTAAAATACAATTTGGTTCACGCGCGCGATAGCGGGTATAGCACATTGCTTACTTATGGCGGGGCTTTTTCAAATCATATTTTTGCAACAGCGGCTGCGGGCAGAGAGTTTGGTTTTGATACAATCGGCATAATTCGCGGAGAAGAACACCTGCCCCTTAATCCAACTCTTGAATTCGCATCCGGGCAAGGAATGCAGTTGATTTATTTGAGCAGAACGGACTATAGAAAAAAACACTTACCCGAATTTACTGAATGGATCAGAAATAAATTCGGCAATGTTCACATTATACCGGAAGGTGGAACAAATTCGCTAGCAGTAAAAGGCTGCGGCGAAATTCTAATGCCAATGAAGGATGATTTTGATATTCTATGCACCTCTTGCGGAATAGCCGGAACAATATCAGGATTAATAGTCAGATCGAATGGCGAGAAAAAAATTCTTGGTTTTTCCGCTCTACGTGGCGGCCTCTTTCTTGTTAAAAACACAGAACAATTAATCGCGGATTTCACAGAAAATAATTTTTACAACTGGTCTATAAATCTGGATTATCATTTCGGCGGTTACGCAAAAATAAATCGTGATTTAATATTATTCATAAAGCAGTTTGAAGAAATAAATGGCATTCCGCTCGATCCCATCTACACGGGCAAAATGATGTATGGTATATATGACCTGACGAAAAAGGGATTTTTTAATGAAGGAAAAACAATTATTGCTCTTCATACGGGAGGTCTGCAGGGAGTTGAAGGTATGAGGGAAAAGATGAATGCTTTTCTTTCAAACAAGGTAAGATAGGATTACTAATTAGAAAGCAAGTGGTGATATTAATCTGTGGAATCCCAGACCCCATCTTTTTATCTTTCAATGGGCAGATGAATCACTTCCGATAATCTTCCCCCTGTCCGGCAGGCTGATAATTATTTTATATCATAGAGGTAACAATGAAAAGTAATTTTTCCGTTCTTATAATTCTTCTAATTTTTGCTGTTACGTATAAAGCGCAAAGCGATGAATTTCTTCCCCGCCCAAGCCCCAGCGCCTCAGTGTCTCAAACAATTGGGTATACAGCAATAACCATTAACTATTGTAGACCGGGCGTAAAAGGAAGGAAGATACTTGGCGATATTGTTCCGTACAACAAAATATGGCGAACCGGGGCAAATGAATCAACCACAATTCATTTTACAACGGATGTTGTAGTTGAGGAAAATAAAGTACCGGCAGGAATATATTCCTTATTTACTATTCCAAGCGAAAATGATTGGACGGTTATTTTGAATAAGTCCTACAAAAATTGGGGGACGATCTATAATGAAAGCGAAGATTTGTTGCGCCTTAAGGTGAAGTCATCTAAGGGTAATTTTACAGAAAGACTCCAGTTTTCGTTTTCCGAAATAACCGATAGCTCAGTTAATGTTCTTCTCGATTGGGATGATTTTCAAATTAGGTTCAAAGTAGAAATTGATTTAACTGAACAGTTTTACCAAAAAGTTAAAGAAAAAATTGCGATAAGACCGGATGACTGGTCCATCTATGCTAACGCTGCACAGTATTCAGCAGATCATGAATTCTTGCTAAAAGAAGCATTAATCTGGATTGACCGGGCGATTTCAATAAATAAGGTCTACACCGCTTTTTATATAAAAGCGAAAGTTCTTTTCAAAATGGATAAATTTACAGAAGCGCTTAGAAACATAGATAAATGTCGGGAGATCGGTCGCACAGATAAGAACTGGGATTCATTCGTTTCTCAGGTTGATTTTCTGGAGAAGCAGATTAAATCTAAGATGAACTAATGATGGTGATTTCTGTTTATAACCAAGAATATACTCAAGCGGCTGATTCCGGAACGGGTGAATGAAAAAATTTGATATACCTGATTATTACCGAAGCTCAATTATTTCTCGACTGAAAGAGTTGCGAAAATCCGATGATCCGCGCAAAAAAGATTTTACCCCAACGGAACTTGATTTCGGTCCGATAAAATTTTTGATCGCTCGCCACTTCGGTTTTTGTTACGGTGTTGAAAACGCCATCGAGATTGCCTATAGAACAATAGTAGAAAATCCCGGTAAAAATATTTTCCTATTGAGCGAGATGATTCATAATCCAGTTGTGAACTTAGACTTGCAAAGCCAGGGCATTCAATTCATCCTGGATACGTATGGAAATCAGTTAATTGGTTGGGAAGAAATAAATTCTGATGATGTTGTAATCGTTCCGGCATTCGGAACCACTCTTGAGGTCGAACAACTTCTGAACGAGAAGGGAATTGATACACTCAAGTATAACACAACTTGCCCTTTTGTCGAAAAGGTCTGGACAAGAGCGGAAGTCTTGGGAAATAAAAATTTTACGGTGATAATTCACGGAAAGTCCAAACACGAAGAAACCCGCGCGACATTTTCTCACAGTATTCGAAATGCAAAAGCCATGATTCTTCGCAATATCGAAGAGGCGGAAGTTCTTGCAAAAATTATCATTGGAGATAGCCCCAAAGAGGTATTCTACAACTTTTTTGATGGAAAATATTCGCATGGATTTGATGTTGAAAAAGATTTAATGAGCATTGGAGTTGTAAACCAGACAACAATGCTTGCATCAGAAACACAGGCGATCTCCGATCTTCTCCGTGATACAATGATAAAAAAACACGGTATCGAAAATCTAAAAGAACATTTTGCTGATACGCGCGACACGCTATGTTACGCTACGAACGATAATCAAAGCGCAACCATTGGTTTACTGAAACGAGAAGCTGATCTCGCTATAGTTATCGGCGGATACAACAGTTCAAACACTACACACCTTGTTGAATTGCTCGAAGAAAGTTTTGCTACTTACTTTATTTCCGCTGCCGAAAAAATTATTTCTGAAAGATTAATCAGCCATTTTGATATTCATCAGCGAAAAGAAATTACAAAAGAGAATTTTTTGCCCCACAAGAATTCCATCACAATAGCTCTAACAAGCGGCGCATCTTGTCCGGATGCGGTTGTTGATGAAGTTTTGAATAAACTGCTTTCGTTTTATGAAAATGCAAACAGCATTGAAGTTGTTTTAGAAAAATAAAAACCCGATTCAGTAAAACCAAACCGGGTTTGCTATATATTGAATGGAGGCACCAATCAATTATTGTTTAATGTAAGCGAATAGTTCTCAACTTTACTAGCGATCATCTTGAAAGATAAATCCGGATTTTCGCTTCCTAAAATAGTTACATCCCTAAAGAGATCATGATAGTTGATAAACAAACTTGTTAATTGCGCCTTGTATTTAATAGACAATGTAGAACCATTCTGCGCCAGTTCGTTCAACTTATCAAGAAGTTTTTTATAATCCTCGTTTGGATATTTATTTTTTACTTCGAGGAGGACGAAAAGCGATGCCTCAACAATTGACGGAATCTCGCTGCTCATTCCATAAAGAGCGGTTTTAACAATTCTATCTTCGAATGATTTTGGCGCCGCCGGTTTCTGTGCCAGGACGTTTGTCGTAACTGCGAAAAAAACAATTGCCGCTAACACTTTTCCTTTTGTTCCACCACTTAGTTTCATAATTTTTTCCTTTCTGTTTGGTTTATGATTGTTCGCCATTCTTATATCAATCAAAGTGCCAACAGAAGAAAAAATTAATAAGTTGTTATAGGTAAGCTGCTTAACAAATTTTTTAATGATGAGCCAATTGAAAAGGGGTGCAACAATTTTTCTAAATCATATTAATTAACGCAGGAATGTGGCAGCCATTTCAAATAATGATGCCGAAAGTCAGTCGCCGGATTTTCTATTCAAACGATTATTTAACGCACGACGAGTAATTCCCAGAAGGTCGGCGGCAATACTTTGGTTTTCTTCGGCGCGTTTGAGCGCTTCTTTGATTAACAAATCTTCCGCCTCTTTTAAAGTTGGGAGCTGTTCACTGAAAATAATTTTCTCTTCTTGATCGGTTGAAGATACATCGCCGGAAAAATCATTATTCCTTTGCTTAGGAAATATTTTTTCTCTGATCAATTCGAGAGACATAATGCCGGATGAATGAACGCTTACTGCATCAAAAATAATTCCTTCAAGCTCGCGTATGTTCCCCGGGAAATGATAACTCGAAAGCAAGGTGTAAAACTCTTTGGGAATAGTTGGTTTCTTCTTGTTTAGTTGTTGTGCCGCTTTATCTAAAAAATGATTTACTAAAAATTGAATATCATTCTTTCTTTCACGCAGCGGCGGAATATTTATTAGGTGTGTCTGTAAACGGTAATACAAATCTTTTCTGAATGATTTATCTTCGCGCATTGATTCGATATTTTTGTTGGTAGCGCAAATAATTCTAACATCAGCGAGCTTTGCCATATCGGAACCAAGCGGGTAATATTTTCCTTCCTGTATCAAGCGCAACAGTTTAACTTGTGATTCCAAACTCAAGTCGCCGATCTCGTCAAGAAACAAAGTTCCTTTTTCCGATTGTTCGATTAATCCTTTCCGATCTTGTTCTGCGCCGGTGAATGCGCCCTTCTTATGCCCGAACAAAGTATCGGAAAATAAATTATCATCAACGCCGGCAACATTTAGCGCAAGCAACTCGCCCGGACGGTTGCTCAACTTGTGAATGGCTTTGGCAATTAATTCTTTGCCAACGCCGGTTTCGCCCGTAACTAAAACAGGTAAAGGTGTTTTTGCAATTGCCTCAATATATTTAAATATCGCACGCATCGAATTGCTTTTCGTAATTATCTCAGCAAACGCTTCAGGATTTTCGAGTTTATCTTTCAGCAAGTAATCTTTAAGCCGTTTGTTTTCATCGCGAATGTTTCGTAAATCAATTCCGCTGCGGATTGTAGTAACAAAACGGGTATCATCAACAGGTTTCAGTAAATAATTAAAAGCGCCGGCTTTGATACATTTTACAGCGCTGTCAACATCATTCATAGCGGTAATTACAACAACCGGAATGAATGGATTCATTTCTACAATCTGCGGAATTAATTCTAGTCCGGTAATGTGCGGCATGTTTATATCTAAAACCACAAGAGAGAATTCTTCTTTACTCAGAATAGATAATACTTCCCGGCTATCATACAGCGTTTTAAAGTTGTTGATGCCGTTAGCCGTCAGAGTTAATTCTGCGCTTAAAAGAAATTGCTGTTCGTCATCTATCAAAAGAATTGGTTGTGCGGGATAAACTGCCGCTGCCATTTTATTCCTCTATTAACTAATTGGAAGAATCATTTCACAAACGGTTCCCTTCCCCTTTTCGCTGGAGATAATCAGTTCGCCGCCATGACTTTTTACAATGTTATAAGAGACATATAAACCCAAGCCGGTGCCGCCGGTATTTCTTTTTGTTGTAAAGAATGGATCAAAAATATATTTCAGATTTTCTTTTTCGATACCTGCGCCTCCATCTGCTACCCGGACATAGATTGATTTTCCATCATCACGCAAACCGAGATCAATAGAAATTTTTTGATTCTTACTTTCAAGTGACTGGCATGCATTGTTGATGAGATTGATAATCACCTGTTCAAGCTGCTGGGAGTTTCCTTTTCCATGAGGCAGCTCTTTATTGTAATTTACAAAAAAATTGTTCGTAGAATTTTTAATAATATTTCCTGTAAGCAGAATTGCATTTTCCACAATGCTGTTTATATCAACCGTATGATCCAACTCTCCCGCATCTTTCCGTGCAAAGTTTGTTAAGTTCTTTGTAATCTTTTGGATTCGCAATGCTCCTTCCACAAGTCCATTTAACGATTGCGGGATTTTTTCCTCCGTCTTTCCAACGGGAAACCCTGCAATCACAAAATCTTTATTTTGTTCTATAAATTCTTTCAGAACAGGACGGAGATCATCCCAAACTTTTTGAAGAAAGCGCGCATTGAGCAAAATAAAATTATTCGGATTGCTAATTTCATGTGCGATACCGGTAACCATCGTTCCTAACGCAACCATTTTATCTGCTTGAATTAACTGCAGTTGTTTAACAGCAGCAAGCTGTTCCGCTTTTTTTCGTTCCGTGATGTCGTTGATCAACCCATCGTAGTAAAGAATTTTTCCTTTGTGATCTTTCGAAAGAACAATACTATTACGCACATATCGGAGAGTTCCGTTGCGGTGGATGATTCTGTGTTCGAGTGGTTTTGTTTCTGTGCCAGCCAATGATTTATTTGCTTGTTCAAGTACAGCGGCTTTATCTTCTTCGTGAACCATTCGGTACCAAAGATCAGGATCTGCAAGATAATCTTCCGAAGTATAACCGGTAACAGTACCGCAGCCCGGTCCATGATACGTGTCCACAACTTTATTATTCTCGATCTTTACTGTGTAGATGTAATCGGTTAGAAAGCGGAGTAAACGATTATATCGTTGTTCGCTCTCATCTAAATATTTTTTTGAACTTGCCATTTCATGCTTACAAAAAATTATTATTTATCAAACCAAATCTGCCAACGAACTGTATTCCGGATCGAATAAGCGGCGGTACATCCTCATCGCATATGAATCGGTTGCACCGGATAAGTTATCGCAAACCATTCTCGCCCGGACTTTTTTATTTTTCTCTCTACGTATAAGTTGATCGTTAAAATCCGGCAGCAATTTTGTGTCTTTAACCGAGTGAACGTAATTATCAAAAAACAGTTCAAACAAATTTTTGATCATACTATTTCCCTTGAATTCCATCTGATGCAATTGAGAAGAACGGAAAACCAGCTCCACAGAGATTTTTTTGTAAAGATTTGCACGCTCTATAATTTTCTTATCAACAACTAACGAGTATTTATAACGATCTGTTGTTTTGTCCATGAAAGTCTTACGTTCTATAATGCCGCACGACCGGACAAACTCGCCGATCTGTGCGCCGAATTTTTTTTTATAGTTACCTGCCTTAATCCAGCCGATTATTTCAGTTATAATTTCATTTTGATGCTGGTTGGAATTTTTTTCCTGCCAGTTCATTAGCTTTACAATGTTTATAAATCCGCCGGATATGCTGTCAACCAAATCGTTAATTGCGTATGCAGTATCGTCTGCCCAATCCATTATCTGGCATTCTATACTCTGGAATTGATTCAGCTTAAGCGGTGCCGATATTTCCTTCGGTGTTCTCTTTTTCCCAAAAACAAAATCTATATATTGTTTCTGTTCATCATAGATGAAATGATTTTCCGGTGCCTTGAACTGTTTGTAGGTTGCCTTGTATTTTAATATTCCATCTAAAAAAGCGCGGGTCGGATTCATTCCGCGATGATGGTCTTCGTCACGGTAAAATATTTCAGTAATCATTCGGAGTGTTTGTGCATTGCCTTCGAATCCGCCGTAACTTTTCATAAGTTCATTTAAGGTGCGCTCGCCGGCATGTCCGAATGGGGGATGGCCTAAATCGTGTGCAAGGCAAATAGATTCCACAAGATCTTCATCGATAAAATATTTTTCATTAAATATTTTTTTCTCTGTGTCGTGAAGATAGCTGCAGATAGCCCTTCCTATTTGCGCTACCTCAATTGAGTGAGTCAGGCGCGTTCGGTAAAAATCGTATTCGCCGGGCAGGAAGACCTGTGTTTTTCCCTGGAGTCGCCGGAATTCTGACGAGTGTATAATTCTGTCCCGGTCAATCTGGAAAGGTGATCTGTAATCACTTTGGCGAGTGCTCGGTTTTAACCTTTGTAAATCAAAATCGTTATAGAATTTGTTTTTCATTATCTTCATTCACATTTTTGTGAAGCGGTAAAACAATTTACTAAATATTAGACTGAATTATAAGTTGACACACAATCATTCACACCACCATCATCCCAATCCGGCCGGGTTAAATTCGACTATGGGCAGACTTGTAATTACAATGATTTTGAATTTTGTAATTACAATTGTTCAAATAATCGGCGGCATACTCTCCGGAAGCCTTGCGTTAATCTCGGATGCGCTTCACAATTTCAGCGACGGTGTTTCTATAATCATTTCATATATCGCATTAAAACTGAAACAGAAGGACAACTCGCACCGTCACACATTCGGGTTAAAGCGAGCGGAAATTCTTGCCGCGGTTATAAATGCATCTGTACTTATCGTCATTTATATTTTTCTTTTCTATGAAGCGATACTCAGGTTTTCCGAGCCGCATAAAATCGAAGCCGGAACAATGACTATAGTTGCATTGGTTGGTTTAGTCGCTAATATCATAGGAACTCTTCTTCTTAAACGGGATTCTGCGAACAGTATTAATATACGCTCATCATACATGCACTTGTTGAGTGATGCTGTTTCATCGGTAGCAGTGATTATCGGTGGTCTTGCAATTGCTGTTTGGAATGTTAGCTGGATTGACCCGCTGCTTACAATATTAATAGGGCTCTACATCATAAAAGAAAGTTATGATATACTTGGCGAAGCAATTCATATTTTAATGGAAGGCGCGCCGCCGGATATTTCCCTCGATACAATTAAAGAAGAGGTTGAAAAATTTTCCGAGGTGGAAGATATTCACCATATTCACATTTGGACAGTTGGGGATAATGATATTCATCTCGAAGCCCATGTAAACATCAGTGATATGAAAATTAGCGAGAGTGATAAACTGAGAATGAAAATTGAGCAGCTTCTCGAATCAAAATTTGGAATTCATCATATAACGCTTCAGTTTGAATGCAATCAGTGTCTGGAAAGCGGATTATTGGGACAGCATAAGTAAGCGATGAATGTAAAGCAACTGAAGTTACGCAGAGTGGCGTTTTTAAGGACAACACGCACATCTTTCCAAAACGAAAAAATGAAAAGTCCCACTTCTACAGAAAAAATTCATAGGAAGTATCTTTGTTTTATCAATAACAAAGAGAAGGGTCTATGAATAACACAACACTTTTTAGCCGGATATTACAGCAAGTCGACAGAAGCATTTTTCACAAAGCCGTATCTTTCAAAAACATATTTTATTATTTCATCCCGCTCTTTCCACGAAAAATCAAGATCAACATCAGGGGGATAAGTTCTTCCGCAATTCAGAAATCTTTCGAAATCACTACTAACCGACTAAAAAATAGAACGCTGATAACACTGATTATTATGATTTGATTATCAGCGAAAATCATAATTATCATAAAAAATCTGCGTTCCATTTTTTTGATTTTATAAAGTGACCCCATCTATGTTGTGTTGAGCCGGATTGCGGTTACAACTTTGTGAAGAAGAAAATCATCCGGTGCTAAAAAATATGCCGGGTGCGAAGCAACAACTTGAAGTTTATTTCGCTTAGCGAATTCATAAAGTTCGCGGGTTCTTCTTTTTGCTTTATCGGTTGAAATCAACTCGACAAAAATATTTTGCCTCAGAGGCAAATCGATTCTAATTTTGCCAAGCAGTTCAAGCGATGATGTGATGACAAAAAGATCGTTGACCGGTTCGGTAAATAGTTCGATGAGAGAGAAATTCTCTTTGAGTTTTCGCGTGGTGATTAATTTACAAAGCCGGGAATAACCTTCTTTTTTTTGCAATAAAAACTGCGTGTAAATTTTTCTCTTTCGGATCGTCAATGTATGCACCCAAAATCGGTTTGATATTATATTCGCCGCAGATTTTTGCAAACTGAATCAATCCGTACATCGCATTCGTATCTATCGACGCAACATAATGGCTTCCGGATCTCTTTGCGAAAGAGACAAATTCTTCAATCGGAATAGTTCCTTCGAGCAGAGAATAATTTGAATGAGCATGTAAAGTAAACATATCATCCGGCTCCGCTCTTGCCAATTTGAATAGCAGAAAAACCATACTTGTCACGTATCTTCATAACGGCTCGCAGCATTCTTCTGCGGATCAATTCTTCATCCTCAAATAAAAGTTCCTGTTCAAAAAAGTGACTGAGTCTGCCTAAGTGAATCCCGATTAAACGAATACCCGCTCTGCGTGTGGAAGCCTGACGGAAAAGAGTTTGCGCTGTTTCAAAAATAACTTTGTCGTCATCGGTTGGATGAGCAAGAGTCTTGGCTCTTGTAATTGTTTCGAAGTCGGAGTAGCGGAGTTTGATAGAGATTGTAAACGCCAGCCAATTCTCGTTGCGGATTAACTGTCCCACTTTTCCGGTCAGCTCGAAAAGATAATCTTCTATTTGAAATTTGTCGACTATATCTTCATTAAAAGTAGTCTCTTTGGAAACACTCTTCCGCTCTTGATCGGCGGTTAAGATATCATTCCCTTTACCGTTGGCTTTTTCCCAAAGATCAATTCCGAATTTTCCCAGAAGAGTAGATAAATAATCCGTGGAGGAATTTGCCAAATCTCCGATTGTTCTAAAACCTCTTGCTCGTAAAACCGGGAAAGTTTTTTTGCCAATTCCGGGAATTCTCTCGATTGCCAGCGGTGCTAAAAATTCTTTCTCTGTTCCGGGTGCAACATAAGTAATGCCTTTTGGTTTCTTAAAGTCCGATGCAATCTTGGCGATTGTTTTATTGCTTGCAATTCCAATCGAGCAGGGAAGAGAAAGTTTATCGCTAATCTCTTTCTGAAGATCGGCCGCAAATTGTAAAGGATGACCGTAAATGTTGGAACATCCGGTATAGTCTATATAGAATTCATCAACGGATGCCTGCTGAACCATCGGAAGTTTTTTTTCTAAAAGATTTTTTGTGGCTCTTGAGTAACGGACATATTCTTTAAAGTGGCCGTGAAGATAAATCCCTTGAGGACATAACTTAAATGCGTTTCTGATCGGCATTGCTGAATGAAGTCCGAACTTTCTGGCTTCGTAACTGCATGCGGCAACAACACCGCGGCCGTGCGGGTCGCCCCCAACTATTACCGGCTTGCCTTCTAAAGAGGGGTCCAGAATCCGTTCGACAGAGACAAAGAAAGCATCCATATCTAAGTGGAGTATAGTTTTCATAGAAAAATTCTGTTTTTAGGCTAAAAATGACTATTGCAAGTGTATCTATCAATCAATATTCTATAGTGAACAAATCTTCACTACTGGTAATATGAATAATCCATCTATTATAAACAAGTCCATTTTGTTGGATATGTCATCTCCGATAGACTGCCTTGCTAAATGATTCATCTTTGGCTAAGTTTCTTTCGGCGGATCAGCAATAAATGCATATCTCAATAATAAAAATCTTGATTTGTGGAGGCACAGTTTATGTCCAAGGAAATGATTCTCGAAAAAATTGACCAGGCGGTAAAAATTTTAAATGAAAAAAAGATAGATATGTGGATGACTTTTGTTCGGGAGACCGGAAATATGAAAGATCCTATGATGGATATGATTGTTGGAACGGGTGCAACCTGGTCATCTGCTTTCATAATTACGAAAAATGGAGATACACATGCTATAGTTGGTTCTCTTGAACTTGCAAATATGCAGGCTATTGGCACGTACAAAGAGATTCATCCTTATCTGAAATCGGTTAGAGAGGATTTGCTGAAAGTCCTGGATATGTATAAACCGGAAAAGATCGCAATCAACTATTCACGCAATTCCACTTTAGCTGATGGTCTGCCGCATGGGCTATATCTTGAATTGCTTGATCACTTGAAAGAAACAAAATATTCTAATGCATTAATCTCTTCCGAAGAAATTGTGGCTGCATTAAGGGGCAGAAAATCTCAGAAAGAAATTGATCTGATGAAAGAAGCTATCAAAGAAACACTGAAAATTTTTGATGAAGTAACAAAATATTTAAAACCGGGTTTAACCGAAAAACAGGTTGCTGCTTTCGTTCATGATCTTACCGTGAAGAGAGGATTTGGTCTTGCTTGGGATAAGGAATATTGTCCGTCAGTTTTTACGGGACCGGATACGGCAGGTGCGCACTCGGGTCCAACCGACCGCGTCATCGAACCGGGGCATGTAATTAATATGGATTTTGGAATTAAGTATCAGGATTACTGTTCCGATCTGCAGAGAACCTGGTATGTTTTGAACCCGCTGGAAGAGAAAGCCCCTGCAGAAGTGCAGAAAGGATTTGACATTATTATTGAGTCCATCACCCGCTCATCGAATGAGTTGAAGCCCGGCAAGAAAGGTTACGAGATTGATGAGATAGCGCGTAACTATATTCAGATTCACGGTTACTCGGAATATCCTCACGGACTGGGGCATCAGGTTGGGAAATTATGCCATGACGGCGGATGTCTGCTTGGGCCTAAATGGGAACGTTACGGCAACGTGCCTTATCTTGAAATTGAAGAGGGAAACGTATTCACTCTTGAACCGCGATTGACTATTCCTAATTATGGAATTGCAACCGTTGAAGAAGAGGTTGTGGTAACAAAAGACGGGTGTGAATATTTATCCGAAAGACAGAAAGAGATTTATTTGATAAAATAATCCATGGCAGTATTTACAGATTTTGCATTTAAAGCCTTTTTTAGATTAAACAATTGCAAAAAATACCTATATTAAGTTGGTGTTAAGATTTACCCCACCTCATTTTAATAAATAATATTAAGGAGTATGTATGAGACTAAGATTTACAACTTTCTTCTTTACTCTGATGATGCTATTTCTACTTTTTAGTAAGACATTCTCTCAGGGTGTGACAACCGCCTCGATGAACGGTCTTGTTAAAGATGTTGCCGGGGAGTTACTACCCGCTGCAAATGTGGCCGCAATTCACGTGCCTACCGGTACTAGGTACGGTGCTTTTACCACGGTAGACGGAAGATTCAGTCTACCAAATTTAAAAATTGGTGGTCCATATACCGTTACGGTTACTTATGTAGGTTATAAGAAAGAACAACAAGAAAATATCTACTTAAATCTTGCTCAAAATTTACGACTAGAATTTGTAATGCAGGGAGAAGCAGTCAGTATGAAGGAAGTGACTGTTACGGCGGAAAAGGACAATACTTTAAATAGCAGCCGGACTGGTGCCGCAACATTTGTTTCTTCTGCGCAGGTTGCCGAGCTTCCTTCTATCAAAAGGAGTACAAGAGATATAACAAGATTGGATCCCCGTAGTGATGGCAATTTCAGCTTTGGTGGGAAGAATTGGTTATATAACAACATCTCACTCGATGGTTCGTATTTTAATAATTCATTTGGACTTGATGATCCTGCGCCGGGTGGCCAGACAAATGCCGAGCCGGTTCCTTTTGATGCTGTAGCTGAAGTACAAGTATCAGTTGCCCCCTTTGATGTAAGAGAAGGCGGATTTACTGGTGCCGGTATTAATACCGTTACCAAAAGCGGAACAAATAAATATAAAACTTCCTTGTACAGCTTTATGAGAAATGAAAATCTTGTGGGCAATACAGTCAGTGGAAATAAAGTTGTTGCTAATCCAAGTTTGTCGTTCAATCAGTCCGGGTTCACTGCAAGCGGCCCAATTATTCCAAATACCTTATTTGTTTTTATGAATGGTGAAATAGAGAGAAGAGAAGATCCGGGTTCTAATTTTGCGTCAAATCGAGGAACGTCTGCATTCGGAATTTCAAGAGTTAAGGCAGCGGATATGGAGAGAATTCGACAAAGAATGATATCTGTTTTTGGATACGACCCGGGTGCTTATGATAATTACAGTCTTCGCACCGAGAATGAAAAATTTCTCATTAAATTGGATTGGAATATTGATGAAAGCAACATATTCACTTTTAGATATAATTACCTGAATGCCCGTCGTGATCTTCCGCCCCACCCATTCGCAATTAGTTTTAATGGAACAGGAAGAGGGCCGAATGAAAGTTCATTACCGTTTCAAAATGCCGGTTATCGAATCAATAACCAGTTAAGTTCATTTGCTACCGAACTAAACAGCAGAGGAGATAAATGGGCGAACAGGTTTTTTGCCAGTTATAATAGATTCAGAGATTTCAGAGAACCATTCAGCAAATTATATCCAACAATTGAAATTGCAGAAAACGGAGTTAGCTACACTACTTTAGGTCACGAGCCGTTTTCAATTAACAATATTCTTGATCAGGATGTTTTACAGTTCACAAATAATTTCAGTTATTTCGCCGGAAATCATGTTATTACAGCAGGTGTAAATTTTGAATACTTCAAATTCTATAACTCATTCAACCTTTTCTTTGCGGGATTGTTTATGGTACCTGCACAGTTTGGTGGAACAACTTTTACATCGTTGGATCAGTTTTTCCAATTGACCGATCGGACCAATCCTAACTTTGTTGATTTTAACAAAATTGCATCTGATGCAGCAAAGAATCCGTTTAAGGGTGAGGAGATCAAAGTCGGTCAGTTAGCTTTCTATGCACAGGATGAATATTTAATTTCCGAAAAATTCACTTTGACTTATGGATTACGTGTTGATATACCAATGTACTTTAATGATATGGTAGACAACCCGTTTTCACGCTCGTTAAATTTGCTTGATGCTGACGGAAAACCAGAAGTAGTTGACCAGAGTAAATTGCCGGATGCAACACCACTTTTTTCACCGCGTGTTGGATTTAATTGGGATGTTACTGGCGACCGATCTACACAACTTAGAGGAGGAACAGGAATTTTTACCGGCAGATTGCCATTTGTATGGATTGGTAATAACATTTCTAACCCGGGCTCTAACCCAAACCTTCCTGCACACATGCGTTCGTTTTATTTGAATGCTATGGCGCCGGATTTCAAATGGCCGCAAGTATGGACAACCAACCTGGCAGTAGATCATCTGCTTCCAGAAGATATTTTGGGTACACTCGAAATCGTTTATGGCAAAGATATTAATGCAATTTATGTTAGAGAAGCAAACTTAGGAAAAGTAGTACGTAATCTTCCGGCTCCTGATGGAAGGCCGGTATTTAGTGGGCCAATCAACGGGAGTATAGGTGGTGCATATGTAATTGATAATGCCAGTGAAGGATATAACTACAGTATTACCGCACAATTAAGAAAGAATTTTGATTTCGGTCTTAATACCAGTTTATCATACACATATCTTGAAGCTCAAAGTTTACTTAAATCAACAGAGATTGCTAGCGTATTATGGGCCGAAAATCCGGTTCAGGGAAATCCAAATAAACCATATCTGAGCTATTCTGAATTTGGTAACCGTAATCGTATTGTTGCCTCTGCAACATACCGTCATGAATGGTCGGAAAGCTGGGCAACCAGTTTGGGTCTCTTTATTGAAATTGCCGAAGGAAATAGATTCAGCGGTGCTGGAGGAAACAGATACTCGTATATTTATTCCGGCGATGTTAACGGAGACGGATCTGGATCAAACGATTTAATTTATATCCCGAGGAATCAAAGTGAAATTATCTTCGATCAATATGTTGATGCGAGCGGCAGAACGATTACTGCTCTAGAGCAATGGAATGCTTTTAATACTTTTATAGAACAGGATGATTACCTGAAAAATAATCGTGGTAAAATTGCAGATCGTTTTGGAGGCGTTAATCCATGGTTCAGCAACATAGATCTAAGATTATTGCAAGATTTCTCGTTTTTTACCGGAAACCAGAAGCACACTTTTCAGCTGAGTGTTGATATTCTTAATGTTGCCAATCTGCTAAACTCAAATTGGGGTGTAAGACAAGTTGCCAACTCCACAGCAACTTCACCTCTTCAATTTGTTAAATCTACTACTCAAGGCGCACCGGTCTTTAATTTCAACACTAATTTAAAAAAGACATTCATTGATGATCCGGGAGTTCTTTCTCGCTGGCAAATGCAAGTGGGTATCCGCTACCTCTTCAATTAGTAACAAGATCTAAGCATTTATTAAAGCTCCCCGCATAAGCAGGGAGCTTTTTTTACAAACTGACACCCAGACTCAAAATTCTATAGCTAATGCCTTTAATAATCAGACGCAGCTTTCCGCCCGACACGTTAAGTATTTCCTTGTTGATTAGATCCCTTACTGAGTTTATTTTATAAAGGGCAGGTAATTCCAATTCAATATTTTGTGCCGCTTCATTTTTATTCAGCACAACCAAAACTCTTTCGTTCATATCAGAACGGATGTAAGCGTAAATATTTTCGTCCGCAGCGAGAGTTAAAAAATCTCCATGTCGTAATGCTGAATGATTTTTTCTAATGTTCACAATCGAGCGTACATCACTTAACATTTGTTTTTCATAGACACTCAATTCATTTCCGAAGCGCATCATTCTTCTATTGTCCGGATCAGAAGCGCCGGTCATACCGAATTCACTCCCGTAATAAATTACAGGCAAGCCCGGAATTGTGTTCATGTATGCATAATAGAGTTTTGCTTTATTGTAATTCGCAGGGTTGTCAACCTTCGGTGGATTATTCCAGCCCTCTTCAATTGCACTCCATTGAGATAAACCCAAGTCGTCATCCGCAAATGCCATGAACCGGTTCTTATCGTGGCTGTCCATAATATTTCCCATCACGTTATTTTCACCATATACGAGAAATGATTTTTTCATCTCGGCATCGAGCGATTTGAACGACATTTTTTTATCGAGAAAAATTGGAAGAGCGGTATCGTACAAATTAAAATTGAACTGTGCCGAAAGCTGTCCGTTGTTTACATAAGAACTGATCAGTTCATAACTGCCGAATGTTTCGCCGATCTGATAAACGGAAATATTCATCGGCACTTCAATTTCTTTTTTAATTTTTTGTGTTAGAGTACGCCAGAATTCATTCGGCATATGTTTAACGGCATCCTGACGGAATCCGTCGGCTCCTGTTTCTTTCAACCACCATACTGCGTTGGAGGACATAAACTCTACAACATCTTTCGAACCGACAAAATTAAACTTCGGCAAGTAAGGCTCGAACCATGTTGTCAAACGGTATTCATCCCACAAACGAAGATTCATTCTACCGTCCGGTAAATTTACTTTACCGAACCACTCAGGATGTTGTTTGAAAAGAGGATGGAGTTCATTGACATGGTTTGCAACAAAATCGAGAAGCACCTTAATTTTATGTTTATGAGCAAGAGAGATTATTTCTTTCAGCTTTTTCATTGTTCCGAACTGATCCTCTACATCGGTCGATGAAATTGGCCAATAGCCGTGATAGCCGGAATACCATCTGTGAGGTGCTGGCGACTCTTTATATGCAATATCAGGATTATCGTTTACCGGTGAAATCCAGATTGTGTTTACTCCTAATGAATCAAAATACCCCTCATTCAGTTTATTGATGATGCCTTGAAAATCCCCGCCCAGATAGTTGGCTTGCGCAAGCAGAGAATCGTTCTTAATAGGCTTATTAATGGATTTGTCCCCGTCGTTAAAGCGGTCTATCATCAGCGAGTAAATTATTCCATCGTTCCAGTTGAAACTCTTGTTATCTGCAGGAGAGCCATCTATGAGATTCACTGATTGAATGTTGGTCGCTCTTCCGTTTTTAGAAACAGCAACACGCAACAAGTTTTTTCCTTTCAACTTCTGTCTTGAAAAAATAAAATTTATCCGGTCTTTATTAATCGTAATATTCTTTGACGCAACACGTGTGTTGTTTAGCAGAGCAACAATATTATCATTAGTAATTCCACTTCCGTCCTTTTCGTTTTCGTAGACAAAAGAAAATTCCGATTTAGCCGGATTAATTTTTTTATCCCCAACGTGAAGAAAAAATTTGCCAAGATTTGGCACATCAACATTAAATAGCGAATTGAAATCTCCGAAGCCGTTCGGTTTTTTATCCGGATTGTTTGGATCTACGATTTCAGTTCCATCCCCCCAGAATTTATATTCATAACGTCCGGGTTCGAGAGGGACCTCGGTCTCAAAAACTCCATCACCGTTTTCATCTTTCATCGGAAGATTTCCGCGGTCCCATCCGTTAAAACTTCCAAACAAAGTTAGCTTGCCGTACTTCTTCTCGGGTTTATAAGTGAATTTATATTTTTGCTGAACTCGTGATCTGACCGGGACTGAGTAAGTTTTGCTGTTGTGTGTAAAGTCCACCAGAGTTATACCGCCAAAACTCATATCTGCCTTAAAATGGATCTTGCCCTTTAGTGCATCATAACGAACGTTTATCTTTTTGTTCTCTTTGAATTTTATTTTATAGTTTTCAGAATAAAACATATCGCTTATCAGCATCGAGTCGGGAATCCCGGCGACAAGATTAACCGGTTGAATTATGTTCTGAATTCTTGCCGAGGATTTTATTTGCTGAGCCTGAAAAGAGGTTGATAATAGAAGTGTTAAAAATAAAATTGTTTTAAAATGCTTCATTGATTTCTCCAAGCGGAAATATTTTCTATTCTAAAATAGAAAATTCCGGAGGCATTAAAATTGTTAATTGATCTGATGAGAGGTGATATATCTATCGAGGCCGTTAATGCACGTGATATAAGTTACTTTATCATAAACAGAAAGAATGTTACTGTGTTCTTCCGAAAGAGACTGTCCTCCAACCAAAATTTCCTGATCGGGAAAACTTTCTTTTATTAATTGCACCAACTTTATCAACCTGTTAATGTTGATATAAAAACTGCTGGAGATGCCAACAATATCGGGCTTTTTCTCTTTTATAAGATGAATGATATCCTGTTCGGGAGTGTTCGATCCGGCAAAAATTGTATTCCAGCCGCTGGCTTCAAAATAGCCGGCAACCATTCTTGCACCAAGATCATGAAATTCCTTATCGATGCAGGTTATAAGCGCGAGCTTGCCGCTTCTTTTATCGTTAATAAAAGAATTTGAGACGAACTCGATCAATCCTTCTGTAATTTTTGTGGCAATGTGCTCATCGGCAATGGTGCATCTTTCTTTTTCCCATAACATGCCTATGCGGTACATGGAACGTTGAAAGAGTTCCAAATAAATCTCTTTCATGTTCACATCATTTTTGACCAGATTCTGGACTATCTGAAGGCACTGCTTTTTGTCACCGTCAAGAAGCGCATTGAGGTAGTGTAAATAGACTGCTTCTGAAATCATTATACCCGTATTAAAAAGTTATACTCATTTCTAAACGAAGAAACTGGAGAAAAAATTCCAAATCAGGAATTATTTTTAACCCGGTCTTTCTTACGCTTATTAATTAAACGGGAGATCCTGTAGCTGGTATATGCAAAGAAGGGAGCGGCAATAACATCAATAGTATAATGAACGTGCTGAATCAGAACACAAAAAGCTATCAAAATAGTACAGATTAAAAAGATAGTTTTTAGTTTTTTGCTTTTGGCTGTCAGAAAGAATAGAAACATTGTTGAAGTGTGACCCGAAAAGAAAAGATCGCGAAGCAAAGTTGTGCCGCCGCCGAAAAATTCAACGAACGGATCTTCCAGCGGAATAATATGAATTGGCGCGTTCAAGGGTAGAAAATAAATTGTGATCAATCGAAGGGCTGCAATTAAAGTGTATGATTGGAGTGCGACCAGCAATCGGGCAGGATGAAAAGCCAAAAATCCGAGTGCAGCAATTAATCCAATATAAATTAAACCGAATGTTAACCAGGTTACATCTATTGCGTTGAACGAAGATAGGAATGGGTCGTTAAATGAAAAACCGGGACGGTCTTCATTATAAGCAAGAAATTTTGCTAAAATGAAAAGAATTATTCCCAAAAGAATTAGAGTTATTGCAATACGTGTTCTGTAAGTTTCATTTGAAAACGCTAATTGCCAAATCGATTTTAATTCGAGAAGTTTATTCAATTACTTTTAATATCTCTCTGAATGATAGCGAAAAAATAGTGAAAGAAAATCCCAACTTCTATAATATAAGAGGTTGGGATTCTTTTCTAATTGCTTTTGTTAGTTCGCCGTGCTGCAGGCTCTGTCTAACAAATAAATTGCAGGGCGGGCCGGCAACCGGATTTATTATGTTAGCTTCCCAAATATCCGCATGAAAAATGCAACCATCCTGTGGAATCCGTCCGCGTCTTTTATAAACATCATCGGGCAGCCGGAGCGGATAACCATTAACCCGTTCTCCTCGCCAAGTTTTGCAGCTTCTTCAGAAAAACTTCCGTTGCCAAACGAACGGTGGAACCAGATTCTTGTAATTCCATTTTCAATGCATTGCTTTACAACATCAACCGAAGCCAGAGGGTTTGTTGCGATGAAAACAGCATCAGCTTTTTTAGGTGCAGCACCTAAGGTTGGATAACACTTATCGCCTTCAATTTGATCTGCAAATGGATTGATTGGATAGACAGTATAGCCCGCGCTTTTAAATTTTTTGTAGATTGGATTACCAACTTCCATTTTTGGATTTCGCGATACACCCACAATTGCAATAACTTTTTGATCGAGGAATTCTTTTACTTTTTGTTCGTAGTTCATCATCTATGTCCCTTGTTTGTTGAATGTATACTCTTTCCTGAAGTTGAATCCTTTCTTATAATCTATGCCGTTGATTAAATTTGCTACCCGAACTGTCTATAATTTTCTCGCCACTACAATAGGTGTTTTAAAAATCTCAACATTTCCCCGGCCTTCTGCAACAGCTTCTATCAATAATATATAAATTCCAATACGCAACGGTTTGCCGCCATCATCCAATCCGTCAAACACAACGGAGTTGTTTGATGAAGAGGGGCGGTTTTCTGCTAATGTCCGGACTATTCTGCCCTGACTATCATAAACTTTAATGCGCACTTGTGAAAGAGGGTTTGTTAGTTCAAAATTTATTACTGCGAAGTCTTCAAAACCATCTCCATCCGGAGAAAATGGATTTGGGTTGATAGTTACTTTTGCTTCACGCGATAGGTTTTGAGAGAAGATCGAATTTTGTCTGCCGGGCGTTGCGCCGTCAATTGAAACTGATGTATTCCAGTTTGTTCTCTTGTTGGAATCAAACAACGGATTTAATCTTTCAAGCGATTTGTTTTTTGTTGTAACCACGTTTTTGCTGTGCCAATCCGGTGAGTAGATAAGTGAATCTAATGTATTTCCTTTGGAATCTTTCAATACAATGGTGGTGCCCTCATTAGATAAACTAAGAGATGAACTTCCTGCAATGTTCGAAATTGATTCTCCTTTCAGCCACGAATAGTTTTTATAGATCGATGAATCTGCAGCGAGAACAAAATATTTTTTTGGCTGAAGTGTTAAGTATGTACTCGTTAATTTGTATTTACCCGAAGCGCCAGCTTTAAGTTGAATCCCGGTAAGCTGAATCGAATCCTCAGTTGTGTTGAAAAATTCTAGATACTCTGAATTTCCCACGGCCGGATCGAACATAATCTCATTTATCACAAGCGATCCGAAAGAATAATCGGGCAGAATTACAACTGTACTTTTAAAACCCGGTGTGCCGTTTAATGCCGTTGAGTTTGCCCAGTTGCTTGCCGAATTATTTTTATTAAGAGTTGTTTTCTCGTCAGAGAACCCGTCCGCATTATCCGCAGAGTATGTGTATGTGTCTAAAATTTCATCTGATGCATTTAATAAATAGAGATCCCGGTTAGAGGTGTTTGCCATTCCCGATGAACCGAAATTATTTGTGCTGGTTTTAAAAACAATCGCATCTGAAGGGATTAGTGATTTGTAAACCCCATTATTGTAATCGTAGCTGCCTTGAAGTATGACTGCGAATTTACCGGGGGCAAGTCTGGTTCCTCCAATAAAAGCTGTTATCGTGTTAGGTGATGAGGTATAGTATTTAATTTTGTAACCGGTGATGTCAATTGTCTCTGTTGCAGAAGTGTTGTAGATCTCGATGAACTCACCGTTCGTCTCGGCGGGATTAAACATTATTTCACTGAATGTAAGAGCAGCGCCAGATTGAGATAAAAGATCCGTCGTGTGGCAGAAATAAAGAAAAACTGCAATCAAAATAAATTTTTGTGGGAATCCTCCGGTAGGAGTCCTTCGGACATCTCTTCGGGAAAAGAATTTCATGCTGATTTGATTTTTAATGCGAATGTCTGTTCAAAAAATAAAAAATTCTCTTCCTAAAATCATAATTAGAATTGGATTGTTAATAATCAAAAATACAGCAGGTAATCATTCAAAGAAACATTTGACATGCTCTCAGGTTGAAGCTCAAGTTTAGTGAAGAAAACACTAGCCTTGCCGTATCTCCGCAGCCACGCGAATCATCGCTTCAAGACTACGTTCTACATCCTGATCCTTCGTTGCCCACGACGAGACGCTAATGCGCATCGCAGTGTGTCCCTGCCAGACCGATCCGCCCGCCCAGCAAGTACCCTCTTCCTGAACGGCAGCAATGATGCGCCGCGTTGTGGTTGCATCTCCAAATGAGACCAGTACTTGATTAATGACTACGTCGTTGAGAATGTCATAGCCTGCTTTGCGCAGCCCATCGGCAAAATGCGTCGCATGTCGGCAGGTTCGCTCAATCATGTCGGCAAGCCCATCTCGCCCCAAAGAGAGCAGCGCCGCCCACACTTCAACACCGCGTGCCCGACGTGAAAACTCCGGTGTGTAATCTTCCGGTTCACGTTGTTCACCACGAACAAGATAGGCTGCGGTGATCGAGAAAGCCGTACGCAAATATATCGGTTCACGAACGATGACGATACCGCTATCATAAGGTACATTGAGCCACTTGTGCGCGTCCGTCGCCCAAGAGTCGGCATTTGCAAAGCCCTTGACCAGATACTTGCGATTCGGCGCGACAGTTGCCCATAGTCCAAACGCGCCATCCACGTGTACCCATGCACCCGCAGCTTTTGCTTTTGGAATAATCTCATCGGCAGGGTCGAATGCGCCTGTGTTAACATTACCTGCCTGTAAGCAGATGATCGTATTCTCATCAAGTGACGGCAAAGAATCAGCACGCATTCTGCCTTGACCATCAACTGGGACTCTGATGACGCGCTCACGCCCAAGACCGAGAACCATGAGCGCTCTCAGCACACTAACGTGAACTTCATCTCCGACGACCACAGTTATCGGCGGTGCACCGAACAAGCCCTTGGCTTCGACATCCCAACCCTGTCGGGCAAGAATGGCATGTCTTGCTGCTGCTAGTCCGGAGAAATTTGCCTGAGTTGCGCAGGTGACGAACCCCACTCCGCAATCAGACGGCAGTCCCAGCACATCAAGCACCCAACGCATTGCAACTTCTTCCAGTTTGGCAGCAATCGGCGAAAGAGCTACAATACCTGCGTTTTGATCCCATACAGTAGCCAGCCAATTTGCAGCTACAGTTGCGGGAAGTGAACCGCCGATTACAAAACCGAAATAGCGTGAGCCGGCTGTTGCAACAGTTGCAGGTGAGCCGATCTTATCCAGCAGCGCAACGACCTCTTCCGGGTCAGTGGGAACTTCAGGCAACGGCTCATCAAGCCTTCGCAGATTAGCAATAGCTTCCGGACTTGGCGCAACGCTTCGATCATTTAGTCCATCTAAATAGCGGCAAGCACGATCGGTAGTCTCTTTCAGAAGGTGTTTCATTATTTCTCCAGTTTTCTAGCAATCTTGTATCTCTCTAGTGTTTATCGGCATCATATTCATTGGTGTTATTTTAAATATTGTCAAAGAAACTTTTGAAAGCAAACCACAACTTTGTTTTAACAATTACCTCTCTATTTAATAGGATATTTGATTTTCTTCGTATCCGTTTTTTGGATTTCCGCTAGCCATTCCTTTTCGAGACTTTCGAGTGATATCCCTAAAATGTTTTTCGATTCTGATATTCCATCTTCCCAAAATTTTTTTGTTTTTGCCGCGCCGTATTTCTCGTAAATGTATTTGGCTATACTTCCTGCTTCGGGGTAGGTAATCATATCATTATAAGAGCGGAAGCTTGCAGCTAAATCTTTTAAAGGTATCAGTTTTTCTTTTTCATAAAAATATTTTGTGAGCGTATATAGATCATTACCCCACCAATTATTATCGGAATAGACTGCCAATCCTTCACTGATCCAATTATCATCCGGCGATCCCCAATTATTCCATGAGATAATATGAAATAATTCATGAGTACCTAACGCTCTAACAGAATCGTTCGCAATTGCGCAAAGAATATTTCGATTTGTAAAAGCGCATCCGTTTGTTTCTCTATCAATTAATAACTTCATTCTGCTTCGGTCCCGAACAACGAAGTAATACAACTTTTCTTTGTATTCTTTTTCGTTGATTATCTTTAAGGATTTTTCGAGGTCTGCTTCGGCTTGTTTTTTCATGGCATCAATATTTTTTGCCGCCCAAGAATTTTCTTCCATGTAATATTGAAAATGTTGGCTGCTATCGGCAATCCACTTGAAATCTGAATTGTCCTTTAGGTCTTCGTAAGTTGGCGCCATAAAAGGAAGATAAATTAATCCACAGCCATTAAGAACGATTACAAGAATAAAGGGAAAAAGAAGTAGAATTTTAGAAAAATGCTTTTTCATAATTCTCCCGGAATTTTGTTCCTTAAATAATATAAATTCTTTTTAAAAGAATAATAAAATATCCCCATTCTAGAATTATTAAATTTTCTTTTGAATAAAATTGATAGAGCAAGAATTCAAACTTTTTTCAATCTTGCTTTTGCACAGTAACTATTTTCCTTAATTTGTATTTACTGATTATTCACTAAAACAAAGTTCTCTTATGAAACGATTTCTTCTGAATTTAATCTGTGCATTTCTATTTCTAACTACAATCATACTTTCTCAGCAAGATCCGGTTGTTCAAAAGATAATTGAGATCGGAAAAACCGATAATCAGACTATGGTTCATCAGGATATACTATGCAACCGGATCGGTGGACGTATTACCGGATCTGCTGCATACCGTACCGCCTGCCTTTGGACAATGGGTGAATTGAAAAAATGGGGATTGGAGGTTAAGCTCGAGGAAGTTGGAGAAGTCCCTGTTGGGTTTAACCGTGGTGCATGGTTTGGGAAAATGATAAAACCAACAGAGAAGAACTTAGATTTTGTTACCCCATCATACACAGCCGGTACAAAAGGCGTTCAACGAGGCCCGGCTGTTATTATGCCTCAGACGGATACTCAATTCGATTCGATGAAAAATAAAATTAAAGGCGCCTGGATTTTAATTGACGGCGAAAACACAGGGTGGCCGCGCGACCGTGATTCTGTAGTTGCTCTTACAAAAAAACTAACCGCAGCAGGAGCACTTGGCACAATTCAACTTACAAAAGTTCCTATGCGCTGTCTCGATTCACGTTGTGTTAATTCCTGGGATAATCTTCCAACACTTTGCGATATAAAACTACTCGATACTCAATTCAACGAAATTAAATCTCTTGTTCAAAAAGGAGATGAAGTAATTCTTCAATTTGATATCCGTAATTTCTTTAGACAAGGACCTATTAAATACCAAAATGTTGTTGCAACAATTCCGGGTTCAGAATTCTCGGATGAATATGTGGTGCTTGGAGCGCATCTGGATTCTTATGATATTGCCACAGGAGCGGTTGATAATGCATCCGGTGTTAGTCCGATGATGGAAGCAGTCCGGATACTGATGAAGGCGGAAGCAAAACCGAAACGTACTATCGTACTTGTACTATTTGCGAATGAAGAAAGAGGATTGGTCGGATCAAAATCATGGGTGACTAACAATAAAGATATTCTCGATAAAATTTCGGTCATGTTCAACAAGGATTTCGGGACAAATCCTATTGTCGGGATTTCCGTACCGAAAGTCATGTCGAATGATTTCAAAAAAATTGTTGCCGCAATCGAAAGCGCGAATTTAAAATATCCTTTCTCTCTTACGGAAGGATCTCCTTATAGGAAAGCTGGAAGAGGCGGTTCAGATAATTTTTCGTTTATAATGGAAGGAGTTCCGGCACCCAGCTTGCGTTCTCAAGGTCCACAAGTTTACGGAAAAACTTGGCACACTCCTGCCGATACATATGACGAAATTATTCCAGATGCACAAGAAGATGCCGCAATAAAAATTGCTTTGCTCGCGTATGGAGTAGCAAATCTCGATCATCTGCTTCCGCGCGAAGGGGCTTTTCTGCCCGACGGAATTTATGCCGATCTTAGCACAAACAAAGGAAGAATCACTCTCAATCTTGATTATAAAAATGTTCCTATGACTGTTGCAAATTTTGTTGGACTCGCGGAAGGAACAATCAATAATGCTGCTATCGAAAAGGGTAAGCCATATTTCAACGGAAGTAAATGGCACCGTGTTGTTTCGGGATTTGTTATTCAAGCCGGTATGTCCGCCGTTAAAGATACTTTAGAAGGTCCGGGATATGAATTCCCGAATGAAATTTTTCCAGGATTATCTCATAAAAAAGCCGGGATACTTGGAATGGCAAACGCCGGCCCGCATACAAACGGAAGCCAATTTTACATTACTCTATCGGACTATCCTCATCTCGACGGAAGATATACCGTATTTGGCTATGTTGCTGAGGGAATGGATATTGTAAACAAAATTGTTCAAGGAGATACAATTAAAAGCGTAACGATAATTCGAATTGGCGAACAAGCAAATAATTTTAAAGTAACAGATGAATCATTCAGAAAAATGGCAGACGATGCCAAAGTAAAAGTAAAAATGGATAACGAAAAAAGAATTAGCGATGAAATCGAAGCTGTAAAAAATATCATGCCCAATGCAACGGAAACCGCTAGCGGAATAAAATATATTGTTGAAGAAGAGGGAACGGGCAATAAACCACAAGATGGATCGGTTCTTACCGTTAAGTACAAGGGTAAGTTTTTATTGGAAGCCAAGGAATTTGCAAGCACAAATCCTGATGGAAAGCCGGAGATAATTGAATCTCCCGAAGCTTTTGAATACATAGTTGGGAAAACAAAAATTAATCCTGCTCTTGATGAAATTCTTTTGGATATGAAAAAAGGCGAGAAAAGAAAAGTTATTGCTCTATCAAAAAACGCTTATGGAGAAAATGCTGTTTTAGGTAGGCGTTCGGATGGAAAAAAGTATGTTGTAATTTCTCCGAATACATCACTGGTTTATGAAATTGAAGCAGTGGAAAAGAAATAATTATTAATTAACCAGGTCGACTCAAAAAGTTATACAGTCATTTCGAGCATACCTGCCTAGTGTGTGGCAGAACTCGAACATGTCACTTCGAACTCGATTTATCGAGTGAGAAGTCTTAAAATTCGCTCAAAAAGATTCCTCACCCGACTGAAGTCGGAGTCGGAATGACAATTTTGAGCTTGTGCAACAGACTCTGCCGGTAGAGTGTGCGGCAGAACCAAAAAATTACGATTTACTTCGTGTCCCTTCGTGAAAGGATTTTTTGTTACACGAAGAAAGAGTTGTGCAACACGCTCGGTAAGCAGACGGAGTCGGGAAATGATTTTACACGAAAGCCGATAGTTGATCTCTGTCAGCTTTTTTTACTAACGATATTTTATTAGCTATTAGTCATTTAAAGGACTGGAATGAAAAATCAAAACATTCAGACAGAAATTGATGCTTGTTTTTTATATAAAAAACTTGCTGAAAATGAATCAGACCCGACAATTGCTAATGTGTTTAGACAAATGAGCGATATCGAAAAAAGCCATGCAGAGGCTTTTGCCAAAAAAGAGAATATTAGTTTAGAAAATCTGATACAACCGTCATGGAGAGCAAAAACTTTCGATTCTATAGGTAAAATTTTTGGATATGAATATGTATTAGGTGTTCTGATGGATACGGAGAAAAGCATATCACGCGCCATTATCACCACCAAGAAAAATAAAAAACTGGAAATAACCGGTACAGAAACAAATCATGTTAAGATACTTCAGTCAATTCTTGAAAAAGAAGAAAAGGTGACCGGAATACAACTTTCAAAATTTGAAAGCAGGCACCGCTCGGTTGGAGGAAATGCTATAAGAGCGGCCGTGCTGGGGGGAAACGACGGATTAGTCTCTAACTTCAGTTTAGTAATGGGAATTGCAGGGGCAACTGCGGGACAGCAGGGTGTTCTGCTTGCAGGACTCGCTGGCCTATTGGCAGGTGCATTATCCATGTCATTAGGCGAATGGATTTCAGTAAAGAGTTCGCAGGAGTTATACGAAAACCAGATGCAGATTGAAATGGATGAACTGGAAACAAATCCCGAAGGTGAAATGAAAGAATTGGCGTTAATCTATATTGCAAAAGGCATACCGGAAGAACAGGCGTATCAAATGGCTTCCGAGATTATTAAAGATACAAGTCATGCTCACGAAATATTAGTTAAAGAGGAATTGGGAATTAATGCCGAGGAACTAAAGGGTTCCGCAGTAGAGGCGGCTATCTATTCTTTTATTTTGTTCTCGGTTGGAGCTGTAATACCTGTTCTGCCGTTTATGTTTACAAAAGGAATGCAGGCAGTAGTAATAAGTGTTTCATTAAGCGCAGCGGGACTTTTTTTGATTGGCGCCGCCATCACATTGTTTACAGGAAAAAATGTTTGGTATAGCGGATTGAGACAGGTGTTTTTCGGTTTAGCGGCAGCGGCAGTTACGTTTGGTATCGGCAGACTCATTGGCGTATCGGTCTCATAATAAATAGAGACGAACCGTAAACAAAGAGTTTGTGAAATTCGGATGCTGTCAAAAAGTGAAATTTACTGAAGACCGGTTGTAAAGAATACAATCCGCCAAAAGTGATTTTCGTAGTTACACAATTTAGTTTCAATTTTGCCATTGAATTAGAAGAAGGAATAGAATGTGCAATTCTTCACAGTTTTCATTGAATTTTTTCTTATAGGTACTATCTCTCTTGGTGCATTTGTGCCTTTACTTCCATCAGAATATATGAAAGAAGTGGCAGCAATTCTGTTTAGTTCGGACGTTTCAAAAGTCTATCTCATCGGAGTTGCATATGTTGTTGGAGTAGTATTCCACTTTTTTTCAAGAGTTATCTTCAGCCCTACGGAAGTGAAAGTTATGCACAAAAGTATTCAAGAACATTACCATCTCCCGATTCGTCAATTTTTTAAAGAGTATAGCCCTGTCGGTCTTGATGTTTTGAACAAGCCGAGCGACCTCCGCCGTCTTTTTAGATTTCTTCGGCAAACTGTGAGCTCTCAATCATCTAGTCAAGCAGAATTTTTGAAAGAGCAGGATCAGTTGTTAAGAGTAACAAGAGGCATTATACTCCCAAGTTTTATGACATCGGTTACACTTCTTCTTCGCTATTATATAGTTTCAGAGACAATCATATTTTCTCTTAAGCCAGCGTCTCTGCTATGGTGTTCTGTAATAATGTTTTTTTTAAGTGTGTCTTCTTACTTTGCTTTTAAGAAACGGACGGAAGATTATCATCGCAACACTCTGGCAGCATATCTTGGTTTGAAACTAGGATCCTCTAAGCAATATACTGCACTCCCAAAGATAAAAAAGTATTCAACTCTAGTCTTTGATCTTGATGGGACATTAATGAACTCTCTTCCAATTCATGAGAGATCTTGGAGATATGCTCTCTCACAGATTTCGCCATCCGCGCATAAACTTCAAACCGATGCAATAATTAGGAATCTTTACGATGGACTTTCAGGGGAACAAATGTTTCTCGGTTCAAAATTTGATCCGGCAATCCAGCAAACATTGAGGAAACTTAAAGATGAAATCTATCTTTCTCAACTCAATACTGTCAAACCCTTTGAAGGTATTTTCTCTTTGCTCGAGGAATTAACTTCTATCTATAATCTCGCAATTGCCACTACTTCATCAAGTAAGATTACTAATACACTTATAAAAGACCACGGTCTTAATTTATTTTTCAAAGCTATAATCACCTCTGATAATATTCAATCATCTAAACCAGATCCGTCAATCATGTTTCATGTTTCCGAGCTTACAAAAACTGAGTTATCAGATATCCTTTTCATTGGTGATTCTCTAAATGATTGGTATACATCAAGACTTGCGGGAACAGATTTCATATTTGCTAATTTTGATAACAAACCAATCCCGGAGTGGGCATCTTCCATCTCAGTTGTTTATTCGGCAGAACAATTGCTGGAACTACTTACTCAGAGGTGAGGCACAAATAGAACCGACTACGATAAAAAGCGGCGCTTACTTGATGATAGATAATAGTATCTATATTGTCGTAGATCATTTTTCGATTTCACCCGATATGACTTTTGGTTGCGGTCAAGTAATATTTCTCCATATAAATGTAAAGAAAGAAGGTCAATGTATGGACTTTAAACGCAGCGGAAATTTTTTTTCTATATTAAGTCTACGTGTTGTGTGAATTAAAAAGTAAAATCTGGTAAACTGTTAAAACAGTTAAATAAATCTCTATTTTTTTTATTAACCCCGCGATTAATCGCGGGGTTAGAAAAGTAAAGAACAACTTTAGAACCGTTTTAACGGTTTACAACCTAATTCACACAACGGGTTAAGTCTAATAATTTTCATGATGGACAAACTGAATGGAAAAATTATTTACACGGTTCTATGATGTGCTCTTATCAATTTACATTTATAATGAATATACCGGTTATGTGGAATTGGAAAAACTTCTTGCGGCGGTAATTAAAAAATATCCGGATGAAAAAGAATTTATTGCTGCTGTAAGCAAGCATACCGATGACGAAAAAAAACATTACATGATGTTTAAAAATTATTTCATAAAGAATGAGAGAATGCCCTTTCTTGTTACTGAAAAATATGGCTATATAAATTTATTTGTAAAACATATTTTCAACGTTCGGGTGGAAGAACTTGACCAGAATACTGTAATTAACAACAACAAAATGTTTTTCAAATTATGCCGTTTAATTATGATGACGGAATTCAGGGGATTGAAGCAGGTTAAGACTTTGCTTAACAGTAATATTATTAAGAAAAACGATGCTCTTCTCAGAATATTCAGAGTAATCGAAAAAGACGAACCCACGCACTGCTATCCTTACCAGTACTGGTTAAAAAGGTCGAACAGTCACATGCCCCGTCTCAAAGAAAAACTTACCGATCTCTGGATTCACTACTCATTAATGATAATAAAAGTGCCGGTTCTTTTATTTAACGGCAAACTGAAAAGGATGAATGAATTTTATTGAAATGAATTTTGATAAAAAGAGACGGCATATAGCTGTCAACTTTGGAGCACATTCGTAAAAAAACGAATCTCTTTTCTTTGGATGCTCATATTTAACCGGAGACTTTGATGCATAATATTAAAATATGCGTACTTGCTTTTTCACTTCTTCTCACAAATTTTACATTTGCTCAAAATGTTTTTCAAACTTACGTGAAAGATGAAAAAACCCATGAGCCATTAATTGGAGCCAATATTATTGTCGATTCTCTTAATATTGGCGGCACTACGGATATTTACGGCAGGGCTAAAGTAACAGGCATTCCCAATGGTACCCATGTTTTTAGTTTTTCTTACCTTGGTTACGAAACGAAGAAAATCCATTTCACATTTATGTCATACCGTTCGGAACGGGTGGATACAGTCTTCTTAACCCCGAAAGAATTATCCGCAGAAATTGTGATTATTACTGCAACCAGAAATAACGGCATTGTTGAGGATAGCCCGATTCGTGTGGAAGTATTAGGCCAGGAAGAAGTGAATGAAGAAATCTCGATCAGACCGGGAAATATTTCTAAATTACTAAGCGAGACCAGCGGAATTTTTGTTCAACAGACTTCAGCTGTTTCCGGCAATGTTAGTTTTCGACTTCAAGGATTGTCGGGAACATACACACAATTGCTCAAAGACGGTTTACCGATCTATGGTGGCGCTTCATCAGGGCTTAGCTTGTTGCAAATTCCTCCGCTGGATTTGAGGCAGGTTGAAGTTATGAAAGGCTCACTTTCTACACTTTATGGAAACGGTGCGATTGCTGGAATAATAAACCTGGTCTCAAAGGAACCTGCGCCGGGAGGAGAATTTTCTCTTGTTCTAAATCAAACAAATAAAAAGGGGAGAGATATAAGCGCATTTTATTCCAACCGCCAGGATAAAGTTGGACTTACATTCCTTGCCAGCCAAAGCATTCAGGATGCTGTTGATGTCAATAGTGACGGTTTAACTGATATTCCTGATTTCAGGCAGATCACTCTGAATCCGAAATTGTTTGTTTACTTTGATCCTTCGATGAGTCTTAATTTCGGCATCTCTTCGTTTTTCGAAAACCGGCAGGGCGGTGATATTATCGCAATCGAAAAAGGAAGAGATTCAAATCATTCATTCATTGTTACCAATACTTCAACACGTTTAACGTCTCAACTTCGATTCCAAAAACAATTTAATAACAACAATGTTCTGACTGTCAAGAACAGCATAAGTTATTTCAAGAACGATCTTGCTTATTCAAAGTCTTTATTCTCGGGAATACAAATCTCCAGCTATTCGGAAGCATCATATCTGATGAATACGGATAAACATAAAGTTGTTCTCGGCGGCAGTTACGTAATCGACACTTTTGAACAGCAGAAAGATTCCGGATCAAAACCATTCGACTATAGTTATTCTACTATCGGGTTATTTGCTCAAGATGATTGGACCCTTAATCCTGACTGGATTATCCAGACAGGCATGCGCATCGACTACAATAATATCTACAATACATTCGTCCTGCCCCACCTTTCTATCTTGTATAAAATTACTGATAATCTTCAGGCACGCGTTAGTGCCGGACTTGGTTATCACACTCCGGTGTTTGCCGATGCAATTTCTGAAGAAGAAATCTTCCGTGAAAATCTGTTAGAGCCGATTGAATTCAATGCGGAAAATTCCAAAGGGTTTACAATAGACCTGAACTACAAATTCACTCTCGATGAATTTGTACTGACATTCAATCCGGCATTTTTTCTAACAAGCGTAAAAGGCGCAGTTATACCAATGTCGCCCAGATCTAATCAATTCAACGGATTGATCTTCAACTCAAACACATTGGTTGAAACACAAGGATTCGACATTCATTCCATCTGCGCATTGGATGAACTGTGTTTGTTTGTAGATTGGACTCATACAACCGCAACAAAGACAATCGAAAACAACAAATCGCCGCTCGAACTTACGCCGGAAGATAAATTGAATATGACGCTGACCTTTGAACTTGAACGCGACTGGCGGACCGGGCTGGAAGCATTTTATACCGGGAAACAATATCTGGACAATCAAGTTCGCTCTCCGGATTTCTGGACGTTAGGAATTATGGTTGAAAAAATCTTTGACAATTTTTCAATTGTATTTAATGTAGAAAACATTTTCGATGTAAGGCAGACGAACTACGAATCTGTTTTTAATTCGCCTATTACAAATCCAGGTTTCAAACCTGTCTATGCACCGTTGGACGGCATAGTAGCAAATATTGCACTGAAAATAAACATCAAGTAGAAAAATAGTAGCAATTTATTAATCGATCTTATTTCGGGCAATTAATACTTGACAATAAAGTGGACCCTGATGAAAATATTTTGTCTCTTACAGAGTTTTAATCAAAAGTATATTGATTGACAAAGCCAAGTTTCTTTTCTAATTTTATCAAAAAGGGCAATTGCCCTGAAGAAAAAAATAGAACTCATCTCTGTTATTAAGTACAGGAATATTTGACTTACCTCAACTGAAGAAGGAAAACTATTTATGAATAAACCTCTGAAAGCGTTTTTGTTCTGGGCGCCGCGGTTAATTACAATTCTCTTTGCAATGTTTTTAACCATTTTTGCTGCGGATGTGTTTACAAGTGGTTATGAATTCTGGAAAATCCCCATTGCTTTATTCATGCATTTGTTGCCATCGATACTGATCATTATTATTCTCGTGATAAGCTGGAAGCGGGAATGGATAGGCGGAATATTATACATTGCTCTTAGTGTTTTTTACACGTACGCTAAATGGAACAAATTTGCAATCAGTGTTTTTTTTATTATTCCTCTCCCCCTCTTCTTGGTAGGGGTTCTGTTTCTGATTGGCTGGTTTAAGAAAACAAAAATTGAATAGCAGATTCCTATTGTGCAATAAATATAGAACGGATGAATTATGAAATATATTCTCGATACAGAGCGGTTAACTCTTAGAGAGTTTACAACAGACGATGTAAAATTTATTATTCAGCTTCTTAACAGTCCGGGATGGATAGAATTTATCGGCGACCGGAATGCAAGAACAGATGAAGAGGCGGTTAACTATCTGTTGAACGGACCGATGAAAAGTTACAGGGAGAACGGATTCGGCTTATCGTTGGTTGAGACTAAAAATGATAAAATCCCTGTTGGCATGTGTGGATTGATTAAACGGAATCATCTGGAAAATCCTGACATTGGTTTTGCATTTCTTCCTGAATTTACCGGAAAAGGATATGCTTTTGAAATTGCGAAAGCTACAATGGATTATGCAAAAGAGGTATTAAACATTCCTGTTGTCCTAGCAATCACAACCCCGACGAATAAATCATCAATTAAGCTGTTGGAAAAAATAGGTCTTAAATTTATAAAGACAACATCATTCCCGGACGAGAGCGAGGAATTATTATTGTTCAGCAATCAGGGTGAGAATGCATAAGAACTCTTACTTCTTCTCTAAATCATTTCGAGCGGAGTCGGGAAACGGGCTTAGCTAAAAGCTGATTGCCAACCGCTGTCAGCTTAAGAACAAATTGATTTGCGAACCTGAATCTTGCATATAATTTTACTTTTGAACAATGAGGAGGTCAGCATGAATAATTCTAACGGTAAAACCTTTGGTAGCTCTTTTGAAAGAATCTTTATCGCTTTTTTATCGATAGCAACCGGAATTACTTTGATCTATCTTGCGGTTAAAGGCCCGTTGTTTTTGCATCACATTAAATACAAAACAGCAGATATCATTAACAATCAACTGATTGGTCAAGATATTGTCAATCTGTTTCTGTTAAGTCCTATTTTGATTATTGGCGGCGTAACACTTTTTCTTAAAAAACGAATTTCGCGATATCTTCTTATTATAACTCCTCTTTATTTAATTTACTTCGTTTTAAGCTATACAATCGGTTGGGAATGGAGCTCGCCAAAATATACCGGAAACAGTGAGCAGTTTACTTATCATTTTCTTTTTGTACTTATCTCTTCTCTTATAATACTGCTCCATTCGCTTTCGATATTTCCCAAAGATGTAGTTAGTACCTTTAAGAAGAAAGGGCTTATTGTATATTCAATTTTGTTCTCGTTCTTCCTTTTGATATTTGCTTCTATGTGGATTAAGGAAATTCAAGAAGTTATTTCAACTGGAACTACACGCGCATATGATATAGCGCCCACTGCATTTTGGCTGGTAAGAATTTTTGATCTTGGATTTACAATACCGCTGGGTTTTATAAGTGTGTATCTACTCTGGGTTAGACCAAACACAACCTACCCAATTCAATTTATGTTTTACGGTTTTTTTATTACGATGATTGTAGCCGTAAACACTATGGGAATTATGATGTATCTGAATAACGACTCCACATTTTTGCTGCGTGATTTAATAGTGTTTTTTACACTCGCATTAATAGTCTTTACCGGATTTGTTTATATACTTCGTAACTATAAAATAAAAACTGACAATATAGTATTGTCTGAATCCCGACTTTCGAGCGGAGTCGAGAAACGGGCTTAGCTAAAAGCTGATTGCCGGCCGCTGTCAGCTTAAGAACAAATTGATTGACAAAGCTAAATCTCTTTTCTAATTTTCTTTTAAAAGCGGTATGTGTTCAAAATAAATTTTAAACTTTGGTGTTCTAATACTCATACTTACCATTGGATTATACAGAGTAAAAGAATGTCTCATTTTTCCAACAAACCATTTATAAGGAAGGATTACAAATGTTCTTAGGATTACGAACAGTCATCTATCATGTCAACAACATCGATAAGGCCAAGACGTGGTACACTAATACTCTTGGAATTCAACCCTACTTCGATCAGCCCTTTTATGTTGGTTTCAATATCGGAGGATTTGAATTAGGCCTCGATCCGGATTCTACAGGGATTTTTAATGGAAATAATATTGTACCTTATTGGGGTGTAGAGAATATCGAGCAAACTCTTGCGCATCTTCTTGATCATGGTGCAAAAATTAACAACGATATTCAGAATGTTGGCGGCAACATCCGGCTTGCGACTGTTATTGATCCGTTTGGTAATGTCTTCGGCATTATTGAAAATCCACAGTTCAAGATTGAGTGACTTGAATGTGCCTGCCAAATATTAGCTGATGGCTGAGAGCTATCAGTTATTTCATCCGCGATAAATTTTTCTTCTGTTAGGCGCTTGCCGACACTCAATCGAACAGCAGTAATAATTTTCAGTTTTACACTTGTCGCAAGTCAGCAATAGTAAGTCGCAATCCTGATTGTGGCAGTTTATGTAATATGAAGTTGGTTCCCCGCAGTAATAACATTTACCGATGTGTTTTATCTCTTCTTTCGTATTCGGCGTAACAATACGACGTTCATCAAAAACAAAAACACTTCCTTCCCAGTATTTATCGGGATGTTGTGTAATGTAATTCCAAATTCCTCCGTCCAGCTGATAAACATTCTTGAATCCTTTCTCAACAAGATAAGCGGAAGCTTTCTCGCACCTTATCCCGCCTGTGCAATATGTAATAACGGTTTTATCTTTGAACTGCTCTAACTCTTCGGCAATTTTAAGCCAATCACGGAATGTATCCATCTTTGGGGTAATTGCGTTCTTAAATTTTCCAATGATACTTTCGTAATCGTTTCGTGCATCAACAATTATAAAATCTTTTCCGGATTCATAAAATTCATTAAGTTCTTCCGGTTTTAACCGCTTAGCTGTTTTGGAAAGATCGACCTGGCCGAAATCCGCGGATACAATTTCTTTCTTCACCCGTACATGGATTTTTGTTGACGCGTATCCATCATGAATATCTTCTTTAAACCAGATATCCGCAAACTCGGGATAGCTTCTAATCTCCGACTTATATCTTTCGATATTTTCAGTTGTGCCGGAAACTGTGGCGTTAATTCCTTCATTTGCAATCCACACCCTTCCTTTAATATCATTATCAATACAGAATTGCAGATGATGATTCCGGAAATCATCCGGTGAGGAAAAATCAATATACTTATAAAAGAGTAAAATCCTGTAATTCATGTTTCGGCCAAATAAATAATTGTAATCAGATAACAATGATCCTGCAAAAATAGTTTGCTAATCGCCTATTAAAGGAAAATGTCTTGTCAGCTTCCAACATATCGGATTAGTTTATGAATTGAATTGGTTAAATAAATTAAGTAAAATATAGCAGTCAATTAGCGGTCAGATAAACGTTGAGTTTAGAATTAAATGGAGAATTAAAATGAAAGCAATATCATTTATCATTCTCTTGACTGTAGGCATGACATTTATTTCGTGCGATGAAAAGCCAAGCGATCCTATCATAGATCCGCCGCGGCAATTAACCGTAATGGAGACACAGTTGGTTAATTCTGCCGACAATTTTTCTTTTAGGTTATTCAAAAAAATTTACGATGCCGAACCAAACGCAAATCTTTTCATAGCGCCTTTGAGTATTTCCATGGCGCTGGGGATGACATTGAACGGAGCCGACGGAACTACTTATGATGCGATGAGATCAACACTCGCTTTAGATCCATTTACAAGAGAGCAGGCAAATGAAACGTATCAATCGCTTATGGCGCTGCTAAGTTCTATCGACCCAAAAGTTACAATGAACATTGCTAATTCTATCTGGTACGATAAGGATTACATATTCAAAACTGATTTTATAGAGACGAACAAAAAGTATTTCAATGCTGTTGTAAATGCAATGAACTTCAAAGACCCGGCAACGGTAGCGGTGATCAATAATTGGGTTAAGACTGCTACAAAAGAGAAAATAGATAAAATTGTAGAACAGATTTCCGCACAAACAATTATGTATCTAATCAATGCCGTTTACTTCAAAGGAACATGGAAGTACACCTTTGAGAAGAACAAAACCAAGGACGATTTCTTTACTACTCAAACAGGCAAAAGAGTTCCCATTAAGATGATGAAGCAGGAGGCGGATATTTCCACATTTGCCAACGAACTTTTCACTGCGGTCGATTTATCTTATGGAAGCAGTGCCTTCAGCATGTCGTTATTTCTGCCGAACAATGGGAGAAATCTGCAAGAGGTTGTCTCTTTCTTAACCAGAGAAAATTTCGATTCCGTGATAGGCCGGCTTCATAGTTCTAAAAAGAATTTATTTTTACCCCGCTTTAAGGTAGAGTACAGGATAAAATTAAACGATGTCCTGAAAGTATTAGGAATGGATATTGCCTTCGATCCTGACAAAGCTAATTTCAAAAAGCTCTATGATGGGGGAATGGGCAACGCTTATATCAGCGCTGTAGACCATAAGACGTACGTTGATGTAAACGAAGAAGGCACAGAAGCAGCAGCAGTTACTTCAGTTGTAATTGGTCTTACATCCATAGGTGGTAACACTATTAGATTTGATCGTCCATTTCTGTTTTTGATTCGTGAGAAAAACAGTGGAGCCATTATTTTTATCGGCTCACTTAATGATCCATCGTAAGATGAAATTCCTAAAAAGAAAATGTTTCTCTGTTAGTGGGCCTTAAATTTATTTGAGTTAGTCAATCTGCCTCTTTGCATAGCCGGCAATGTACGAATCCCTTTTATGCCCTATCTAATTATAACTTCCATTGTTATATTGCGGCTAAATTAAACAGCAATCTGCTTTTTTTATGAAAGAACCATTAATTAGTGTTGGCATCCTTTCGGCAAAAGAGATACGGTTTGATCTCTATGGCGAATTTTTAATTGAATCTTCCGTTAAGAAATTCAGCGGACGGTTCAAAGCAAAACTTGAGAGCAATAGAATATCTATTCTTCACGAGAAAAAAGAAATTATCTCAGCTACTGAAATTATTTTCACTCCGAATGATTTGGAGACAGAATCTTTTCTCCTTCGCGATGTTGTGATAGGTAAAGATTTTCATTGGGAGAAAAAAGAGAATCAGCGTTTTCGCGGCTCACTTAAATTCATCATCGAAAAAGATGAAATCACAGCTGTTAATATATTACCCCTTGAAGAATATCTGATCAGTGTTATCTCATCGGAGATGAATGCGCGCAGTTCAAAAGAACTTTTAAAGGCCCATGCAATCGTATCGCGTGGATGGCTTCTTTCCCAACTGGAGAAAAAGAACAGTAATGCAGTGAGCGAAAAAATTACTGAAGATGAAATTATCCGCTGGTATGATAGAGAAGACCACGTGAATTATGATTTGTGCGCGGATGATCACTGCCAGCGTTATCAGGGTGTTACAAAAATAATAAGCGATAACGCTTCAGATGCAATTTCCGAAACACGCGGACTTGCATTGACATTTAATGAGAAAATCTGCGATACACGCTATTCGAAATCCTGCGGCGGTATGACGGAATCATTTGAAAATGTCTGGGAACCGGAACATCATCCTTATCTTTCAGCAATCGTTGATTATAAGTTCGAGATTGACGGTACGGAGACAGATTTAACAGTAGAAAAAAATTCTGTGCGGTGGATTAAAAATAATCCAAACGCCTTCTGCAATACAAAGGATGAAAAAATTCTTTCCCAGATCCTCGTCGATTTTGACCGCACAACACTCGATTTCTTCCGGTGGAGAATTGAATACACACAGGATGAACTAGCCGGATTAATTCATAGAAAGAGCGGAATTGATTTTGGGAAGATTGTTAATCTGATTCCCGTGGAGCGTGGAGATTCCGGGCGTCTTATAAAGCTGAAAATAGTTGGTACAAAAAAAACTTTAACGATTGGCAAGGAGCTGGAGATTAGAAAAACACTTTCTCCGTCTCACCTTTACAGCTCTGCTTTCATAGTCGAAAAAGAAAATATTGTTGAAGGAATTCCGCAGAAATTTGTTTTAGAAGGTGCGGGATGGGGGCATGGTGTGGGACTTTGTCAGATTGGAGCCGCCGTTATGGGAGAGATGGGTTACGGTTTTGATGAAATTCTGACTCACTACTTCCGCGGAACAAAAATTCAGAAAATTTACTAAATAATAATCTTCTTCATGGTCATGCTCTTGATATTATTTATATGCTTATTAATGTGAGCTCGTATTTCAGGTGTTAGATCATGATTAAGATCATGAGCAAGAGTTATAATGACATTTCTTAATCCTGCAATTCTATTCGGTCTGTTCGCCGCTTCGATTCCGATAGTGCTGCACTTTCTTAATCTCCGCAAATTAAAAAAGATCGAGTTCAGCACACTCTCATTTTTAAAGGAGCTGCAGAAGACTAAGATCCGTAGGATAAAATTGAAACAATGGCTATTACTGTTGCTGAGAATTGCGATCATCATACTTCTGGTAATGGCTTTTGCACGGCCGACAGTTAAAAATTTTTCGGTTGGGAATTCTTCGACTGCCAAGACAACCGCGGTAATAATTGTTGACAATACTTTCAGCATGTCGGTTGTAACAGAGAACGGGTCGTACCTTAATCAGGCAAAACGGATAGCAAAAAATCTTCTCACTAATTTTCAGGATGGTGATGAAATAGGTCTGATTCCTATTGGTGAATTGTCAAACGAACTTGTAAAGCCTACAACAAATTTCAAACAATTGATCCGGTCGATTGATGAAGTGGAGATATCATCTTTATCAAAAACCCTGAACGAAGCAATGCTTAAAGCTGCTCAGATTATCTACCAGTCAAAAAATTTCAATAAAGAGATTTATTTTCTGACGGATTTCCAAAAAAGCCGGATCGTTAATTCGCAAAAAGAATTAGCGGATCTTTCAAGAATGATAGGTGAAACCACGAGGATTTATCTGGTGGATGTAGGCGGCAAAGAAACGGTAAACCTTGGCATTGAGGAACTGATTCCGAATAATCAGATATTCGAGAAAGGGAAAACAGTCAGTTTCAGTTCACGTGTAAAAAATTTTTCTTCTCAGCCGACGGACAATTCTGTGGCCTCTCTTTTTGTAAACGGCAAACGAAGTGCGCAGCAGAGTATAAATCTAGCCGGCGGTGAGGCAAGGGAAGTTTCATTCGAAACAAATCTGGCAGATACCGGACTTGTTGAAATTACAGCCGAACTAGAAGATGATGAAATTCTTCAGGATAATAAAAGATATTTCAGTGTGTATGTACCTGATAAAATTTCTTTACTGCTGCTGACAGATTTAGCCGATGACTCAAAATTCATAAGACTTGCAGTTGCTGACCCGAACAATAAAATAATTGTAACACAGAATATTACGTCTCAATTACCCTCATTGAATCTGAAAAACTTTGATGCGGTATTTCTGATCGGATCGGAGAAAAATTCAGACTGGAAAAACCTGATTGATTACATAGACCGCAGCGGTAAAGTTGTAATAATGCCGGGTTCTCAAAGTACTCTTGCAAATTTTCAGAAACTGTGTAAAGCTCTGCATGTTTCTTCACCGGCGGGTGCTGTCGGAAAAATCAATTCTCAGGAATCACCTCTGCAATTCGATAAAATTGATTTTCAGAATCCTTTGTTTGCGGATCTGTTTGAAAATAAAAAGCAGCCTCAGATAGAATCACCCGGAATATATTTTTACTTCAGGACACTTACCGGCGGACATGGTAAAAGTATAATCTCCATGTTTGATAACTCGGCTTTTTTAAGTGAATACAAAACCGGGAATGGAAAAATATTTCTGTTTAACTCCGCACCGGTTCTGAGCTGGAATGATTTTCCGCTTAAAGGTTTTTTTGCCCCGCTGATAAATAAGCTGATTTTTTATTCCGCGTCTAAAACGAAAGAACAGAATAATTATTTAGCCGGACAGGAAGTTATTGCAGACATTTCAAATCATCCGGTTCAGCAGATTGTAATTCAGAAACCGGATGGCTTGAAAGAATTTATAAATGCCGATTCACTCTCGAATAAAAATTTTCTCTCTTATCCAAAGACCGATGAAACCGGCACATACAAATTTTACTCGGGTAATAAACTGATTGATTACATCTCAATCAATCACGATTCGCGGGAATCTAACCCCGAAAGATCAACCGATTCTGACCTGGAGAATTATCTGAAACAGGTAGGATTCGACGGTAAACTGATTTTCCTCTCTCCCCAAAATGACTTCTCAAAAGTGATTTATCAATCGCGTTTTGGAGCTGAGCTTTGGAAATATCTATTAATTATTGTTTTGTTACTAGCAATTGTGGAGTCGATCGTGGCAAAAAGTTCTAAAAAGGAATTAGCTGAAGTAAGCAGTTAAACCCCTTCAAATAATATTTCCTGATCATTAGTCATTCCCACGAAAGTGGAAATCCAAACCAATTCTAATAGATTCCCGCCTTCCTGCCGGTAGAGTGTGTTGCACAAGGAAGCATGTCATTTCGAAGGAGTTCCGTTTTGTGGAACGCCTGAGAAATCTTACGATAATGTTACATTAAGATTTTTCACCACAAAAAACGTGGTTCGAAATGACCGTGAAAAGAGTTCTGCAACATGCTCGGTAGGCAAGTTTATACGTGAATGACAATTGAATCTTTCTGAGATTTCAGATTAATTACTTTCCATTTAAGAATCTCGTAATTTTGCTTTGGTAATTTTCAATAAACAGAATAGAATCGGGTATCAAGAATGATAGACATTATTAACAGAAAAAAAGAACGGGCAATACTTGTTGCACTTATAACGGGTGATTACTCCAAAGAGCAAGTGGAAGAACATCTCGGTGAATTAGCATTACTAACCGATACGGCCGGTGCGGATGTGGTATTTAAAATTACGCAGGACCGGCACAGACCCGACCCGGCGACATTCATTGGAAAGGGTAAAGCAGAAGAAGTTGCTCAGCTTATAGAACTGAATGACATTCAGCTTGTAATATTTGATGATGATCTGAATCCGACTCAAGTGAGAAATCTTGAAAAAATGCTCGAACGGAAAATACTGGACCGGAGCGGATTGATCCTTGATATCTTCGCATCGCACGCAAAGACACGCGAAGCTAGAACGCAGGTTGAGTTGGCGCAACTTCAATATATGCTTCCCCGGTTGAGCAGAGCGTGGACTCACTTATCAAAACAGTATGGTGGTATTGGAACAAAAGGTCCCGGCGAAACACAGATCGAAACCGACAGACGAATCATCCGCACTCGAATAAGCAAGTTGAAAGAGAATCTTAAAAAGATCGAAGCGCACCAGGAAACAAAGAGCTCCGGAAGAAAAGAATTTGTTACGGCGTGTTTGGTCGGATATACAAATGCAGGCAAATCAACTTTGCTAAATCGCCTTACGGAAGCGGGAGTTCTCACGGAAGACAAATTGTTTGCAACATTAGATTCCACAACACGTGCTTTCGAAATCGAAAAAAACAAAAAGATTTTGCTGAGCGATACAGTCGGATTCATCCGTAAACTCCCGCATCATCTTGTCGCTTCCTTCAAAACAACACTCAATGTTGTAAAGGATGCAGATATAATTCTGCATGTCATCGATGTATCGAACAATTATTTCGAAGATCATATGAGAGTTGTAGAATCAACACTTGAAGAATTGAACAGCAACAAAAAGATTCAGATCAAAATCTTTAATAAGGTTGATGCTCTTAAAGACAATAGCCGGATGGATTACATCTCTCAGCAATTCAAAGACGGCGTTCTTATCTCTGCAGAGAGGGGGATGAATATCGGCAATTTGAGAAAAATGATGCTGGACATTTACGAGCAGAATTTTGTTGAAAGCATAATTGAATTGAAACCTCACGAATCAAAACTTGTTTCACAGCTTTATGATTTGGCGGAAATTCTTTCCGCAGATTATGATGAAGATAAAATTGTTGTTACATACCGCACAAACGCCTCAACCCACAATAAAATTCAAGGCCTGTTAAAAGCACGAATAAAATCCGGAGCTAAAAAGTGAAATTAGTATTAGATGGTAAATCACTCACGCTTGATAAAATCGAAAAATTCATAAACGAAAACCACCATGTTACTCTTTCTCTTGATGCGAAAAAAAGAATTAACAGATCCCGCGCATTGATAGAACAGTGGATTAAAGAAGGTAAAGTGATTTACGGTGTAACTACCGGTTTCGGAGAATTCTCAAATGTAAAAATTTCAGAAGAGGATACGGAAAAACTTCAGAGAAATTTAATTATCAGTCATTGCGCCGGAGTGGGAGAAAATCTTCCTCCGCTGATAGTGAAAATTATGATGCTGCTTCGGGTTAATGCTCTCGCACGCGGGCATTCCGGCATACGTCTTTCAACACTTGAACATTTGATCGGTATGATCAACAACAACATTATTCCGGTAATTCCTTCACAAGGTTCCGTTGGGTCAAGTGGTGACCTGGCGCCCCTTTCTCATCTTGTACTCGCGATGATCGGAGAAGGTGATGTTCAAATAATAAAAAATGTTCTTGACGAAAAATCTTCGGCAGCGAAAATAATCCCGGCCAAGTCCGCATTCATAAAATATAAATTGAAAAGTGTCAGACTCGGTGCCAAAGAGGGTCTTGCTCTAATCAACGGCACACAAATGATGACGGCATTTGCGGCGTGGATTAGTATTCAATCTAAAAAGCTGATCAAAACCGCAGATATAAGTGCAGCACTTACGCATGAAACCTTGCGTGGTACAGATAAAGCTTTTGATCCGCGTATACATTCTCTAAGACCATATTCCGGACAAATTACAACAGCCAGGAATTTGCTGAATCTTATCAAGGGCAGCGAGATTAGAACCTCACATATTTCGGATGATGCACGAGTTCAGGATTCATACTCGATCCGGTGCATTCCTCAAATTCATGGCGCATCAAGAGACACAATTGATTATGTCTGTTCACTCGTTGAAATTGAATTGAACTCGGTTAATGATAATCCATTAATCTTTCCTGATCAGGGAGATCATCTTGAGGGTGGGAATTTTCACGGACAACCGATGGCACTTGCAATGGATTTTATGGCAATAGCTCTTTCGGAATTAGCAAACGTAGCCGAAAGAAGAATTGAACGAATGGTAAATGGTTCGTTGAGCCAGCTTCCAAGATTTTTAACAAAGCAGGGCGGATTAAATTCTGGTTTAATGATTGCACAATACACTGCCGCTTCTTTAGTCTCGGAAAATAAAGTGCTGGCTCATCCGGCAAGTGTCGATTCTATTCCTACGTCAGCTAATCAGGAAGATCATAATTCGATGGGATCAATTGCCGCGCGAAAGTGTTATCAAATTTTGAAAAATGTTCAGACTGTAATTTCAATTGAATTACTCACAGCGGCACAGGGAGTTGAATTCTTAAAACCGTTGAAATGCGGTATTGGAACAACGGCGGCATATAAGACAATCAGAAAAATTATTCCTCCGCTCAAGGCGGATAGAATTTTATATAAGGATATTCAGAAAATTTTAAAGTTAGTTCGTCAAGGAGAAATTTTGAGAAGTGTTGAATCTCTTATAAAGTTGGATTAGGAAATAACGTAACTGTGGTATCATTCCCGCATGCTTTTAGCGGGAATCTATTAGTGGATGCCCGATAAAAACATTCGGGCATGACAAGATGCCTCGCTGCTTGTGACGAGGAGGTTCATTTTTCGACCTACTACCGGCTCCGGTACGCCCCATTACCTGCTTTATAAAATTTACTAAACCAAAATTGTAATATTATTTAAAACAAAAATCTGTTGTTGGTAAGCTATAATCATAAATGCAGACGCTCAATCATTAAAAGACTAATTGCGACTAAAACACAGCTTCCTAAAATCTAAATCCTCTTTATCTATAAATTTCAACGTTTGTTTCCATTTTTAACTCGTTTTTTATCTCTATGTCGGATTTGAGATATAATACTCTAAAAGTATTCATCGACATATATCTCTTTGAGATGGTGTTTAATTAGCCTAATTTTACACTGTAATTATTTGTAATGCTTCAGTAACATACCGTTGTTTGCAATTCTTAATAAGATATTCATTCATCTAACCGCTGATCCAGAACATAAGGGTAGTTCTAAAAACCTCAATATCCTTTGCGAACTTTGCTTTTTCTTTGCGTTCTCTGCGTTAAATATTTACAAAAGATAGTTTTTAGAAGTACCCATAATAAATTTTATCAGACCGATTTAAAAGGAAAAATGAATAAATGTCATTCGAAAAAATCAATCTTATTAAACCAATACAAAAAGCTTTGGCAGAAGAAGGCTACACAATTCCAACACCTATTCAGAAACAGGCCATTCCAATTATACTTGAAAGGAAAGACTTACTTGGCTGTGCTCAGACGGGCACCGGTAAGACGGCTGCATTCGCCGTTCCAATTCTGCAAATTCTTTATAACGAAAAAATCAGCGAAGCCGAGAAGAGAACCATTCACTCTTTAATTCTCACTCCTACAAGAGAACTTGCAATTCAAATCGGAGAGAGTTTTTCGGCTTATGGAAAACATACCGGCCTTAAGAATCTGGTTGTCTTTGGCGGTGTTCCTCAAAAAGCCCAAACAGATAAATTAAAAGCTGGAGTTGATATTTTAATAGCTACTCCGGGCAGGCTGCTTGATCTGATGAACCAGAATTATATCAGTCTTCAGCACATAAAATTATTTGTACTCGATGAGGCCGATCGTATGCTGGATATGGGATTCATCAATGATGTTAAAAAAGTAATTTCAAAATTGCCATCAAAAAGACAATCATTGTTTTTCTCTGCTACAATGCCCGCTGAAATTATAAAACTTGCCAAAACAATTTTAGTGAATCCGATTAAAGTGGAAGTAACTCCGGAATCAAAAACGGTTGATGCTATTAAACAAAGCATCTATTATGTAGCTAAATCCGACAAGAAAGCACTGCTGATTCACCTCTTGAAAAATCCGGCAATTATATCAGCACTTGTATTCACCCGTACTAAGCACGGCGCTGATAATGTTGCAAAAGTTTTAAATAAGGCAAAAATACAGGCCGAGGCTATACATGGAGATAAAGCACAGAACGCACGTCAGCGGGCTTTGAATAATTTCAAGACAAAACAGACAAGAGTTTTGGTTGCTACAGACATTGCTGCACGTGGAATTGACATCGACGAACTTTCGCATGTAATAAATTTTGAAATTCCAAATATTCCGGAAACATACATTCACCGGATTGGTCGTACAGGACGCGCGGGATTAAGCGGAGTAGCTCTCTCGCTTTGCGACACAGAAGAAAAAGCCTATCTGCGTGAAATTAACAAACTGATGTCCGCACCAATCCCTGTTATGGCAAATCATCCTTACGTTCTTGCCGATTGGATCTGGGAAAATCCAAAGCAACTAATCAGCAAAGAGGATTCGACAAAAACGAGAACGAAAAAGGTTTTTGGCGCTGCAAACTCAAGAACAAAACGTGGAAGAAGAGAAAGAAAAGTCTGGACTAACAGGGGCAGAGATTAACAGTTTGAATCCGGCAACCGTCAAAACATCAATAAGGGGTTACATGTCGCTATCGTACTTAAAGAAAATTAGCACAATATGAAACTCACCGAAGGCTTTGTTAAAGATATTCTTACAAAATCCCCTAACCATCCTCAGAGATTTATTGCGGATGCGTGATACACATCTAAATGAATCTTTTTAATTTCATCATCTTTCAAGTACTCGTCAAAGGTCATTCGCTTATCGATAATTCCTGTTGGAATAATTTCTACGATTCTATTTGCAATTGTATGTATGAACTGATGATCATGCGAACTAAAAAGTATTGTGCCTGGAAAATCGATTAAGCTATTATTCAGTGCAGAGATTGCTTCAAGGTCAAGGTGATTGGTTGGTTCGTCAAGGATAAGAACATTTGCGCCTGTCAGCATCATTTTTGCAAGAAGGCAGCGTACACGTTCGCCGCCCGAAAGAACACTCGCTTTCTTTAAAGTTTCTTCACCGCTGAAAAGCATTCTTCCAAGAAATCCGCGAATATAAGTTTCCTCTTTCTCCACCGAGTATTGTCGCAACCAGTCGATGAGATTCAAATCGACATTGAAAAAATCGGCATTATCTTTTGGGAAATACGCGAGCTTAGTTGTAGCTCCCCATAAAAAACTCCCTTCGTCAGGCTTCTCCTTATTTGTAAGAATGTTAAACAAAGTTGTCTTGATTAAATCATTCGGGCCCACAAAAGCGATTTTATCACCCTTCTCAACTTTGAATATAAGATCATTCAACAAAATTTCTTCGCCGTAATATTTTGTCAAGTTTATTATTTCAAGAAGATTGTTCCCTGCTTCACGCTCAGGCTTAAAAGCAATGTAGGGCATTTTACGCGAGGAAGGTTTGATATCCTCAAGAGTAAGATTCTCAAGCTGCTTTTTTCTGGATGTTGCCTGTTTGGATTTTGATGCATTCGCACTGAAACGAAAAATAAATTCCTGCAATTCAGCTCTTTTTGCTTCTATCTTTTTGTTTGCATCTTTTGCCTGTTTTGCCGCAAGCTGACTGCTCTCCAACCAAAAATCATAATTGCCGGTGTACATCTGTATTTTGCCATAGTCGATATCTGCAATGTGAGTACATACTTGATTCAAAAAATGTCTATCATGAGAGATAACAATCACAGTATTTTTAAATTTCTCAAGAAAGTCTTCCAGCCACCCAATCGAAATTATATCAAGGTGATTTGTAGGTTCATCCAGCAATAATATATCGGGATTTCCAAACAGGGCCTGAGCAAGAAGTACTTTTACCTTTTCATTTCCGGATAGATTTTTCATTAGTTGTGTATGGCGCTCGTCGCTGATGCCCAATCCGCTTAGCAACTCGGCTGCTTCAGATTCAGCCTCCCAGCCGTACAACTCACCAAATTCTCCCTCAAGTTCAGCTGCTCTTATGCCATCTGCATCACTAAATACGGATTTGGCATATAGTAAGTCCCGCTCTTCCATAATAGTGAAAAGTTTTTGATGCCCCATCATTACAGTTTTTAATACCCGGTATTCATCATACTCAAACTGATTTTGCTTCAAAGTTGTAAGCCTTTCTCCCGGGGTGATAATTACATCTCCGGAGCTTTGCTCAATTTCACCTGAAAGTATTTTGATAAATGTTGATTTACCTGAGCCATTGGCACCAATAATACCGTAACAGTTACCCGGTGTAAATTTTAGATTCACCTCCTCAAATAACGTCCGTTTGCCAAATCGTAGTGTTATATTACTTGTGCTTATCATTTATTTTTTATTCCGTTTTCCAGTATGATTTAAAAATATTTTTGTAGTACTAATTAGTCTTGCAATGCTTTTGACTTGTTGTCCACATCGGTTTTTTGCATCAGTAATTGAGCAAAGTAGAAGAAGATTGGTTGTGCCAGGTCAATTTCGAGAAAAAAAAAGAGGGAAAAAACACAGAATTCTTCGTTTATGAGTGTTCTTATCCAAAACTCACATGCAAAATAGCAATTAATTTGTTGCGTCACAATCAGCAGGTGCAACAACAAATTTTTCTTTTGGCAATCTACAAAACAAACAGACAGTATTAACTAGGGGGACGGTTGATATGAGACCTGGAGGGGAATATAGCATTCCTCTCCAAGTCAATGAATTTTCATCTACAGATTTGACACCATTCTAAAGAGCAGATTATTTCTCGGCTTCCATTGCGGCTAAAATATCTTCTGCAAAACTTTCTTTATTCTTGGCCACAGATTGTTCATACACGTAAGTATTGTAAAATTTTTCGGCATATTTTCTGACTTTCGCAAAGTCATTAAATTCCTTTGTTCTACTTACAAGATAAACACCTTGCGGGTCTCCAATCTTAATAAGTGACTGAGCAGCCACAATACGAACTGCTTCGGAAGGATCCTCTCTCAACATTCTCATTAAAGGAATGACCGCTTTCTTGTACTTTAGTTCTCCGAGAACAAAAGCACAATCAAGCCGGACATCCTCATTATTGCAGTATAAACCTTTGAGAGGATTTTTATAAACAATTTTATGGGCATCATCTACTTCGCCTGGATTGCCGACCTGAGGAAAAACACTTGCTGCCATTAGAAACAGAAAAAAGAATGCAGAGAGAATTAATGTTTTCGTTTTCATATTTCCTCCTATAGAGTTATTATGATTTCGATGAACAAACCATCTATAAGGTTTCTGAATCAGATAAAAGATATTCACCATTGTTACAATATAGGACTGTTGAAAAAATATTTCGTTCTACCACTTGCCAGTTATTAAAACCGCTTAAAAAAATATTTTAATCAGGCCAAGAAATTGTTCGTCCGAATTCTAGATGATAGCACATTAAAAAAACCTCCCTAAAGACCGAGAGAGTATCTTTAGAGAGGGGGGGATGATGAAGCTAAAACGGGAAAATTTTTATTCTCTATCTATCCGAGCTGATCCGCTCTAATCTTTACTCCATCATTCTGATTAATTGTAATGAAAAAAATTTGAACGCAAAATGATAAATAAAAAATTATTTCAGAAGAAATTTGTGATAAGGGGTGAAAATCTGAATTGAAAGGTAATAGAGACTGATGATTATTCTGAGTAGCGTGTGAACAGTAAATAAAATTTGCCTATGCCATTCTTTCTTTTAATTGAGCGGCATATCTTCTGCTCATAATAATCGGTTTTTCGAATCCTTTAAGATAGACCTGATAAGAATAATTAAACCAATCCTCGATATGATCAAGGAATTCCAGGTTAATGATCGCATTGCGGTGAATCCGGATAAAATTATTAGCAGGAAGTCTTGATACCCATTCTTTCATCGATTTAAGAACCAATCCTTTTGCTTTTCCGTTCGTTTGTATCTCGGAATAATTACCTGCTGCCGTGATTTTTATTATCGAACTTACTTTTACAAATTGATAATTGTTGTTAATCATTAAAAAAATATTGTCATCGTAATTGATCTTTCTGAAATATTCCAGCGGCGGACCATCATCCGATGCAAGATGCTCAATTGCAAGGGCAAGCCTTTCCTTATTAACCGGTTTCAGAAGATAATCCTGCGCGTTTACCTCAAATGCCTTAATGGCGTATTCGTCGTAAGCGGTTACAAATATAATCTCCGCCTCGGTTTTAACCTCAGATAAAAGATCGAAGCCCGATTTTCCGGGCATCTGAATGTCAAGGAAAATCAGATCCGGTGACAGACGGTCAATTAGAACCTTAGCATCACCAACATTATCTGCTTCGCCGACAATATCAATTTCAGAAAACTCTTTAAGAAGCGCTTTAAGGTCATCGCGGGCCAGTTTCTCATCATCTACAATTACTACTTTGTAAATCTTATTCATCTTGACTCCCTGTATATCTCAAATTTTACAATTACAAAACCATCTTTTTCCGAGATCTCAAACTTATGTTTGCCTGGATAAGAAAATTCCAACCTCCTTTTGATGTTTGACAACCCCGTCCCGGTTCCGTAGTAATGTGAATTTGTACCCGCCGGAATCCATTTGCCCGAATTCAACACACTTACTGAGAGGCCATACTTCTTAACTTCTGCAAGAATTTTAATTTGTAATGGGAGCGGACTCGTTTGCATTCCATACTTAATTGCGTTCTCAACCAGAGGATGAATGATAAAACTTGGTATGGGGTAATCTTGTGCGGCAGGATCAATGCTGAATTCGAGATTAATTTTATCTTCAAAACGTATTTTTTCTATCTCGGCATAATTTGATATTGCTTCAACTTCCTTGATTAACAGTATCTCCGATTCACTCTTTACAGTTAGCGTGTATCTGTAAAAGTCAGACAACTTGCTAATCATCTCTTCGGCTTTATATTTGTCCGAACGGATGAGAGCCCGGAGCGAACTGAATGAATTGAATAAGAAGTGGGGGTTAACCTGATATCGAAGCATTTGAAGCTGTGCGCTTTGAGCAAGCAGAGAGGCTTTCTCCGCCCGTTCCTTCTCCGCAGACAAATCCATCCAGAACTTAATTCCAAAATAGAGCAAACTCCAGGTAGTCATTAGAGGAAGTATCTGCGTCATTCGCGATGCAAAATAATTCAATGAAAAAACATTTTGCAGATAGCCATCTATCAGACTGTAATTAAAAAGTGTACCAATCAAATGAGCAGTGATATAAAAAAGTATTGACGAGAGAGTTGAGATTATGAGAAGATATAGAATTGTGTTCTGAATTGATTTTGTGCGGTACCGGTACTTCAAATATATAGTTCGGATATAGATTGTGATTAAATAACCACTTATCCATTGCAGGCTATTATTTCCAAAAGAAGTAAAATTTCTAAAAACCTCCTTGGGGCTTACAACAAGAGAATCGGCGGCAATTAATACTAACCACCCAAGTGAGTTGATAAGGTGGAAGGAAGGGTAATCCCTTTCAACAAATTGTTCTCTGAGAAAATCATTAATGCTTTTTCTGCTCAATACGAATCTTCCGCAAGTTATGACCAAAATACTCTGCACTTAATATCGCAATTCTTTTGAAAAAATTATCACCTAAAATTTAACCGGTTAAATAATTAGATAAGCGGCCTATAGCCTAATGTGGTAGGCACGAATTAATACACTGATACTTTTAAAATTATATGCGTCTTATCAGATGTAAGTATTTAACCTTACTGCATGATGTACTCGCATACTAGGCTATAGATTATATAAAAATATATTTATCGAAAATACTCTTCGAAGATATGGAGAAGCGATTGCTTAAGGAGTGCCTATGAAAAAGCGTACTATCTATTTGTTAATACTTATCGGGCTGTTATTGTTTATCCCCTTCAATTTCATCATGAATACGACGGGATATTATTTACAGGATTACTGGCTGCGAATGCTTGGTCTGGCTGCAATGGTTGGAGCGATATTAATTCTGATTGGTCTGCTGAATCTTTCAACTGTATTCGAGTTTAAAATTATAGTGAGAAAGAAAACAGCAAACGATTAATGGTCGCCAATTTATTTTTGCCGTTGGTACTTATAAACATTCTATCAGCCGTTTGAAAAATGCTGAAACCGTTTACCACAGAAACATTTCATAGTACTACCGCTGATTATAAATTGCCGACAGAATAAACTCTCAAGAAATATTTATTCATCAGTCAAGGAGGAAATATGCAAAAAATCCTAACCGTATTTATTTTTCTTCTATTCATTGCCTCATCAGTTGCGGTTGCATCAACTGGCAAAATAAAGGGACGAGTAGTTGACAGGAATACTCGCGAACCTTTAATTGGTGCAAATGTGATTGTTGTTGGAACTTCATTTGGTGCCGCCACCGATTTGAACGGTGATTATGTAATATCAAATTTGGTTGCAGGCACTTATGAAGTTAAAGCCTCATTCATCAGCTACACTTCAAACTCTGTAACAAATGTAAGAGTTTCTTCGGATTTGACAACCGAACTGAATTTCGAATTGTCGTCTCAGGATGTCTCGATGAACGAAATCACGATTGTTGCTCAGAGGGAGTTGGTAAATAAGAGCAACACCAATGCGATTCGTGTTACAACGCAGGAGGATATCGAAAACCTGCCGGTACGAGGGATGAATAATATTATTGGACTTTCGGCTGGTGTTGTTCTTCAGGATAACACGGTATTCATTCGTGGAGGAAGAATTGATGAAACAGGTTTTTATTTAGAAGGAATTAACGTAAGAAATCCAATGACGGGTAATAATGCCGTCAGAGTTGTTCAGGATGCAGTTGAAGAAGTTCAGGTTCAGGTTGGCGGATATACGGCTGAATATGGCGGAGCGAATGCAGGTATTATCCGTCAGCAGCTACGAACCGGAAGCAGAGAATTTAAAGCCTCGTTAGATTATGTCACCGATAACATCACCTTTAAGAGTAAGGATAAAGCATTCGACGGAAAGCAGCGTCTGGGTGCTTATTGGTACGGTTATGATGAATTAACCGGAACAATAAGCGGACCTCTTCTCAGTGAAAAAATTAAATTTTTCGGTCTAGCGAATTATAATTATCAAAGAGATCCAAATCCCCAACGCTATCCCGGTATTAACTTAGGCTGGTACCGTGATGCATCAACACAGGATTCCATTAACCTTGTTTATCCTGCTGGACCGCTTAAGGACAATCAAAACAGATCTGTCACTTTTTCTTCAACAATATCTGTCGATCTTAATCCAGTACAACTTCGTTTTGCCGGAACATACACAGACCAGTCTTTTCTTAATCCTCAAAATTCGAATCGGGTTGCCGGAAGTATAAGTAACATGTTGAATAGTTCCAGGACTGAACAGAGAGACGGGAAGAATGGTTCGATCAGTATGAAGTTTACACACGTTCTTAAGGATAATATGTATTACGATATAACTTTGGGTTACTTCATGCAATCCCAAAAATTTTATGATCCTTACTTGAAAGATGATTTCATGGCCTATGGAGACAGTCTAGCCAATGCTCAGGTAGGATTTACAAATTTTCAAGACCGGTATACAAGACCAAAACAGATTAGTGTTTATGGGTTTGCTTTCAGTGAACCAGGTGACCCGCTAGCAGGTTACGGAAAGTTTAGCAGAGAGAACTACACTCTAAGCGGAACTTTCTCCTGGGATCCAAATAAAATTCATTCAATCAGATTAGGCGGCGAATATCAAAAGTATACAATGAGAAATTTTGGTTTGGCGAATGGCAATGCTGTTGCTCTGGCAGGACTCATTAATGCAAGAGGAACAAAAACAATTGAACAGGTAATGCAAACAAGAGGCGTGAATAATTACGGTTACGATGTGCTAGGCAATGAACTTAATGATGATGAATTCTTCGGTCCCCACCGCCCGGTATTTGCGTCTGCATTTATCCAGGATAAAATCACTTTCGAAGATATTATTCTGAATCTTGGATTACGGTTTGATTATGTAAATACAGACACCTACGAATTTGTCGACCCTACTTATCCGGATGCCGCTTTTAATTTTAGCAGCAATTACGATATCATTCCAGCAGGTTTGAAAAGAGTACCATCCTATGCATATCTAAGTCCAAGAATTGGCGTTTCATTTCCTGTAACTGATGCAACTATGTTTCATGCCCAGTATGGAAAATTCGTTCAGCAGACTCGTCTAGCAGATATCTATCAGGGCTACTATGCATCAGCCCGTAACTTGGTAGGCGGAAATTATTTGCCACAGCCCGTTGCGTTTAGTCTGCAGCCAACCAAAACAATCCAATACGAAATCGGATTCACACAACAGATCGGAGACTTCGCATCATTCGACATCACCGGATATTATAAAGATATAAAAGATCAGGTCACATATCAGATGGTTGTCGCAAGCAAAGAGTCGCAAACGAAAAATTATCCGGTTTATGCTAATGGCGATTTTGCAACGACCAAAGGATTTGAATTATCATTTCAGATGCGGAGAACAAGTAGAATAGCGCTAAACGCATCACTATCCTTCCAGGACGCACAGGGAACAGGTTCTTTCCCGAATTCAAATAGCGGTATGGTTGCCGGTGCAGAAGGCGTAACATTTTTACCAAATTATGTGTCGCCTCTTGTTTTTAATAATGCACTCAGAGGAAGTATCAATGTTGATTACCATTTTGGTGTAAATGATGGTCCATCACTTCTTCAAGAATTTGGCGCTTCACTGCTGATGAGATTTTCAAGCGGTCATCCATTTACACGTGGTGTTGGTGCCGCAGATCTTGAAGGAAATCCGAGAGGTAGAGTCCCGGTTGAGGCTTTAAACGCTTCTATAACCCCATCTACGTTTCAGGTTGATCTTCGTGTAGACAAAACAATTCATCTGTTCGATAAATTAAAACTGAATGTTTACTTATTTGTTATCAATCTCTTTGATAAAAAGAATGTTGAAAATGTATTCCTGAGAACCGGGTCTAATACTGATGATGGTTATATAAGTAATCCACAGTTAAGCGGACAGCTTGTTAACCAAGCAGGATATACTGAAATGTACAGAGCAATAAATATTGATTACTACCAACAATACCAGCAGGTAGCTAACGGATACTTAATGACTAATCCAAACTTCTGGGGACCGCCGCGGCAGATTCGTTTAGGTCTCAGATTGGAATATTAACAGGTCTATTGTTGAAAAAAAATTAATGGGAGTTAATGAAAATGATTAAAAATAAAATGGTAATGTTATTGCTTATTGTTCTATCCCTCTTGTTTTTACCTGCAAGGCAATTTGCCGAGGGAAAAGGAACAAAAACAAAAGTGAATAAGACAACCTTGGGTTCACCGAATACAACGCGTCTAAATATTAATAGCATCTCAACCTTCTTTAGAAGTGATGGTGATTCCGATGATCTGGATTCGAATAATGCTGGTTTCTTTTTCCCAAAAGGAAGCGGTAAAACAGCGGCTTATGAATCCGGTCTTTTGTGGGGAGCGAAAATAAATGGAAGTGCTACTGATATTAGAGTTGGAGGAAATGCATACGTTGCCGGACTTCAACAAGGTAAAATACTTTCGCCCGGTGTAGCAGAAAGTCCAAATTTGCCTAAGAACAGAATCTATCGTGTAAGACCGGATTATAGAACAGCTGATCTTACGATGGAATCAAGAGACGAGGGAGTACCTCTTGCAGAAATTTTCAATCAATATGATTTAGATTGGAAAGAATGGCCATGGCAGGATGGCGCACCGTACGAAGATAAAGACGGTGATAAAAAATATAATCCTGATGTGGATATACCCGGAGTTCCCGGCGCAAGTCAAACAATCTGGTACGTTGCTAATGATCTGGATCAAACAAAGACAACAGCACTTCATGGTTCTCAACCAATGGGTATTGAAGAGCAAGGTACTATGTGGGCATATTCTCAAGCGGGTCCACTCGGTAATATGATTTTCAGGAAATACCTGTTAATAAACAAAAGTACAGACACCTTCAGAGATATGTACGTTAGTATGTGGTCCGATATTGATTTAGGATTTTCCGATGATGATATGGCAGGTTGCGATACAACTTTAAGCCTTGGTTTCGTTTACAATGCTTCGAATCACGATTCGAAATATGGAACAATGATTCCGCCGGCAACAGGTTTTGATTTTTTCCAAGGACCAGTTGTTAATGGAGCTCCATCCGATACTGCAATTTTTAGAGGAAGGAAAATTGGCGGCAAGAGAAATCTGCCTATGACCGCCTTCTACTATTTTGCAAAAGGAGATCCTGCGGTGTCTGATCCACCGAATGGCACTTATGCTGGAACAACTGAGTTTTATAATTTTTTCCAGGGCAGAATTGGAAGAAGCGGAGAATCTTTTAGAACACCCGCCAGACTTGGGGCAAGAGCCACTCCATTTGCTTTGTCTGGTGATCCAGTTACGGGGACCGGTTGGGTAGATGGAGAAATTATAAGCACCAGCGATAGAAGAATAGGTTCTGCGTCCGGTCCATTCAATATGGCACCACGTGATACACAAGAAATTGTTGTTGCACAAATTTGTGCTATGGGAACCGATTATCTTAACTCGGTAACTCTTCTAAAAGCCTATGATAAAGTTGCTCAAGATGCTTACAATGATTTCTTCCGAGTTCCTACCGGCGCGGCTCTTCCAATTGTGAATGCTTCCGGTTTGGACAAGGAAGTAATTCTTTCGTGGGGAGATCCTACTGCTGCGGCATTAACAGAAGGATATTCTCAAAAAGGTTATAAATTCGAAGGGTATAATGTTTATCAACTGCCTTTATCATCCTCTCTAAAAGCTGATGCAAAATTAATTGCTACTTATGATTTGGTAAACAATTTAAAAGTTTTATATGACTATGTCTTTGACAGCAGGACCGGTAATAATGAATTAGTTGCCGTCCAGTATGGTAAGGATGCCGGAATCTCAAGATCAATTGACATTACACAAGATTATGTGAAAACCGGTCAACCTCTTTATAATGGATCTGAGTATTATTATGCGGTTACATCATATTCATTTAATCCCGATCCATTAGCAATTCCTCAGGTTCTTGAAAATCCAATTGCATCAATTAGAGTAACTCCGAAAAGTCCTAATCCGGGTGTTCGATATACTAATACTTACGGTAACTCTGTAACCGGTATTACACATACATCTAAAACATCATCCAAGTCAGATGGAAATGTTGAGGTGACCGTTAAAGATCCAACTCTGGTAACCGGACATAATTACAAAGTCACTTTTGAAAAAGTTGGTTCTAATATTGTATGGAACGTAATTGATGTTAACACGGGAGTTAAGAAAGCCAGTAAAGTTGTAAATCAGTCTGGAGATAATTCTTATCCTATCATTGACGGATTGGAAATTAAAGTAACTGGTCCGCCGAATGATATTAAAGATTTTCTGGTCACTGCCAATGCTAACGGTACGTTAAATCCGCCGGTTAGCGCAACCGTAAACTGGGATTGGGAAAATGCGACTCCTAATGAACAGAAAAGCGGCGCTGTTTGGGTATTCGGAACAAATTATGTTGCAGGAAATACTGACAACTCATATGATTACTGGCTATCACGTTGCACGCCGTTTATTGGAGGATCAAACGCTCCAAGCAATATCACGGGACTTGCGGCATTAATTCCGGATGATATAGAAATTAGATTTACATCAACCGGAGGAAGGGCTCTTATATTCAGTCCGGCACCAGGCGCTGTTATAAATGTTCCATTTCAAATATGGAATACAAGAGGCACCTCTTCCACCGCCGATGATTACCAGATATTACCCGAGATTCTGGATGTTAACGCGAATGGTGTGTTCGATCTGACTACTCAGGACAACGTTCAATCTGGTGGAAATAACGATCCTCAGACAGATGCAATTTATATGGCAATGCCAATTGATAAAACTCCCGGAAGTAAAGGATACAATGATATATTAGCAAAAGTTACGGCAGATGTACCTGGTGCAGTTGCTGCTGCATTATGGAGAGATTATAACACTGTATGGGGAACGTATGGCGGATTTTCACGATTAGTATTTGTTGGATGGAACCTGGTGGATGCGGCAAATATTGCTTCTCTTCCGGCAGATAAAAAATTGCCTGAACCTGGAACGGTATTTAAAATTATCACAACAAAACCAAATTCCGTTGATGATGAGTTCTCGTTTACGGCGCCTGCCAATACTAATAATGCCGATCTTGCCAAGGATGACGTGAATAAAATCAATGTCTTCCCGAATCCTTACTACGGAGTTAATACCCAGGAACAGAATAAATATTTCCGATGGATTACATTCAGTCACCTGCCGAATAAAGCTACAATCCGAATTGTGAACGTTGCCGGTGAAATGATCAGGGTTATTGAGAAAGATAATAACTCACAGTTTGAAAGATGGGATTTGATGAACGGATCCGGGTTGCCTGCTGCAAGCGGTCTTTATATCGCATTCATAGAGATGCCCGATCTTGGCAAGACTAAGACGCTGAAGTTTTCCATAGTCCAGGAACAACAGATTCTCGACAAATTCTAAAATTGTAAAAAAAGTTTGAGGAGAAAAATGAGAAATAAAATTAACTTAATCTTAATGGCGCTTTTTTTAGTATCGCAGGTTCCTTTATTTGCAGGCGGAGGTACTAGAAACGGAACCGGAGGAGCTGCTCAGTTATTAATCCCGGTTGGTGCGCGCGGAATCGGTATGAATGGATCCAACATTTCTTCTCTGAGAGGAGTTGATGCGTTGTTCTGGAATCCGGCTGGGCTATCTCGTACCAGTCAACCGGTTGAAGCTTCATTCTCTTATATGTCCCACATTGCAGATATCGGCGTTAACTATGCAGCCATCGGCCTTCAGGTTGGGAGTATAGGCTCTATTGCCTTTTCAATTAAATCACTGTCGATGGAAGATATACCGGTAACGACAGTCGAAAACCCAGATGGAACCGGACAAACTTACAGTCCCCAACTGATGACCATGGGTCTGACGTATGCAAAAAATCTGAGTGACAGAGTTTCGGTTGGTCTGAGTGCAAATCTTATTAGTGAAACACTCAATCTTGTCAGCACAACCGGAATTGCCATCAATCTTGGCGTGATGTATTCAGGTCTGGCGGGTGTTGAAGGACTTAGTTTTGCGATGGCAATGAAAAACCTGGGACCACAAATGAAATACGGAGGTTCGGGATTAAATATTCAGGCTGAGGCACCAAGCTTAACCCGGCCGTTACAATATTACAAAATCGATCCTGCGCCGTTTGATCTGCCCTCTTCATTTGAAATCGGTTTATCATATCAGCCGGTAATAAATGAAAGCAATAAATTATTTATCTCTTCGTCATTCCAGAATAATAATTTTTCAAGCGATCAGTATAAACTGGGTGCGGAATATTGCTACAACGATCTGCTTTTTATCAGAGGCGGTTATTCCTTCGCGCCGGAATATGAGTCGAGCACATTCCTCTATAAATATACAGTCGGCTTCGGCTTAAAATATAATATAGGCGGAGTTGATGTAAAAGTTGACTACGCTTATAGAGATGTAAAATATTTTGAGTCAAGTCATATGTTCGGAGTGACATTCGCATTCTAAATAATTAGAGGCAGGCGGGGAAGAAAGGGCCCCGCAACTTTCGATGCATATATGCCTCTCCTTGAGCTTCTCCAGGGTAAGCCCGACTCTGGAGAAGTTTTTATTTATATCAGCATCAGCCTAATTATTCCAGGAGAGCACATGATTTTTTGTTTGTGTTACGAAGATAATTCAAAAAACAAAACCCCAAAATCTTTCGTTTTGGGGTTTTTTGAGCTGGCTATGAGACCTGCCTACCCAGCGTGTTGCAGAACTCTTTTCACGGTCATTTCGATTCCGCTTTAGCGGAGGAGAAATCTTTATGTAACATTATCGTAAGATTTCTCAGTCGTTCCACAAAACGGAACTCCTGCGAAATGACATGCTTCCTTGTGCAACAGACTCTACCGGCAGGCAGGCTCGAACCCATCCCGCCTCGGTGGGACTGATTACAAAGCACTTCTTTTTTTCTAAATTCTTTTAAATTAGATCGAATTAAAAAGTTTTTCAGAGATTGCAATAGTTTTACAATAGGAGAAAACGTGACTCACCAACTACATACATAGCTCGTTTGTATCAAGTAAACATAATTCTAAAATCCATTTAAAGTAGAAAAGTGAAAAAACAGAGGGAATTAAGGTTAGTAACAATGCTTTGTTTCCGCAAATCTTTTTCTATAAATTTTAAATTACAATATTGTGTTAGTATTTATTCAGAAGCTGTTACTCTAAGCATAATGAAAAAATTTAATCATCATTCTGTTCTCATATTTATTATTATTTTTCTCTCAGTTGTTAGTCTTAATAGCGCAACAACAGAAGCTCCATATAACATTATTTCTTCTTCCAATAAATCTATTCAATTAAAACATTGGCAAATTGCAAAAGATAATGCGTCAAAAGAGTTTTTTGAAAATTTAGATAATTTTTCATGGCTTCCTGTTAATTCTTCTTTATCTATGGAGAAATACTCAGAAGGAAATTGGCTTTTAAAAACTGAAATTATTATTGAGGATACAGTTAGCAAGGGAACTGTTTTAGGATTATTCCCAATGAATTTTATTACGGCATATGAAATTTATTGGGATGGGATGAAGATTGCACAAAATGGAATCATTGGAATCAAAAACGCTGATGAATCAGCAGGCAAATTCAATTTTAATCTGCCTCTGCCTTCTTATCTCATAACTGTTGGAAAGCATACAATTATTCTCCGAATATCTAATCATCATAACTCTTCATCATGGAAATGGTATTACGGCGGCCTTATAATTGGTCCTTACGATGCTACACTAAAGAATTTGTTCATCTCGGCGTATCAATCGTTTTTTATAATAGGAATTTTATTTATTCCATTTCTGTTTAATCTTTTTCTCTATTTAGCAAGAAAAAGAAGAACTGAACACCTGTTATTCAGTTTAATTTGTTTTGTTGTGATTTTAGATTCAACAACAAATCTAGCTCCATTTATAATTAATGTCCCAACCACAATTGTGACATGGCAGTTATATATCTATCAGTTAATTACGGTAGTATTCTCTATTCTTTTTCCCGCTTTTTTTATTTACATGTTTTCATTTCCTAAAAAATTTATTGGGCTAGTAATCTTAACAAATCTTATAACTTCATTATTCCTTGCAAACTTTTTGATTTTTTTTAGTGTTTTTACTCTCATAGTTCTTATTGAAAGCAGTTCTATTGCGTTGGCAGCATTACTCAGACGACGGGAAGAAAGTATAATTATTATCAGCGGTCTCGCTTTAGCATGGGTAGCTTATCATTTCAATTTTGCTTTTGCCGGATTGGCAACAGTCATGGTAATATGCACAAGCTTTTCAATAGCCAAGAAGTTTGCAAGGAGTGAAAAAGCCGAAAAGGAAGCGCAACTTAAATCTGCTCATTTAGAAAACGAATTATTAAAGAAGAATATTAATCCACATTTCATTTTAAATACATTAACATCAATAATCGTATGGCTCCGAAAGGATTCCAATTCAGCTATTAAACTTATTGAAGCTCTGGCAGAGGAATTTAGAATGATAAATCAAATTTCTGCTCTTAAACTAATTCCAATAAAACAAGAAATTGATTTGTGTAAAGCTCATCTTAAAATTATGAGCTATCGCAAGGGCGCTGATTATAAAATGGAAATATTAGACATTAATGAAAAGGAAAATATTCCACCAATGATATTTCATACACTTATTGAAAACGGACTAACGCACGGCTATGAAAATAAAATCACTGGAATATTTAAATTACAGCGAATAAAGAATTCGGATTGCACTAAATATATTCTTTCAAATGATGGCGACTTTAATACCGATGAGTCAAAGGATTCAAGTGGTTTTGGGTTGCGATACATTAAAAGTCGGCTTGAGGAAAGCTACCCAAACAGATGGAATTTAGCTTCAAATAGACTTGCACAAGGATGGGAAACGACTATTGAAATTAAGGATAGATGATGCGCATACTAATTGTTGAAGACGAGCGACCTACCGCAGAAGACATACAATCGTTAGTCAAACAAATTCTGAAAAAGGAAATTACATCGATTCACATTGAGACTTCGTTGGGCAATGCACTTGAATACCTGAATGAAAAACCGATAGATGTTTTATTGTTAGACTTAAATCTCAATGCAAGGGATGGATTTCAAATCCTAAAACAAGTTGTAAGCAAATCATTCCACACGATTGTTATTTCAGCAAACATAAATAGGGCTATTGAAGCATTTGAATATGGTGTATTGGATTTTATTCCTAAACCATACAGTATTGACAGATTGAAAGCAGCTTTTCAAAGATTAAAATCAAATCATGCTTTAGATGGCCATTCAATTAAATATATCACTGTAAAACGGGCATTTGAGACTAAAGTAATTCCACTGGAAGACATTCGTTATTTCAAATCAGCAAATATTTATGTTGAATTGCATCTTAAGGATAAACAGATTGCCTATTGCGATAAATCGATGAAAGCTCTCGCCCAACTACTTTCCTCAAATTATTTCAGAATTCACAAATCATTTATAATTGATATCAATGGTATAGATACGATTCAAACCTATGGCGGTGGTCAATACCGTGCTTTATTAAAAAGCGGAGATATTCTACCGATTAGTCGCCAAAGAATAAAATTGGTAAAACAATTTATAGGTTTATAAATATTCTCCTTATAATCTGTGCTTTTGACAAGGCTTCTGTGCAGTTAACAAGGAATTATCAACAAACTGCGAACATCGAATATTTCCAAGCGTCTGAAATACAGAATATATTTTAACAGAATGTAAAGTAAAACTATTATTTAATAACTTTTTCAACCTGAGCTATGAAATGAAAAAAATAATTATGCTTTTCCTGTTATCCTCTTTATCATTTTTATCATTTGCAGCAGGTAGAAATGATAATTCTAATTTATCATTACCCAAAATTGATAAACGAGTAGAACTTCTTAGTAT